>NZ_AUPJ01000260.1:0-14925 GCF_000427315.1 Arthrobacter sp. TB 26
GGCGGGCAGCCGGAGATTGCCCTGGTAGGAGGCCGTCAGGATGGAGCCCAGGATGGCGGTGCCGAGAAGGGAACCGACTTCGTAGCCGGTCTCGGAAATCGCGGCCGCCGCCCCGGACTTCTCCGCCGGGGCCGCCCCGAGGATCAAGTCGTTGGAGATGGTCTCCGCGGCGCCGACGCCGAGGCACAGCACCAGCAGGGCCGCCAGCAGCAGCGCCGGGCCGTTGCCATGATCACCAAAGGCCACCAGGAAGTAGCCTGCGGCGCTTAGGAGCAACCCGCCGGCGACCACGAAACCAGGGCGGACCTTCTTCACCAGCGGCACCACCAGCAGGCCGGCCAGGACGGTGGCGATGAGGGCGGGGACCATGGCGACCCCGGATTCCGAGGGAGACTGCCCTTCGATCAGCTGCAGGTGCTGGGCGAGGAACAGGATGAAGCCGTTAAAGGAGAACAGCGCCAGCACGTTCGCGACAATGGCGGTGCTGAAGACCCGGTTGCCGAAGAGGCTGAGGTCCAGCAGGGGAGCAGTGCCGTTGCGCGTCCCGGGGGTGCCCTGTGCCTGGCCGGCCGTCAGGAGGTGTCGCTGGCGCCGGATGAAGACATACCCCATGAGCAGGCCAAAGGTGATGGCCGCCAGCGGTTCCGCTGCCACGCCGTGCGTGGCCAGGACCTTGATGCCGTAAACCACCGGCACCATGACCAGCAGGGACAGGACGATGCTGGGCATGTCCACCCGTCCCGGGTTCGGGTCGCGGGATTCCGGGATCAGTGCCGGACCGAGGGCCAGCAGCGGCAGGATGATCGGCACGGCAACCAGCAGGACGGCGCCCCACCAGAAGTGTTCCACGAGCCAGCCGCCGAAGATCGGGCCCAGCGCGGCGCCGCCGGAGAAGCCGGCGGCCCAGATGGCCACGGCCAGCCGCCGCCGGTTCGGCTCGGGAAAGATGTTGCGGATCAGGGACAGGGTGGACGGCATCAGCATGGCGCCGAAGAAGCCCAATCCCGCGCGGCCGGCAATCAGCCACTCGGCGCTGGGGGCGAAGGCCGTGACCGCCGAGACGGCAGCGAACCCCGTGCTGCCGATGAAGAGCAGCCGGCGGCGGCCGATCCTGTCACCGAGGCTGCCCATCGCCACGAGGAGGCCGGCGAGGACCAGTGGGTAGGCGTCGACAATCCAGAGCAGCTCCACCCCGGAGGCGTCGAGGCTCCGGGCGATGGCCGGCAGTGCGAAGGTCAGGGCCGTGTTGTCGACGGCCACGAGCAGCACCGGGAACATCAGAAGCGCCAGCGCCAGCCAGTCGCGCCACGGTGCCCGCGGTGCCTGGTTCGACGGTGCGCCGGCGGCGTAGTTGCCGCCGGTGCCGGTGCCGGTGCCGGTGCTGCTGCGGGAGAGGGGCGTGTTGCTCATGACAATAACTGTACCGTCTGGACGGTACAGTTAGGAAATGCTGAGTTTGAGTGACGGCCCCCTCGGCGGGGCATGATAGGAACCATGGCCAGAAAACCCGTCGCCCGCGAAGCCGTCCTCGATGCGTTCGAATCCCTCCTGATTGAAGAGGGTGAGCGTGCCGCGACGCTCGATGCCGTCGCCCGGCTGGCCGGTGTGTCCAAGGGCGGGCTGCTGTACCACTTCCCCAACAAGGAGGCGATGATCGCCGTCCTGCTGGAACGGCTGGACCGGCTGCTCGCCGAGGACCTTGCCGCCATGGCCGCCGCGCCGGAAGGGGCCGCGGCGTTCTTCATCAAGTCCTCCGTCTGGGCGGACACGCCGCTGGACCGGGTCTTCGTCGCCGCGACCCGGCTGGCGGAAGTGGCCCACCAGGAAACCCTGCGCCGCATGGCCGCTGTCCAAGCCAGCTGGCTGGAACTGCTGGCCGACGACGTCGGCCCCGCCATGGCCAAGCCCGTCCTGTACATGGGGGACGGGCTGTACTTCAACGCCATGTTGGCGCGCGGCCCGGGCGGGCCGCTCCCGGAGGTCGGCCCCGACGTCGAAAGCCTGCTCACCGCCCTCGAGCGGCTCCGCGGCTGAGCCCGGCAGCCCTGCGCGTCATTCTCGCGGACGCCCGGTCACTGGTTTGCGGACGCTCGCCCGGCGTAGGACAATGGGAGCTGTGACTGCGGTCACGAGCAATTGAATATGCCTTTGATCTGCGGCGGGAGAGTTCTGCAAGTAGGTACAAGCAGGCGCCGTAGGAGCAAACCCTCCCCAGGAATCTCTCAGGCCCATGTACCGCCGCGGCAAGGCAACTCTGGAAAGTAGCAGGCTGTCTTTTGACATGCTGTGCTCACCGACGGTGCAAGCGGAGCCCTGCGAGAGCGGGGCCGCGCGGAAACTCTCAGGTCCAATACAGAGCGGGGAGGAACCCGAATCAATGCGGCGTACCCTGCGCCGCCTTAGTTATGGAGTTCCTTGTGACTGTTACCTCAGCCTCCACGTCCTTCGTTGACCGGCACATCGGCGCCCGCCGCCAGGCCGACGTCGACGCCATGTTGAAGGCTGTCGGCTACGACACCGTCGATGCGCTTGTGGACACGGCCGTCCCGAAGGACATCCGGCAGGACTCCCCGCTGGGGCTCACCGAAGCCCTCAGTGAAGTTGAAGTCCTCGCCGAACTGCGCAAGCTCGCCGCGAAGAACAAGACTGCCGTCCAGATGATCGGGCAGGGTTACTACGACACCCTCACCCCGCCGGTGATCCGCCGCAACATCCTCGAGGCCCCGGCCTGGTATACGGCCTACACCCCGTACCAGCCGGAAATCTCGCAGGGCCGGCTTGAGGCGCTGCTGAACTTCCAGACCATGGTCCAGGACCTCGTCGGGCTCCCCATCGCCAACGCCTCGCTGCTGGACGAAGCCACCGCTGTCGCCGAGGCCGTGCTGATGATGCGCCGGGCCAACAAGAACAAGGCGGCCCACGACGGCAAGACCGTCCTCGACGCCGACTGCCTCCCGCAGACCATCGCGATCGTCAAGGGCCGCGCCGAGGCCCTCGGCTTCGAAGTTGAGGTCGCCGACCTCTCCAAGGGCCTGCCCGAGGGCGTCATCAACGGCGTCGTCCTGCAGCAGCCCGGCGTCTCCGGCCGCGTGTTCGACCACACGGCCGTGATCGCCGAGGCCAAGGAACGCGGTGCGCTCGTCACCGTCGCCGCGGACCTGCTCTCCCTGACACTCATCACGTCCCCGGGCGAGCAGGGCGCGGACATCGCCGTCGGCTCCGCCCAGCGCTTCGGCGTGCCGTTGTTCTTCGGCGGCCCGCACGCCGCGTACATGGCCGTCCAGAAGGGCCTCGAGCGGTCCATGCCCGGGCGCCTCGTCGGCGTCTCCAAGGACAACGCCGGAGTCCCCGCCTACCGGCTGGCCCTGCAGACCCGCGAGCAGCACATCCGCCGCGAGAAGGCGACGTCCAACATCTGCACCGCGCAGGCCCTGCTGGCGATCGTGTCTTCCTTCTACGCGGTCTACCACGGGCCGGACGGGCTGAAGGCCATCGCTGAGACCACCCACGGCCACGCCAGGACCATCGCAGCCTCGCTCAAAGCCGCGGGCCTGGACGTGCTGCACACCAGCTTCTTCGACACTGTCACCGTCTCCGTGCCCGGCAAGTCCGCGCAGATCATCGCCGCCGCCGAGGCCAAGGGCATCAACCTGCGCGCCGTCGACGCGGACACTGTCGGCATCTCCACCGATGAAGCCACGACGGCGGCCATCGTCGCCGACGTCGTCGCGGCCTTCGGCGCCAGCGTCGCAGACGCAGAATCAGACGGTGATTCCGGGTTCGGCCTGGACTCCGCCGTCGAGCGCACCTCCGACTACCTCCAGCACCCGGTTTTCAACACCCACCGGTCCGAAACGCAGCTGCTGCGCTATATCCGCCGCCTCTCGGACCGCGACCTCGCGCTGGACCGCACCATGATCCCGCTGGGTTCCTGCACCATGAAGCTGAACGCCACGGCCGAAATGGAGGCCATCTCCTGGCCGGAATTCGCCTCGATCCACCCCTTCGCCCCCGAATCCCAGACCGCCGGCTGGCGCGAACTGATCGAGGACCTCGAGGCCCAGCTGACCGAGATCACCGGTTATGACCAGGTCTCCATCCAGCCGAACGCCGGGTCCCAGGGCGAACTGGCGGGCCTGCTGGCCATCCGCGGCTACCACCACTCCCGCGGTCAGGCGCAGCGCAACATCTGCCTCATCCCCGCATCCGCCCACGGCACCAACGCCGCCTCGGCTGTGCTCGCCGGCATGAAGGTCGTCGTCGTGGCCACCGCCACCGACGGCACGATCGACCACGCCGACCTGCAGACCAAGATCGAACTGCACAAGGACGCGCTGTCCGCGATCATGATCACCTACCCGTCCACCCACGGGGTGTTCGACGCCGACGTCCGCGAGGTCTGCGACGCAGTCCACGCCGCCGGCGGACAGGTCTACATCGACG
The DNA here is from genome assembly GCF_000427315.1 of Arthrobacter sp. TB 26. GTDB lineage: Bacteria > Actinomycetota > Actinomycetes > Actinomycetales > Micrococcaceae > Arthrobacter. Next base: position 4,444 of record NZ_AUPJ01000260.1, read on the forward strand.
GCGCCAACCTCAACGCCCTCGTTGGGCTGGCCCAGCCGGGCATGTTCGGCGGCGACGTCTCGCACCTGAACCTGCACAAGACCTTCTGTATCCCGCACGGCGGCGGCGGCCCCGGCGTCGGCCCGGTCGCTGCCAAGGCCCACCTGGCACCCTTTATGCCCGGCAACGCCGCTGATCCGGCCGATGGCGCCGACGGCACACCGATCTCCGCCTCCCGCTACGGCTCGGCCGGCGTGCTGCCGATCTCCTGGGCCTACGTGAAGCTCATGGGCGGCCAGGGACTCACCGAGGCCACCAAGTCGGCCCTGCTCGCAGCCAACTACATCGCGGCCCGCCTGAACGACTTCTTCCCGGTGCTCTACACCGGCGAAGGCGGACTCGTCGCCCACGAGTGCATCCTCGACCTGCGCGAACTCACGGCCAAGACCGGCGTGACCGCCGAGGACGTCGCCAAGCGCCTCATCGACTACGGCTTCCACGCACCCACCCTCGCGTTCCCGGTGGCCGGCACCCTGATGGTCGAGCCCACCGAGTCCGAGGACCTCGGCGAAATCGACCGCTTCATCACGGCCATGAAATCCATCCGCGCCGAGATCGACCAGGTGGCGCACGGCGACTTCACCGTCGAGCAGAGCCCGTTGCGCAACGCCCCGCACACCGCCGCCGCCGTCATCAGCACCGACTGGGCCCGCGGGTACCCGCGCGAACAGGCCGTCTTCCCGGTCCACACGCTCAAGCAGGACAAGTACTTCCCGCCGGTCGGCCGGATCGACGGCGCCGCCGGCGACCGGAACCTGATCTGCTCGTGCCCTCCCCTCGAGGCCTTCGAAGAAGACACAGCAGACCACTCCGCCAACTCCGCCTCTAACAACTAGGGACAGCCAACGATGACTGAGAACTACACGGCCCTGTACGAAGAGCACAAGAAGCTCGGCGCCTCCTTCACGGATTTCGGCGGCTGGCAGATGCCGCTCAAGTACAGCTCCGAACTTGCCGAGCACCACGCCGTCCGCACGTCGGCGGGCCTTTACGACCTCTCCCACATGGGTGAAGTCTGGGTCACCGGGCCCGATGCCGCGGCCTTCCTGGACTACGCCCTGGTCGGCAAGATCTCCGCGATGGCGGTTGGCAAGGCCAAGTACTCGCTGATCTGCAACGAGGACGGCGGGATCCTCGACGACCTCATCACCTACCGGCGTCCGGCCGCCGCCGACGGCACGGACAAGTTCCTCGTGGTCCCCAACGCGGGCAACGCCACGGTGGTCGCCGCGGCCCTGGCCGACCGGGCTGGTTCTGCCCAAGAAGGCGGGTTTGACGTCACGGTCCACGACGCCTCCGCCGAGACCTCGCTAATCGCGGTCCAGGGCCCCAAGGCGGAGGCCATCCTGCTCCGTCTGGTCCCCGCCGCCCGGCACGAGCTCGTCACCGGCCTGAAGTACTACGCCGCCGTCGACGTCCCCTTCATGGTCGGCGGCACCAGCAAGGAACTCCTCCTGGCCCGCACCGGCTACACCGGTGAGGACGGCTTCGAGATCTTCGTCGCAAACTCCGACGCCGCCGCCCTCTGGCAGGCGCTCATCGCCATCGCCGAGGAAGGCGAGCTGACGCCCGCCGGGCTCGCGTCCCGCGACTCGCTCCGGCTCGAGGCCGGCATGCCGCTCTACGGCAACGAGCTCTCCCTCGACGGCGACCCGTTCGCCGCCGGACTGGGCCCGGTCGTGGCGCTCTCCAAGGAAGGCGACTTCGTCGGCAAGGCAGCCCTCGCCGCGAAAAAGGAGGCCGGCGCCGGCGCCACCACCGGCCGCAAGCTGGTCGGGCTCAAAGGCCTCGGCCGCCGGGCCGGCCGCGGCCACTACCCGGTCCTGAAGGACGGCACCACGGTCGGCGAAGTCACTTCGGGGCAGCCCAGCCCGACCTTGGGCTACCCGGTCGCCATGGCCTACGTCGACGTCGAGTTCACCGAACCCGGCACAGCCCTCGACATCGACCTGCGCGGCAAAACGGAACCCTTCGAAGTTGTCGCACTGCCTTTCTACAAACGCGTCAAGTAGTCCAGCGGGTCCTCTAGGAAGCCGGGTGCCCCAGCGGTTCCCGGCTCCGGGTTGCGTTGGCCCGTCGGACCCGACATCCTCTGCATGCTCGGTCGCGAAGACGCCCGCTGGGCGGACGTGACGCTCCCTTAGACGCATGCTGCCGGATGCCGGGCCCGAAGGGGCCCTGCAGGGCACCTCGTGTTCAACTCACCTTTAGGACCAAGAACCACAACAGGACCAACGGAACCGGGCGCCTTCGAAAGCCAAAGGTGCTGGATCCAGTACTGGCTGCCGAGGGTCGGCTCTAGAAGAATACGAACGGCCACGGTTCCTTTCCGGAACCGGTCCTTTCAAAAACTGTTGGTCCCGAAAACTGAACTGAATAGCGGCGGATGAGGGGATTCCGGAAGCGTGCGTCTAAGGGAGCGTCGCGTCCGCCCAGCGGGCGCCTTCGCGACCGAGCACGCGGAGGAATTCGCTCATCCGCCACCCAACCCGGCCACGGTCGGTAGGCAACCCAGCCACAATAGATTTAGCACCAACGACCACTCCAAGACTTAGGAAAAACACATGGCAAGAGTTGCCCCTGAACTGCAGTACTCCGACGAGCACGAGTGGGTTGCGCGGGAGGCCGGGAACGTTGTGTCCATCGGCATCTCCGCCGTCGCCACCGATGCCCTCGGCGACATCGTCTACGTGGACCTGCCCGAGGTCGGCTCCGCGGTGACCGCGGGGGAGACCTGCGGCGAGGTCGAATCGACCAAATCCGTCTCCGACCTGTACGCCCCGGTGACGGGTGAGGTGACGGAAATCAACCCCGCCGTCGTCGACGATCCCGCACTGATCAACAGCGACCCCTACGGCGCCGGCTGGCTCTTCAAGGTCGCCGCCGAATCCGACGGCCCGCTGCTCTCCGCCCAGGACTACGCGTCCAAGAATGGCGGCGACCTGTGAGCGGCGCAGCGACCGGCACCGAGACCGTGTTCGAGCAGGTTGTTTCCGCGAGCCTGGACGCGGACCTGTCCGCGCTGGATCCGGAGATCGCTGCCCGGATCGACGCCGAGCTGACCCGCCAGCGTGACAGCCTGGAGATGATCGCCTCGGAGAACCACACCGCCAAGGCCGTCATGCAGGCGCAGGGCTCCGTGCTGACCAACAAATACGCTGAAGGCTACCCGGGCAAGCGCTACTACGGCGGCTGCGAGCACGTCGACGTCATCGAGCAGCTCGCGATCGACCGGGTCAAGGCCCTGTTCGGCGCCGAGTACGCCAACGTCCAGCCGCACTCCGGCGCGCAGGCCAACGCCTCCGTCATGCACGCGCTGATCCGCCCGGGCGACACCATCATGGGCCTGAACCTGGCGCACGGCGGGCACCTCACGCACGGCATGAAGATCAACTTCTCCGGCCGCCTGTACAACGTGATCCCATACCAGGTCCGCGAGGACGACCACCGGATCGACATGGCCGAGGTCGAACGCCTTGCCCAGGAGCACAAGCCGAAGCTCATCGTCGCCGGCTGGTCCGCGTACGCCCGGCAGCTCGACTTTGCCGAGTTCCGCCGGATCGCCGACTCGGTCGGGGCCTACCTCATGGTGGACATGGCCCACTTCGCCGGGCTCGTCGCCGCCGGGCTGCACCCGTCGCCGGTGCCGCACGCGCACGTCACCACGTCCACCACGCACAAGACCCTCGCAGGTCCGCGCGGCGGCATCATCCTCTCCAACGACGCCGACATCGCCAAGAAGATCAACTCGGCCGTGTTCCCCGGACAGCAGGGCGGCCCGCTGGAGCACGTCATCGCCGGCAAGGCCGTGGCCTTCAAGATCGCCGCGTCCCCGGAGTTCAAGGAACGCCAGGAGCGTGTCCTGGCCGGCGCCCGGATCCTCGCCGAGCGGCTGGTCCAGCCGGACGTCACCGCCAAGGGGATCAACGTGATCTCCGGCGGCACCGACGTGCACCTGGTCCTCGTGGACCTGCGCAACTGCGAGCTCAACGGCCAGGAAGCCGAGGACCGCCTCGCGGAAATCGACATCACCGTCAACCGCAACGCCGTCCCCTTCGACCCCCGCCCGCCGATGGTGACCTCGGGGCTGCGGATCGGAACCCCCGCGCTGGCCACCCGTGGCTTCGGCGAGGCGGCGTTCACCGAGGTTGCGGATATCATCGCGGAGGCGCTGATCGCCGACGCCGGCGCCGACCTGTCCGGTCTGCGCCATCGGGTGGAGGCCCTCGCCGCCGCCCACCCGCTCTACCCCTCGGTTGCCAACCTCGCGTAGAGCCCGTAATACAGGTAGTAGAAGCAGTACAGATCACGACGCCGGGCCGCCGCCACAAGCTGCCGCCCGGCGTCGTGCATCCGGCGGAACAGCAGCCAACCGGCGGCCGCACCGCCATCCGGCAGGACCATCTGCCGGGACACAGTTAGAGCCAGTTAGGAACCGACCATGGCCGTTGGAGTCTTCGACCTTTTTTCCATCGGAATAGGGCCCTCCAGTTCACACACCGTGGGCCCGATGCGGGCTGCGGCGGTGTTCGCCGAAGAGCTTAAGACCTCCGGTGTGCTGGACGGGGTGACCGGGCTGCGCGTGGACCTCTACGGCTCCCTCGCCGCCACCGGGCACGGCCACGGCACCATGACCGCCATCCTGCTTGGCCTGGAAGGCTTTCACCCCGAGCTGATCCTCCCCGAGGAAGTGGAGGAACGGCTCGCCACCATCGCCGCGACCGGCACCCTGCAGCTGGCCGGTGCCGGGGACGGAACAGGCGTACCGCTGCCCTACGGCGTGAAGGACATGGTCCTGCGGCCCCTGACCATCCTGCCGCGGCACACCAACGGCATGACGTTCACCGTGTCCGGCGCGGACGGTGGAGTCCTGCACAGCGCCACATTCTTCTCCGTCGGCGGCGGCTTCATCGTCCGCGAGGGCGAGGAGGACGCCGCGCTGAAGGAACTCGACGAATCCAAGAAGGAACTGCCCCTGCCCTTCCGCACCGCCGCGGAACTGCTGGGCCGCTGCCAGTCCAAGGGCCTCTCGATCGGCGAGATCATGTTCGTCAACGAGCGCGCCGCCCGGACCGAGGCGGAGATCCGCGAAGGTCTCCTGCACATCTACTCCGTGATGGAAGGCTGCGTCGAGGTCAGCCTCAAACGCGAGGGGCTCCTGCCGGGCGGCCTCAAGGTCCGCCGCCGTGCGCCCGACTGGCACGAACGCCTCATGAAGGAAACCCAGGGCCAAGACCCCGACTACCGGGACCCGAAGTACTGGCAGGAATGGGTCAACCTGATCGCGCTCGCCGTGAACGAGGAGAACGCCTCCGGCGGCCGCGTCGTCACCGCGCCCACCAACGGCGCCGCCGGCATCATCCCGGCCGTGCTCTACTACGCGCTGCACTTCGCCCCGGGCATGGACAAGGCCACCCAGACCGACCGCGACGACGTTGTGGTCAAGTTCCTCCTGACCGCGGCCGCGATCGGGGTCCTGTACAAGGAACAGGCCTCGATCTCGGGTGCCGAGGTCGGCTGCCAGGGTGAGGTGGGCTCGGCGTCGTCGATGGCGGCCGCCGGACTGGCCGAAGTTATGGGCGGCACGCCGCAGCAAGTCGAAAACGCCGCGGAAATCGCGATGGAACACAACCTCGGCCTGACCTGCGACCCCATCGGCGGGCTTGTGCAGATCCCCTGCATCGAACGCAACGCGATCGCCGCGGCGAAGGCCATCAACGCCGCCAAGATGGCGCTCTGGGGCGACGGCACGCACCGGGTGTCCCTCGACGAGGTCATCGTGACCATGCGGGAAACCGGCAAGGACATGAGCTCCAAATACAAGGAGACCGCCATGGGTGGCCTCGCCGTGAACGTCGTGGAGTGCTGAGTCAGTTGTTCAGCGCGGCCCAGAGGTTCAATGACGAGGCGAAGACGATCCAGGTCAGGTAGGGCAGCATCAGCAGCCCGGCTGTGCGGCTGATCGGTCCGAAGTAGAGCACCGTGACGGCCACGGCTACCGCCAGTGCCACGATAATGCCGAAGGCGATCCACAGAGCCGGCGTGCCGAGCGCTGGGTACAGGCCGAAGAAGAGCGGGGTCCAGAGCACGTTGAGCGCAAGCTGCACGGCGTAGGCGGTGAGGGCGGGCCTGGTCCCGTCGGACCGCCGGCGCCAGACCAGCCAGGCGGCCACGGCCATTGCGATGTAGAGGATGGTCCAGACCGGCCCGAACACCCAGTTCGGCGGCGACCACGGCGCTTTGTCCGCGGTGGCATACCAGCCGTTGACGTTGTTGGCCGTGGCCAGTCCGCCGAGCCCGGCAACCAGGGCGGAGGCCGCGAGGAAGACCAGCAGTCCCAGCAGCTGGGCGCCCGGCGTGCGCCGTCCGGTTGCCGGTTCCTGGGTTCCGGATCCTGCGGTCATTGGTTGCTGATCGGGCGGCATACTTCCAGCGTAGCGGGTCCGTTCCGGGCAGGAGCATGGGCCGGGCCGGATAGACTTGAGGCTGCATGTCCGCATGCCGCCGACGCTCGTACCGCAATGATTGGATGCCGCACCCTTGCGTGAATTCACCGCCCGCTTCGCCTCTGCCGAAGAGATCGCCAACTGGGACACCCACGTCACTGCGAACCCCAATGGCGGCAATCTCCTGCAGTCGGAGGCCTTCGCCGAGGTCAAGCAGCACTTTGGCTGGAAGCCCTTGCACCTCGTATACGAGACGGCCGATTACACGAGCTACAACCTTGTCCTGGAGAAGTCCTTCCCGCTGCTCGGCAAGCTCTGGTACCTGATCAAGGGCCCGGATGTGGCTGCTGTCGAGGACATCCCCGGCATGGCCGCCGCCAACGCCGAGTTCGTGAAGCGTGCCCGGCTGGGAGTCTTCGCCATCAAGATCGAGCCGGATATCGTGCTTTCCGAGGCAGCCCGGCACGTGATCGAAGGTGCCGGCCTGGTTAAGACCCACAACCTGCAGCCCAACGACTCGACGGCCCTGCTGGACATCTCACCGGACGAGAACCAGCTGCTGCGCAACCTGCACTCGCGCGGCCGCAACGCCGTCCGCCGCGCCATCCGCGAGGGTGTGGAGGTCCGCAACGTGGAACCCACCGACGAGAACTTCCGGGCCATGTATGCGCTCATGACCAACACCGTGGAAGCCAAGTCCCAGGTCCGGGTCCGCGAATATGAGTACTACCGCCAGTTCTGGACCAACTTCATCAAGCGCGACCAGGGACGGCTGCTGTTCGTCTACGAGAACGACGTGCCCTCCGTCGGCGCCTTCGTCATCAACTACGGCCGCAAGGGCACGTACAAGGACGGCGGCTCGCTGCAGAAGCGCAACCAGTACGGTGACTCCCACCTGGTGCAGTGGACGGCCATCAACCAGTTCAAGGAACTCGGCTGCACCGAATACGATTTCTGCGGCACGCCGCCCAGCGACCAGCTCAAGGACACGTCCAACCCGTTCCACGGCCTGGGCCTTTTCAAGACCAGCTTCAGCAAGACCGTGACCGACTTCGTCGGCTGCTACGACCAGGTGCTGAATCCGCTGAAGTACAAGGCCTGGATGGCCGCGGGGGAGCGCGTGGCCCGCCAGCTCTACACCCGCCGCACGGGCCAGCAGTTCTACTAAACCGGCCGCCACGGAAATTTGAGGACGCCGGAATGACCAAGGAAACCGACGGCCGCCGACGGCCGCACACCGACGGATTGCCCAAGACCGAGCCGATGTCTCCCACACAGGTGCGCCAGAATGCCGCGGCCAAGCGGATGCTGCGCCGGCTGGTCCAGGGGGAAAACCCGCCGACCGCACCGATGAGCATCGTGGACCGCCTCGCCGGCAGCCCCTACGCCAACCCGATGATCCAGGTGGGCGGGGTGGACACCTCCGCCCGCAAGACCATCGACTTCGCGCTGCACCTCGCCGAGTCCATGTTCCGGTACGGTGCCGGCGCCCTCGAAGTCGAAACCAGCATCATCGCCATTACGGCCGCGCTGGGCCTCAAGCACATCGAAGTGGACATCACCAACCAGTCCGTTGCCATCAACTATGCGCCCAAGGACCAGACCCCCATCTCGCTGCTGCGCGTGGTCCGGTCCTGGACCAACAACTACGCCGGGCTCTCCCAGGTGCACCAGCTGGTCACGGAAATCGTGGCCGGCGGGGTGGGCCGCGAGGAGGCCGTGCGCCGGCTGGAGGAGATCACCCGCAGCGCCAAGCCCTTCCCGCGCTGGATGGTCACGGTGGCGTTCGGGGTCTTCTCCGCCGCCTTCGTCGGCGTGCTGGGCGGCGGACCCGGTGCCTCCGCGGTGGCTTTCCTGTCCAACCTGCTGGTCAGCCTGCTGGCCCGGCAGCTGGGCCGCTGGCGTACCCCGGACTTCTTCATCACGGCATCCTGCTCGTTCCTGGTCACCTTTATCGCGTTGCTCCTGTGGCGGTTCGGCGGCCTTGTGGGCTTCCAGATCGCGCCCGAGATCGTGGTGGTCGGCGGCATCCTGCTGCTCCTGCCTACCGGCCGGCTGGTTTCCTCGGTGCAGGATGCGATTAACGGCTTCCCGGTCACGGCCGCCGGCCGGTTCCTCTCCACGATGCTGACCTTCGGCGCGCTCGTCGCCGGCATCGCCGTGGGATTCGTGGTGGGGGACATGATGGCGATGGAACCCATCGACGTCACCAAAACATTCCCGCCGGCGTATCCCTTATGGGTGGTGGTCATTCTGATCGCCATCGCGGTGCTGATGATCGGCATCACCGAACAGACCAGCTGGACCCTGCTCCTGCCGACGGCGGCCGTGGGCGTGGTCGGCTATCTGGTCCTGATCGGGGGCGACGCCCTCGGCATAGGGGTGCGCTTTTCGCCCGCACTGGCAGCCGTCGTCATCGGGCTCCTGGCCCGCGTGGTGGCACTTCGGATGGGGGCCCCGCAGCTGGTGGTGGCAGTTCCCGCCGCCCTGATCCTGTTGCCCGGCCTCACCATATTCCGGTCCATGTATGTATTGACGATTGAGGAATCGGAGATCCTGCTGGGTGCGGGGGGCATGCTCAATGCCGGCGCCATCGTGATGGGTGTCGCGGCCGGCATTGTGCTCGGTGACACGCTCGCCCGGCCTCTGACCCGCAGCCTGGCCAGCAACGAACGACGCCGGGCGCGGCGCCGCTAAATCTCCTGTGGACCCTGCGCCACCGGGTTTCCCCCACCTTTGCCGGGTCCCGACGGAGTGTCGGGNGGGCCGCCGGTCCGGCGAGTCCCGGCGTCGTGATGGCAAACGTGGGGAGACTCCGCGGCACCGTCAGATTTTGCGCTATCAGATCTTCCGCTATTAGATCTGCCCGATGGGGAGCTTCTTCTCGGCCTGGAAGTCGTCCTCCACCCGGCCCTTCGCCCAATAGCCGGACAGTGAGACCTGGGAGCGCTCCAGACCTCGCTGGGCGTAGAGCACGCCCCGCAGGCTCTTCATGTAGCCGCGCTCACCGTGCGCAAAGACCTGCACCCGGCCGCCAGGCCAGACGGAATCGCGCACGGCAGTAACCAGCAGGTCACTGGCGCCGGCAGGCACGCCGCCGCGGAAGAGCCAGTACAGCTCGACGCCGGCCGGCGCGGCGATGTCCTGGATATCGGCGTCGCCGTCCACCTCGAGGAAGGCCATGCCGCGGGCATCCGCCGGCAGCGATTCGATGGAGGCAGCGATGGCCGGCAGGGCGGATTCGTCGCCTGCGAACAGGTACCAGTCCGCGGCCGGATCCGGGTTGTAGCCGCCGCCCGGGCCGGTGAAGACCAAGGCGTCGCCGGGCCGGGCGGAAGCCGCCCACGGACCCGCGAGGCCTTCGTCGCCGTGGATCACGAAGTCGATGGCGATTTCGCCGGCCGCCTCGTCGACCCAGCGGACCGTGTAGGTCCGGGTGTGCGGCCACTGATTGCGCGGCAAGGTCTCCCGGATCTCCCAGAGGTCCAGGGGTTCCGGGTACTCGACCCCGGGCTGCGGAAACACGATCTTGATGTAACGGTCCACGAAGCCGTTGTTCACGTAGCCGGCGAAACCCGGACCCCCGGCGATGATCCGGACCATGTGAGGCGAGAGCTGCTCGCGGCGCAAGACCGTGAGATTGGTCTGCGGGCGGGATTTTCGGGTGGCCGAGGTGGCAGCGGGGACTGAAGTCATAGGACTAAGCCTAGCCAAAGTGCCTGTGCGGAACCCTGACTGTGAAGCTGGCTAGGGGAGCGGCGGGAGCTCCCAATCCACAGTGCCGTCGCCTTGTTCCTGGAGCAGGGTGTTGGTGTGGCTGAACGGCCGGGAGCCGAAGAAGCCCCGCGAGGCTGAGAGCGGACTCGGGTGGACGCTCGCGATTACCGGGGTGGTACCCAGCAGCGGCCGGGCGGTCCCGGCGTCCCTGCCCCAGAGGACCGCCACGAGCGGCGCGCGGGAGCCGTCGGCGGTGACACGGTTCGCCACGGCACGGATC
>NZ_AUPJ01000260.1:14933-17689 GCF_000427315.1 Arthrobacter sp. TB 26
CCGCCGTAATGGCTTCCCAGCCCTTGTTCCGGTGCGAGCCGGCCTCCCCTGCCCTGACGCTGAGGACCCTGTTCAGCAGCAGCACACCCTGGTCCGCCCAGCCGCTGAGGTCACCGTGAACTCGCGCCGGCAGCCCCAAGTCGGCGTCGAGCTCCTTGTAGATATTGGCCAGGCTGCGCGGGATGGGCCGGGTGGCGCCGTCCACGGCGAAGGACAGCCCGACCGCGTGGCCGGGGGTCGGATACGGGTCCTGGCCCACTATCAATACCCGGACGCCCGCCAGGGGCTGCCGGAACGCCCGCAAAACCTTTGACGGCGCCGGCAGGACATCGTGGCCGCCGGCAACTTCGCGGCCCAGGAAAGCCAGGACGTCGCGCAACTGCCCCTCGACCGGGGCCAGCGCCCCGGCCCAGTCGGCAGCCACGAGTTCATTCAATGGCAGGCTGGCCATCTCCGCGAAGCTGACGGATTGGCTCGGCGCGGGCACCAGTTCGAAGAGGGCATCGGAATCAAGGGAGTCGGTGTTAGGCACAGGGCCCATTCTCGCAGGGTGGCAAATGACAACCCTGTTATTCGCCCGTAGCATGGGGGAAGACTTTTCACCGGATCCAGCCGTACCGGACCAAGCAGGGAGTGTGTCATGGCCGAACAAGCGCAAGAGCCCCTTTCGACGGCGGAATCGCCTGCCGCCGGGACCAGCCCCGAGTCGCCGCTGAGCAGCCGGGACCAGCAGATGCTTGCGCTGGAACGGCAATGGTGGAAGTACGCCGGCGCCAAGGAACAAGCCATCCGCGAGCTCTTCGACCTCTCCGCCACGCACTACTACCAGATCCTCAATGCCCTCATCGACACCGAGGATGCACTGGCCCACGATCCCATGTTGGTGAAGAGATTGCGTAGACTACGTACGTCACGCCAACGTGCGCGAACTGCCCGCCGTTTGGGCTCAGACGCGTAAAGCACAGCCGGATGCGCGGATTCCCGCGCGGAAGCAGGCGTGGTCAATTCGTCAGAAATCAGCAAGGACACCGTTTCACCATGACCAAATACGCTCGGGATGAATTTGATCGGGTCCCGGAGACCTCCGCACGTCAGGGTGTCCACCGGGCAGTTGCCGAATCCCGCCACCGCCGCCGTCTGGTTCCCATCCTGGCCGTCGGCGCCGCAGCCCTGGCCATCGGCCTGGTGGCCTTCCTGTTTATGCCGAAACTCGGCTTCACCTCCGCCGGAGACACCCTGGCGGTATCGGCTGAGCAGAGTGGCAGCAGCGCCGCTGCGTCCCCCGCTCCCACGGCGTCCGGCGAGGCCCCCGCGAGCCAGGCGCCCAGCGAGACCCCGCCCCCGTCTGGGACGCCCTCCGCTACCCCCTCGGCGGTTGCCGCCATCGATAAGACCCAGCCGGTGGCGGTCTTCAACGGCACCACGACTGCGGGGCTGGCGAACCGCGTGGGCGGTACAGTCTCCACCGCGGGCTGGACCCTCGGCACACTCGGAAACTGGGGCGGGGCGCCCCAGCAGCGCTCCGTGATCTTCTACAGCGGCGCCGCGCAGAAGGGCAACGCCGAGGCCCTGGGCCAGCTCCTCGGCATCCCGACCGTGGTGGACTCGGCCGAATTCCAGCTGCCGCTCGTCGTCGTCCTGGCTCCCGGTTTCAAGTAATCCGTTCCGGTGACGCCTGAATAACTATTGGCTGCCGGAACCGTCCCCGTCCTGCGCCACTGCCTGAGGCTGTGGGTACAGTATTTGCATTCCGAGGCCCACCTTGTGGTGGGGCGCCCGCCAGCCGACTGAAAGTGTGGACACCATGGCATTGGGAACCGTCAAATGGTTCAACGCCGAAAAGGGCTACGGCTTCATCACCGTGGACAGTTCCGGGGCCGACGTCTTCGTGCACTGGTCAGCCATAGCGGGGGACGGCTACCGGGCCCTGGACGAGGGCCAGCGCGTGGAGCTCGAAGTCGGCGAGGGCGAAAAAGGGCCGCAGGCCGAAAGCGTCCGGCCCGCCCCGTGACCTTCACCGCCGCAGCGAACGCGCCGCAGGACCCTGCCGAAAAAGCCACTGCCCGAAAGGCCGCCGCCAGCACAGTCCGACGCCGGGTTGTGGCCCTGCAGCTGGGCCGGGCCGCCGCCGTGGCGACAGTGGCAGCGTTGACCACCACCGCATGCCTGGGCCCGACGGGCGGCGCCCGCGTGCAGCAGGCCGACGCGAGCGGTGACGGCACCCTGCGGATCGGGTTGATCCTTGACAACACCGGCCCGCAGAATTTCCTCAACGCCCCCCAGTTGGCCGCCGCGAAACTTGCGGTCAAGGAAATCAACGCTGCCGGCGGTCACAAGGGCAAGCCAGTGGAGTTGCTCCCGACAACCATCAGCGGGGACACCGCAGCGCAGGCAAAGGCGCTGGTTGCGGCCAAAGCCGACGTCGTCATCGGTCCGACGGACTCCAGCCGGGCGCCCGCCGCCATCGATGTCCTGTCCAATGCCAGGATCGCCATGATTTCGCCCGCTAACTCCGCCAGCGGGCTCAGCGGCTATGAGAGCAAGGGCTACTACTTCCGCACCTCGGCGGCCGACATCGCGCAGGCCCCGGTCCTCGTCAAGCTCGCCAAGGACAGCGGCGCGGCGACTATTGCCGTCGTGTACGAGGAAGGCAGCTACGGCAAGGACGTGTCCAACGCCGTGGCCGCCGCGGCCAAACAGTCCGGCCTCGGGACCGTCGCCGTCACCGGGTTCGCCCCGGGGCAGGCGCAGCAGGC
>NZ_AUPJ01000260.1:17699-36541 GCF_000427315.1 Arthrobacter sp. TB 26
CGCAGAAGCCGCGGCTCCCGACGCCGTCGTGCTGGTCTCCCGCGCAGGAGCCCACGGCGCCATCGCCGAGCTGAACAACGCCGGGGTTGCCGGGAAGAAGCTCATTCTCAGCGACGGGGCGGTCAGCCAGTACGGTTCAGGGCTGGGCTCCAGTGCCCTCGACGGTACGCGCGGGATCCTTCCGGGGACCTTTGCCTCCGCACACTTCCAGGCCGAACTGGTGTCCGTGGATCCGCAGCTGCAGGACATGACCTTCGCCGCGGAGACCTACGACGCCGTGAACCTCGCCGCCGTCGCGGCCGCCGCCGCGCAGGACGACGCCGGAGCCTCCATTGCGGCCGGCCTGATCGCCGTCTCGGGCGGCAAGGCCCAGGCCTCCGGCGACGCGCCCTCCGGCGAAACCGCGGTGTGCAAGAGCTACCAGGAGTGCCTCGACCTTCTCCGGGCCGGCAAGCGCCCCGACTACGACGGGGAATCCGGGCGGATCGGCTTCGATGCACACGGGGACGTCAGCTCCGCAAACTACGTCGTCTACACCTACGGGGCGGACAACATGGCGACCATGACCGGCAGCGAAACAGCCAGCAGCAGCGGGAGTTAATCGCCCGTAGCGTATTGAGTCGTTCCCGAGCGGCGCCAGCTGGCCGATACCGGCCTTCCGGCACGCCCACTGCTTGCACTCTCCCCGGGGGAGTGCTAATTATTGAGTTAGCACTCCCGCGTATTGACTGCTAAAACGACGCCCGGTTCGCCCGGCCGCGAAGTTGCAGCAGCCGATCCTGGAGCGAAAGAAACACCTGGCTGGGGTGAGATCCCTGGCCCAGCGGCATACAGAGGCCGCCGGGCAAGGATCGTCCGTCGCGGGCACCGCAGCTAAGGTTCATTCTTAACGACTGTCCCGAAAGGACTACTGCCGTTATGGCCAAGATCATTGCATTTGATGAAGAGGCACGCCGCGGTCTTGAGCGGGGCCTGAACATCCTCGCCGACGCCGTCAAAGTCACCCTCGGCCCGCGTGGACGCAACGTCGTCCTCGAAAAGAAGTGGGGCGCCCCCACGATCACCAACGATGGTGTTTCCATCGCCAAGGAGATCGAGCTGGACGATCCTTACGAAAAGATCGGCGCCGAGCTGGTCAAGGAAGTTGCCAAGAAGACGGATGACGTCGCTGGCGACGGAACCACCACCGCCACCGTGCTGGCTCAGGCCCTGGTCAAGGAAGGCCTGCGCAACGTCGCGGCCGGCGCTGATCCCCTGTCCCTCAAGCGCGGCATCGAGAAGGCTGTCGAAGCTGTCACCCGCGAGCTCCTGGCCTCCGCCAAGGAAATCGAAACCAAGGAAGAGATTGCCGCCACCGCGTCCATCTCTGCCGGTGACAACGAGATTGGTGCCCTGATTGCCGAGGCCCTGGATAAGGTCGGCAAGGAAGGCGTCATCACCGTCGAGGAGTCGAACACGTTCGGCCTCGAGCTGGAGCTCACCGAAGGCATGCGCTTCGACAAGGGCTACATCTCCGCCTACTTCGTCACGGACGCTGAGCGCCAGGAAACGGTCCTTGAGGATCCGTACATCCTGATCGTCAACTCCAAGATCTCCAACGTCAAGGAACTGGTTGCTGTCCTCGAAAAGGTCATGCAGTCCTCCAAGCCGCTGCTGATCATTGCCGAAGACATCGAGGGCGAGGCCCTGGCCACCCTGATCGTCAACAAGATCCGTGGCACCTTCAAGTCCGTCGCCGTCAAGGCTCCGGGCTTCGGCGACCGCCGCAAGGCGCAGCTGGCCGACATCGCCATCCTCACCGGTGGCCAGGTCATCTCCGAGGAAGTCGGCCTCAAGCTTGAGACCGCTGGCCTCGAACTCCTGGGCCGCGCCCGCAAGGTCGTTGTGACCAAGGACGAGACCACCATCGTCGAAGGTGCAGGCGACGCTGACCAGATCGCTGGCCGCGTTTCCCAGATCCGTGCCGAGATCGAGAACTCCGATTCGGATTACGACCGCGAGAAGCTCCAGGAGCGCCTGGCCAAGCTGGCCGGCGGCGTTGCAGTCATCAAGGCCGGTGCCGCAACCGAAGTTGAGCTCAAGGAACGCAAGCACCGCATTGAGGACGCTGTCCGCAACGCGAAGGCTGCTGTTGAAGAGGGCATCGTCGCCGGCGGTGGCGTCGCCCTGATCCAGGCCGGTGCCAAGGCATTCGCCAACCTGAACCTGACAGGTGACGAGGCAACCGGTGCGAACATCGTCCGCGTTGCCATCGACGCCCCGCTGAAGCAGATCGCCTTCAACGCCGGCCTCGAGCCCGGCGTTGTGGTCGACAAGGTCCGCGGCCTGCCCGCAGGCCACGGCCTGAACGCAGCCACCGGCGAGTACGTCGACCTGCTGGCTGCCGGTATCAACGACCCGGTCAAGGTCACCCGCTCTGCCCTGCAGAACGCGGCTTCCATTGCCGGCCTGTTCCTCACCACCGAGGCCGTCGTGGCCGACAAGCCGGAGAAGAACTCCCCGGCCATGGGCGGCGGCGACGACATGGGCGGCATGGGAGGCATGGGCGGTTTCTAACCACCCGGCTTCCGGGGCACATCAGCCCTGAACGTCCAGTTCAACGACGGCGGTCCCTCCTTCGGGTGGGGCCGCCGTCGGCGTTAATCCAGCCTCACCGCCGGCGGGGACATCGATGGCGGCAACGGTCTGGCAGGATGGTGCAGTGACAATTACAGCAGCAGCCGACGGTTCGGCTTTAGGAAATCCCGGCCCGGCCGGATGGGCCTGGTACGTGGACGACGACTGCTGGCGGGCCGGCGGATGGCCGCACGGCACCAACAACATGGGCGAGCTTATGGCCGTGCTGGACCTCTTCCGGTCCACCGCCCACCTGCCGGGTGAGGATCTGCACATCCTCTGCGACAGCCAGTACGTCATCAACTCCGTCACCAAATGGATGCCGGGCTGGAAGCGCAAGGGCTGGCGCAAGTCTGACGGCAAGCCCGTGATGAACGTCGAGCTGCTCAAAGAAATCGACCAGGCGCTGGTCGGCCGCAAGTACAGATTCGAATGGGTGCGCGGCCACGCCGGGCATGACCTCAACGAGGCAGCGGATGACCGCGCCAGGNGCCGCCACGGCCTACCAGCAGGGCGTCGCCGTGCGCCAGGGTCCCGGGTTCGGAGCCGGGGCCCCGGCCCCGGCAGCACCTGCGGCCGCGCCGGCCGGTCAGCAGCAGCTGTTCGCCGAGCCTTCACTCTTCGACGAGCCGGACCTCTTCAGCGAGTTCGACGAGGACACCACGCCCGCCCCGGGCACCGACGCGAGCCCGGAAGCCATCGTCGAGGCGCTCGAGCGTGAACTCCTCCGGCCGGAAACGCGTGCCGACATCGGCCGTACCGGTGTGCTGCTGCACCCGGATTTCACCGAAATCGGCAGCTCGGGCCGGATGTGGACCCGGGACGCCGTGATGATGTCCCTGGAGGAGCAGCCCGGTGGCCCCGCAGAGTTGGAGGTGCTCGGCGCCGACAGGCTGGGGGAGCAGACCGTGCTCCTGACCTACCGCAGCCACTCCCGGTCGGGAACTGCCCTGCGCAGCTCCCTGTGGGTCCACGACGGCGCGCAATGGCGGCTCCGCTTCCACCAGGGCACCCCCGAAGCCTGAGCCCTTCTCCGGCGGACGGGCGGCCGTTCAGCTGAAACGCTGGGTGTTGTTCAGTTCGGCCTGGGCGTAGCTCGCCGCTGCGGAGTTCAGCGCCAGGTTGATCGACGCCAGGGACGCCTCGACTTTGCCCTGGGTCAGGGTCCACTCGGCCACCAGGGCGTGGAAGCTGGTGGCCGCCGAGCCGTGCCACGTGGCCTGCAGATCGTCGAGCCCGCGTTTCATGGCCTGCACGTCGGCGCTGATCCGGTCGACAGTGGCCTTCACGGTTGCCGACTTGAGCTGCAGGAGTTCGGTGTCGACGGAGATGATGCTCATGGATGGCCTCTCTAGGGTGGCTGATCCGGACTTTCCGGTCACTGCGAGCCTAGGCAGGCCGCCGTGCCCCGGCGAGCCGGCGGTCGCGGTATGTGGAAAAGGCCGCAGGGATCGCGGACAGGCTAGTTCGCGGAAACGTCACCGGAACCGGCACCGGAGGACGCGCCCGCGCTGGTGCCTGCAGCGGCACCCGGATCGTCCGTGGCCTCCTCCAGGTACGGCAGGCTGACCACCAGCGTGGCCCCGCCGCCGTTGGTCTTCGAGACCCTGACGGTGCCCGAATGCGAGCCGACGATGGCCGCGACGATCGCCAGTCCCAGCCCGCTGCCGCCGGTCTCCCGGGTGCGGGAGGTGTCTGCGCGGTAGAACCGCTCGAAGATCCGCGCGGCTTCCTCGTCCGGGACACCGGGGCCGTGGTCGCGGACCTCGATGACGGACTGGCGGGTGCCGTCGGCGCCGGCCCGGACGCCGACGGCCAGTTCGATCGGCGTGCCCTCGGGGGTGTAGCGCAGGGCGTTGCCCACGAGATTGCCCACGACTTGCCGCAGCTTGGCCTCGTCGCCGAGGACCGGCGCCGGCCCGGGCGGACCGCCGTCGAGCCCGGCCAGTGAAATGACCCGGCCGCGGTCACTCGCCTGGGTGTCCACCACGGCGTCGTTGGCCACCAGCAGCAGATCGGCCGGCTTCTGCTGCAGCGGCCGCTGCTCATCGATCCTGGCCAGCAGCAACAGGTCCTCGACCATGGTTCCCATCCGCTTGGCTTCGCTTTCGATCCGCCCCATGGCGGTGGCCACGTCCTCCGGGGTGGACAGGGCGCCGTGCCGGTACAGCTCGGAGAAGCCGCGGATCGTCACGAGCGGGGTGCGCAGTTCGTGGGAGGCATCGGCGGCGAAGCGGCGCATCCGCGCCTCGGAGGCCATCCTTGCCGCGAAGGCCGTCTCGATGTGGGCGAGCATGGCATTGAGGGAGCTGCCCAGCCGGCCCACCTCGGTGTTGGGGTTTTCAATTTCGACGCGCCGGGAGAGATCACCGGCGGCAATGGCCGCGGCGGTCTTCTCGACCCGGGCGAGCGGCCGGAAGGACCGGGAGATGCTCCAGGTGGCGATGAAGAACGCCAGGACAAGGGTCAGCAGCCCGACGCCGACCACCACCAGGACCGCATGTTCCATCACGGAATCGACCGGCCACAGGGGTAGCCCGATCACCACCACGGAGCTGCGCTCGTTGCTGTCGACGACGTTGAGCGCGACCACCCGCCAGTTGTGTCCGTCCGTGCCGCGGACCTGGAACGGCGTCTGCTCGCGTTCCGCGGCGTCCGCGGCGCTGATGCCGGCGATGTCCGGGTGGACTTCCTTGTTGCCGCCGAACGGCAGCGGCGGCTGTCCCGGCGCGAAGAGCATCAGCGAGTAGTCGGTGGGGATGCTCTGGTTCTGGTCCTGCAACTGGCTGAAGGACTGCTGCTGCCGCACCGAGGCCACGGCGGCCCGGAGCTTGTCGTCGACCTGCCCCTGCAGATAGCTGTGCAGCAGGGTCAGGGTCCCGGCGCCGGTGGCGGCGAGGGCCACGAGCATCAGTGCGGTCATGATCGCGACAAGCTGCGACCTCAGCGACGCCGACTTCCAACGGTGGAGCAACAAGGTCAGCGCTTCTCGGCCGTCCGCAGCACGTAGCCCACGCCCCGTTTGGTCTGGATGAGGGCCGGGGCGTCGGGATCGATATCCACCTTGCGGCGCAGGTAGGAGATGTAGGACTCCACGATCGAGGCGTCTCCGTTGAAGTCGTATTCCCAGACGTGGTCCAGGATCTGGGCCTTGGACAGCACTCGGTTGGGATTCAGCATGAGGTAGCGCAGGAGCTTGAATTCGGTCGGGGACAGCTCGATGACAGTGCCGCCGCGGCGGACCTCGTGGGCGTCGTCGTCGAGTTCGAGGTCGTCGACGCGGATGACTGCGTCGTCATCCTGCAGGGGCTGCGTGCGGCGCAGCACGGCGCGGATGCGTGCCACGACCTCGTCGAGGCTGAACGGCTTGGTGACGTAGTCGTCGCCGCCCACGGTCAGGCCCATGACCTTGTCTTCGGTGTCATCCTTGGCGGTCAGGAAGAGGACGGGGAAGTGTTTGCCTGCGGCGCGCAGCCGGCGGGTGACGGTGAAGCCGTCCATGTCGGGCAGCATCACGTCCAGGACGGCCAGATCGGGGGAGTGGAGATCCGCCGCCGCCAGGGCTTCCCGCCCGTTGGACGCCGAGACGACTTCAAAGCCGGCAAAACGCAGCGAGGTGGACAGCAGCTCGCGGATGTTCGGTTCATCGTCGACGACGAGCAGCTTGGCTTCTGGTCCGGTCTTTTTCATGGTTCCCATGATGCTCCCAGAATCTGGGAGTTTTCTGAATGCCGGATGTGTGTTGAATGGGCGCGCGCTAGCTTGCGGTCCCGACGTCCTTGGCGTCCATGATCCGGTAGGCGTAGCCCTGCTCGGCCAGGAAACGCTGGCGCTTTGCCGCGAACTCCTGGTCCAGGGTGTCCCGGGCCACGAGGGAGTAGAAGCGTGCGGCGCGGCCATCCTTCTTGGGGCGGAGCAGCCGGCCCAGGCGCTGGGCTTCTTCCTGCCGGGAGCCGAAGGATCCGGACACCTGGATCGCGACCGAAGCCTCCGGCAGGTCGATGGAGAAGTTGGCCACCTTGGACACCACGAGAGTCTGCACGTCGCCGGCGCGGAAGGCATCAAAGAGCTTCTGGCGTTCCTTGACGGACGTGTCGCCCTTGATCACCGGCGCCCGCAGGCGTTCGCCGATTTCGTCGAGCTGGTCGATGTACTGGCCGATCACGAGCAACTGCTCGCCGGCATGCTCGGCCACGAGCTGCTCCACCACCAGGGTCTTGGACTCGGACGTGGCGCAGAGCCGGTACTTGTCCGCGTCCTCGGCCATCGCATAGGCCACACGTTCGTCGCGGGGCAGGTCGATCCGGACCTCAACGCAGTCGGCCGGCGCGATGTAGCCCTGCGCCTCGATGTCCTTCCACGGCGCATCGTAGCGTTTGGGCCCGATCAGGCTGAAGACTTCGCCCTCCCGGCCGTCCTCGCGGATCAGCGTGGCGGTGAGGCCGAGCCTGCGGCGCGCCTGCAGGTCCGCGGTCATCCGGAAGATCGGGGCGGGCAGGAGATGGACCTCGTCGTAGATGATCAGCCCCCAGTCGTTGCCGTCCACCAGCTCCAGGTGGGGGTAGAGGCCGCCCCGCTTGGTGGTCAGGACCTGGTACGTGGCGATGGTGACGGGACGGACTTCCTTGACGGAGCCGGAGTACTCGCCGATCTCCTCCTCGGTGAGGGACGTCCGCTTGAGCAGCTCGTCCTTCCACTGCCGGGCGGACACCGTGTTGGTGACCAGGATCAGGGTGGTGGTGGAGCTGGTGGCCATCGCAGCGGCACCCACGAGCGTTTTGCCGGCTCCGCAGGGGAGCACGACGACGCCGCTGCCGCCGGCCCAGAAATTCTCCATCGCCAGCTGCTGGTAGGGGCGGAGCTTCCAGCCGGTCTCGTTGAGCATGATGGGGTGCGGCGTGCCGTCGACGTAGCCGGCCAGGTCCTCGGCCGGCCAGCCGATCTTGAGCAGCAGCTGCTTGAGCTGCCCGCGCTGGGAGGAGTGCACCACTACGGTCTCACCGTCGATCCTCGGGCCCAGCAGCGGGGCGATCTTCTTGGCGCGGCTGACCTCCTCCAGCACCGGATAGTCGGAGGTGCGCATAACAAGGCCGTGCTGGGGGTCCTTTTCGAGCCGCAGCCGGCCGTACCGGGACATGGTCTCTTCGACGTCGATGAGCAGGGAATGCGGAACGGGGAACCGGGAATACTTCAGGAGCGTGTCCAGCACCTTCTCGGCGTCCAGGCCGGCCGCCCGGGCATTCCAGAGGCCCAGCGGTGTGAGCCGGTAGCTGTGGATGTGCTCGGGGGCGCGTTCCAGCTCGGCGAACGCTGCGATGGCGTGGCGTGCTTCGGTGGCAAGTTCGTGGTCCACTTCGAGCAGGATGGTCTTGTCACTCTGGACGATCAGCGGTCCATCGTTCACTGGAGCAATTCCTCTGCGGCTTCTACGTCAATAATCCGGTGGATGGACAATACGCGTTCGGTTTCCTTCGCCGGATCGAATACCCGCACCCGTCCGCCGTTCACAGCTACCGGAACAACCGTTTCACGCACGGCATTCCCCATGCTGTCGACGATGTTCATCACCACGCGCTGTTTGAGCCGGATCGCTTTCTGCAGGGTTTCCAGCCCGAGCTGGGTTGCTTCCTCGCTGCCGGGGGCCGCGGCGGGATGACCGGCGGTGCCGCCCTCGGCAGTCCGTTCGTTGCGCAGGACCGCCAGCTGGGCGTCGACGTCGGCCTCCGGCGGCGCGGTGCGCGGGGCGCTGTAGACCGGCCGGACACTTCCGGGCAGGGCAGTGGTGCGGCGCAGCCGGATGCTCCCGGCCCCGGATTCTTCCACCGCGGGGGACAGCCCAAGGCTCCGGAGCAGCTGTGCTGTTTCCCGCGGAGCGGCGTGCGAGACCAGCACCGTGGGTGCGATCCGGACCAAACCCAGTCCGGAGGCGCCGGGAGTGTTGAGCAGTTCGAGGAGGGCCGTCTCGTCGTCGCTTTGGATGAAGCTCGCGGCGGACCCCACCCGCAGCCTGGCGTGACGGGCGGCGGTGTCCTCGATGAGGTACTTCAGCGGCTGCGGGATGGCCGTGGCCGAGTGCAGGCCCAGGAAGTCCAGCATGCCCTGGGCGTCCTGGCCCGAGTCGAGCGCGCGCCGGACCGAGGAGGCCGAGAAACGGTAGATCGTGGCGGGCCCCTGGCCCTCGGCGTCGGCCATGGTGAGGAGCTTTTCGGTAAGGTCCGGTGCGAGGTAGCCCGGCGCCACCGCCGTGAGGTCGGCCTGCAGCAGGACGTGGTTCAGGGCTGCCGGCAGGTGTTCGCCCAGGATTCCCATCGCCTCGTCGGGCTGTTCGGCGGCGATGGCCGCCCCGATCTGGCTCAGCGCACCCGAGCCGATGAGTCCCAGCAGTTCCGCTTCGGCCAGGACCCCCCGGATCAGCGAGCTGAAGCGCCGGGCCATCCGGGGCTGGGCCCAGTCGGCGCGCTCCAGCACTGCGGCGGCGTCCAGCACCGGGGCCTGCCCGTCCGGCGCGGCGGCCTCCCCGGTCAGTTCAGCCAGGATTTCCAGGATCCGTTTCCGGACCACGGGGGCGTCCGGACGCTGGGCTTCGGCCGAGAGCGCATTGATGGTGTTGCCGGCCAGGCCGCGGTGGAGGGCCGGGACCGCGGCCTGGCCGTTGACGGGCTGTCCCACGAGGGAGGGCGCCCGCTCGCTGGCGAGCCAGGCATTGACCAGCCAGAGCCACTGTTCCTGCCGCGGAAGCGTCAGCCACTCAAGCTGTGCGGGCTGGACCCAGGCGGAACTGTCCACGTCCAGCCGGATCAGGCCTGCCAGGGCGCACAATTCCGCGAGCACGCCGGCGTCGTGCATTTCGATCCGCAGCGCGTCCGCCAGGCGCTTGAGTTCCCGGACGCCCACACCGCCGCTGCGCAGGGTGACGAGGGGTTGTTCCCGGACGATGTGGAGCAGTTCGCCCACCAGCCGCAGGGTCTCGGCGATCGCGCCCAGGGCGGCGTTGCGGCGCAGTGCGGCGGACGTGGATCCCAGCCGCGGTGCCGGGGGAGTCAGCGCAAACGTCTCGATGACGAAGCCGCCGCGCAGGGAGATCCCGACGCTGTGCGGAAGCTCCACGTGGGCGGCGTCCAGCGGCACCAGCAGCCCGCGGGCGAGGAGCCAGTCCACCGGCCCGACGTCGGCTGCCTCGTGCAGCACGGACGCGCGCCGTTGCGCCTGGGGAACGGCGCCCATGGCCCAGTTCCCGAACCGTGCGAGCAGCGCCGTGGTGCGGTCGGGGGCGGTCTCCAGGATCTGTCGGAGGGATTCCGGCGTGGCCGTCCAGTGCTGCAGCGACAGTGCCGCCTCCATGGGGGTGGCCGCGGGGGAGACGGCCGCGCCGTGGTGGTGCAGTTCCCCGACCAGCTGCACGATGCGTTGCGCGAAGGCCGGCTGGAGCCGCACGAGTTCGGTGTAGCTGCGCCCCAGGCCGGCCGGGTAGATCCCGATCACGTCCTTGAGGCTGCCCACGGGCAGGTAGTAGCGCTGCTTCGAACCGGCGGCCGGCGCGGCGCCGTGCGGGGGTTCCGCCCGGTGGACGAGGGCCAGTTCCTGGAGCGAGTGCAGCATCTTTTCAAGTGCGGTTAGCGTGGCGCCATTGATCAGCTTCTTCAGCATCGGGGCGGAGGCGCTGTGCCCGGTGTCCGTATTCGTGCAAAGGTGCAGGGTTTCGAGGACCTGCATCTGCGGGCGGTTGAGCCGTTCCAGGGCGCGCTGGACGCTGACCCGGCCGCTGGCGCGGGCCGCGAGGGCCGCGAAGTCCGGCACGCCGGGGGAAATGAGGTCCGGCCGCGCGGAGAACAAGGCCCGCAACGAGTCATCGCTGCGTGCCTGCAGTTCCTTGCTGAGCGCGCGAATCAGGGACATCAGTGCAACGCTACCTTCCGTCCGGCTCTCGGCTCCGCCGCCGGGCCGCGGCGCCGTCGAGCACAAGCAGGAGCATCAGCAGGAACGCCACCGGAAGCCCGTAGAGGGCGGTGGAGGTGATCCACGCGGGCGGCACGGAATTGTTGAAGGCCATCGCCATCACGACGCCGACGGCCATGAGCGACAGCACGGCCGCAACAGCCGCAACGATCAACAGTGGCCGCCGGAAACGCAGTGGAGTCATGGAGCTAACGCTAACAGTCCGGCTTGTCCCGCGCCCCAAACGGCCAAAGTGGACTGGGCAGGATAACCTTGAGGGAACAGACCAACACGGTCCGGGCAGTCATACCCTGAACC
The DNA here is from genome assembly GCF_000427315.1 of Arthrobacter sp. TB 26. GTDB lineage: Bacteria > Actinomycetota > Actinomycetes > Actinomycetales > Micrococcaceae > Arthrobacter. The sequence goes on from NZ_AUPJ01000260.1 coordinate 28,569, forward strand.
TGCATATCCATGCGGATGCGGTGACCGCCGGCCGTGTCACCAGCAGAACGAAGAAGGTTGATTACGTGCCTACCGGCAAGGTCAAGTGGTATGACAAGGAAAAGGGCTTTGGATTCCTCGCGGGCGAGGACGGCCAGGAAGTCTTCCTGCCGAAGTCCGCGCTGCCCGAGGGTGTAACCGAGCTCAAGGCCGGCACCCGGGTTGAATTCGGCGTGGCCGACGGCCGCAAGGGCGCCCAGGCCCTGGGCCTGCGCGTGCTGGACAAGACGCCGTCCATCGCCAAGGCCAAACGGCCCAGCGCGAAGGATCTTGCCCCGCTGGTGCAGGACCTTGTCTCCGTCCTGGACAACCTGTCCGGAACGCTGTCCGCGGGTAAGTACCCGGAAGGCAACAAGGGCAAGGCGATCGCGGTCGCCCTGCGTAAGGTTGCCGACGAGCTGGACGCGTAGGACCCCGCGATGACTCCGGAAACCAAGAAAACGGGAACCAAAGCCGGCACCACGCCACGCGCGGGGGTTCCCGTCTGGCGCACCGGCAAGCCCGATGCTTTCCTGGCCGCCGCCGTCGACGACGCGCGCGCTGCCCTCGAAGGCATCGCCCCCGCCGAACAGATCGGCCGGCATCTCGCGGCCAAGAGCGAAGGCGACCGCCTGGTCACGCACCTGTTCGAGTCCAAGCTGGCCGGCTACGGCGGCTGGCAGTGGTACGCCGTGCTGACCCGGAACTCCCGGTCAAAGGTTGTGACAGTCGACGAGCTCGGCCTGCTGCCCTCCGAGGACTCGATCCTGGCGCCTGAATGGATCCCGTGGGCCGAGCGTGTCCGTCCGGGCGACGAGCAGGGCGACGAGGAAACCGCCGACGCCGCCAGCGCGGCTCCCCTGGAGGACACAGGCGGACCTGGCGACGCGCCCGAAGACTACGCCGACGATGCGCCGGAGGACGACTCCGACGACGCTGACGGCAACGCCGACGGCGCCGGCGACGAATACGACGCCGACGACGTTGACAACGATGATGCTGACGACGACTCCGAAGCGGCTGCCGGGGACGCTCCGGACGACGGGCTGCCCGCAGCGCAGGCTGACTAGCGGTTGGAACCATCCGGGACGGCGCACAGTGAGGGCTGGACATGATGTCCACCTTCAAGTCCCTGCACATCCTGAACTACCGGATCTGGTTCATCGGGGCGGTCGTCTCCAACATCGGGACCTGGATGCAGCGCACTGCCCAGGACTGGCTGGTCTTTGACCACCTCACCGAGCACGATGCCAGCGCCATGGGCGTCACGATGGCCCTGCAGCTCGGTCCCCAGCTCTTCCTCGCCCCCGTGGCCGGGCTGGTTGCCGACCGCTTCAACCGCAAACAACTGCTTGTCCTGACCCAGTCCGCGATGGCTGTGCTGAGTGCAGGCCTCGGTATCCTCGTGATTTCCGGGGCGGCGCAGCTCTGGCATGTCTACGGTTTCGCGCTGCTGCTGGGCGTCGTGTCCGCCCTCGATGCCCCTGTGCGGCAGACCTTCGTCTCCGAACTGGTCCGCGACGAGTACCTGCCCAACGCGGTGGCCCTCAACAGCGCCTCCTTCAATGTGGCCCGGATGATCGGACCCGCAGTGGCCGGCATCCTCACGGTTGCCGTCGGCCCGGGCTGGGTCTTCCTGATCAACACCCTGACCTTTGTGGCGCTGCTCCTGAGCCTGTGGAGGATCCCCACCTCCTCGCTGCGCCAGCTGCCCCGGGCCGCGGCCGGTAAGGGCCGGATCCGGGAAGGGCTGCGCTACGTCCGGTTCCGGCCGGACATCGTGGTGGTGCTGGTCGCTGTCTTCATTGTGGGGACCCTGGGACTGAACTTCGTGCTGTTTATCGCGGCCATGGTCGGAACGGAATTCGGCCTGGATGCCAGCGCGTTCGGCCTCATGAACTCCATCATGGCTATTGGCTCCGTCGCCGGAGCACTGCTGTCCGCCGGCCGGAAGAAGCCCAGGCTGCGGTTCATCTTCGGAGCGGCCGGAGCCTTCGGTGTGGCCTCCGGCATCGCCGCGCTGGCCCCCAGCTATTTCTGGTTCGGCGTTGCGCTGGTTCCGGTGGGGCTCTTCGCCATCACGATGATGACAAGCGCCAACGGTTACGTGCAGACCACGACGGACCCCGTCATGCGTGGCCGGGTGATGGCGCTCTATATGGCAATCTTTATGGGCGGCACGCCCATCGGGGCGCCGTTCGTAGGGTGGGTCGCCAACGTCGCCGGTCCCCGCTGGTCCCTGAGCGTCGCCGCCGCTTCCGGCCTGATCGCTGCGCTGATCGGGCTGGTGTGGATCGTCCGGGCCCAACAACTGCGGATCCGGTTCGACCGCCGTGCCCGCGGGATCCACCACTTCCGCGTCGTGTCCGCCCACACCGACGGCCCCGGCCCCGACGCCAACGGCGCCGGCCGGGGACCAAACCCCCGGACGACGCCGCCGGACGCTGACTAAACAGCGCGCGTTTTTCGGGAAGCTACTTCTTCAGCTCGCCCACGACGAAGTCGATGCACTCCAGCAGGGCCGACACATCGTCCGGCTCGATCGCCACGAAGGTCGCGATCCGGAGCTGGTTGCGGCCCAGCTTGCGGTACGGCTCGGTGTCCACGATGCCGTTGGCGCGCAGCACCTTGGCGATCGCCGCGGCGTCGATGGAACCGTCGAAGTCGATCGTCGCGATGACGTTGGAGCGGTCCTCAGCCTTCGCCACAAAGGGGGTGGCGTACTCCGAGGCCTCGGCCCAGCGGTAGATCCGTCCGGCCGAATCCGACGTGCGCGCCGAGGCGAAGTCCAGTCCGCCGCTCGCGTTGAGCCACTGCACCTGGGCGTCAAGGGTGACCAGCGTGGCCAGGGCCGGGGTGTTATAGGTCTGGTTCAGCCGTGAGTTGTCAATCGCCGTCTGGAGGTCCAGGAAGTCCGGGATCCAGCGGCCGCCGGCCTTGATCCGGGCCGCACGCTCCAGCGCTGCCGGGGAGAACAGGCCCAGCCACAGGCCGCCGTCGGACGCAAAGTTCTTCTGCGGGGCGAAGTAGTAGACATCCGCTTCGACGACGTCGACGTCCAGCCCGCCCGCAGCCGAGGTGGCGTCAACCAGGATGAGCGACCCTTCATCGGCGCCGGCCACACGCCGGACCGGAGCGGCGACGCCGGTGGACGTCTCGTTCTGGGGCCAGGCGTAAACGTCGACGCCGGCCTCGGCCTGGGCCACCGGCCGGGTGCCCGGCTCGGACTTGATGATGGAGGAATCCGCAAGGAACGGTGCCTTGTTGGTGGCGGCAGCGAACTTCGAGCCAAACTCGCCAAAGGACAAGTGCTGCGCCTTGTTTTCCACCAGGCCGAAGCTGGCGATGTCCCAGAATGCGGTTGATCCGCCGACGCCCAGGATGACCTCGTAGCCCTCGGGAGCACGGAAGAACTGGCTGAGCCCGTTCCGGACCGACCCCACGAGGTTCTTGACCGGCGCCTGGCGGTGGGATGTTCCCAGCAGATTCGACGCCGCGGCGAGTGCTTCCATCTGTTCCGGGCGGACCTTGGACGGCCCGGCGCCGAACCGGCCGTCCTTTGGAAGGAGGTTCGCGGGGATCGTGATGCTGGTGTCGCTCACAGTGGCTCCAATTTTTCGGCTGGTACAAAGTGTGGCTCGGGAGGTGGCCCGGCAGGGTGGCTGCAGCGGAGCCCGTCGTTTCATTCTGCCTGACTGCCCCGCGGCGGAGGCAAAAAGGACCGTCACAGTCCGGTCATTGAGATTATCCGGAGTAATTCAAATTAGGCTAAGCTGGCCTGCGAACGTACGGCGGTCCCCGCCAGGGCGCCAGCAGCACGCGGTACGGTGGGAATCACGCAAGGACGGCGCTCGAGGAGCTGAGCTGAATGACGGATCTGATCGATACAACCGAGATGTATCTTCGGACCATTCTGGAACTTGAAGAAGAAAACATCGTCGCCCTCCGAGCCCGCATCGCCGAGCGGCTGCGCCACTCCGGCCCCACTGTGTCCCAGACGGTCGGCAGGATGGAACGCGACGGACTGGTGGTTGTTTCCGGCGACCGGCACCTTGAACTGACGGAAACCGGCCGGAAACGCGCCATCGAAGTCATGCGCAAGCACCGTCTTGCCGAACGGCTGCTGGCTGACGTGATCGGGCTCGACTGGGCCTACGTGCACGAGGAAGCCTGCCGCTGGGAGCACGTCATGAGCGAACGGGTGGAGCGGCGGATCTTCGAACTGCTCAACCACCCCACCGTCTCGCCCTACGGCAACCCGATTCCGGGTCTCGCGGAACTGGGCGGTCTGCCGTCCCAGCCCCTCGCGGACGGCGTCGTGAACCTGCTCGAAGCCATGACCGGCTACGGGCCCGACTCCACGGTCAGGGTCAACCGGCTTGCCGAGCCCATCCAGGTGGAACCGGAACTGCTGGTCCAGCTCGATGAGGGCGGCATCCGCCCCGGCGCACTGGTGTCGCTGGAGCGTGTGGGGGAGTACATCTCGGTGCGGGTACCCGATATCGAAGGTGCCCTGGAACTCCCGCCCGAGGTCGCGGCCCACGTCTTTGTTACCGTCGGCTAACCGGAGTTATCCCAGGGCTCATGGGACCACCCATGAGTTGTGCACAGGCCGATAACGGATTTATCTCTGGACGGCTTAATCGCCTATAGTTGATCACTAGTACCGATACCAAAGCGTTATCTGATCCGAAGCCGAGCTCTGCCAGCGGATCAGTCGCCGAGTCACCTTCTGGCAGAGGCGGGGGAACCACTTTTGGCTGTTAAACAGCCTTGGGGTGAAGTCCGTCAGCGGCAAGCACACTCGACCGAGGGACTCCCATGGATGCCCCTGCGCCTGGATGCTTGCTACGGCGGACCGGGTCTTTGATCTCTCTGACCCGAATCCGACAGCTAACTCCGCAGGCTTCTCCAGAGAGGAATCGTTCTTGACCACCCAGACCGCCAGGGGCCGCCGTCGTGCGTCCGGTCCCGCTCCGGAGCCGCGTCCGGCCGCCGCCGTCATGGCAGACCGCCCCCGTGACGCGCACCGTGATGAACGAAGAGGCCGCCGCAGCCCGTTCCGCCAGGTAACGGACTTTGCCGCCGCCAGCGGCGTTGGGCAAAAGGCCGGCATTGCGCTGGCCGCCACGGGTCTGGTCCTCACCGTCACTGTCCCCGCGACCGGCCCCGTGATGGCCACGAACACGGGTTCCCCCTCCGGATCCGTCTCGGCCGCGGTCCAGCCGGACGTCACCGCCGCCGAAGCCAAGATCGACTTCAACCGCACCGCCATCACCACCCAGGGTGACCCGGACGGAAAGCTCAAGCAGTTGCTGAGCGCCCAGTCCGTCGGCTCGATCACCCGGGCAGCCTCCTCGGGCAGCCTCGGCGCGCCCCTGGACCAGATGAAGACCGCGTCGCCCTTCGGCTACCGCGTCAGCCCCATTACCGGCGGCTCCGGGGAATTCCACCGCGGTCAGGACTACTCGGCCCAGTGCGGCACTGCCGTCCACGCTGCCGCAAGCGGCACCGTGACCTTCACAGGATGGCATCCCTACGGTGGAGGAAACCGGGTGGTGATTGACCACGGCAACGGCCTGGAGACCACCTACAACCACTTGTCCTCGTCCAGCGTCAAGGTAGGGCAGCAGGTCTCCCGCGGCGATGCCGTGGCGCTCAGCGGCACCACCGGCGCCTCTACGGGCTGCCACCTCCACTTCGAAGTCATGGTCAACGGCGAAGTCGTTGACCCGACCGGCTGGCTCTAACAAAGCTGATGGAACACTCTCGCATTCTTGTGACACGCCGTGATCCGAATGTGACATTGGGCCCCAACTGTTGTACCGTTTGACCTACGCCAACTTTTCCGAAGTTGGCGCTCTTGAGTGGATTGCCTAGCTCTGCCACCGCTCAAGGTCCGTTCGCATTACATCGTCTGGCAGGGGCGGGGGAACCAATTTTGGTCTTCGCAAGAAGACCTTGGGGTTAAGTCGCAAAGCTTCCCAGGAAGCAGCGCGGCCGGGTGACTCCCATCCGAATCCGACAGCTCACCTCGCAGGCATTGGGAGAGGCTACTTTCGTGTCTTCACGCCACAATGCTGCGCGTCACCGCGCTTGCGCGGCTCTAACGAGCCCGCTGGAATCCAACCTTCGTGCCGCCCTTGCCGGCGCCCGGAATGGATTCCGTACCGCCGTCTCAATCTCTGCTGAGTCCGGCCCGCAGGCCATGCACCTGCATGCAGTTCCCGCTTTTGGCGCGTCTTCGCAGTACACCCTTCGCTAAGTAACCCATTTCGGGGCGATCCGGCGTACCCCCAAGATGCCGGAGCGTCCTCAGCCTGCGCCTGAAAAGCGCGGACCCAGGATCACGAAAGAGAGAACTTAATGACTACTCGTGCAAACGCACGGCACCGCGCCGAGGTCACCAAGACCAACTCGCTGGCCGTCATTGCCAAGGCTGTCGGCGACAACGCCGGTGGCATGGGCCGCCAGGCCGCGGTTATCGCTGCCGCTTCCGGCCTCGTCCTGACCAGCGGTATCGCAGCCAACGCTGCTGAGGCCAACGTCCAGCGCGAATCCACGTCGGCTTCCACGCTCGAAGTCCAGTCGGCCACCCCGGCGACCATCTCGGCAGCTTCCACCATCGCGATCTCCTACGAGAAGCCGGCCGTCACCACCTCCCCGGCTCCGGTCGTCGAGGCCCCGAAGCCCGTCGTGAAGGTCCAGGAGACTTCCACGGCCAACACCGCCAAGACCGTCGGCACCCAGGTCGGCGCCACCGCTGCCCCGGCCGTTGCCAGCGGCATGGGCGCCACGATCGCCGCCGCTGCCTACGCCCAGATCGGCGTCAGCCAGGACTGCACCGCACTCGCCACGAACGCGCTGGCTGCTGCGGGCATCAACTACCACGGCTGGCCGGCAGGTTACCTGTCCCTCGGCCGCACCGTGAGCGCCGCCGAGGCAAAGCCGGGCGACCTCGCGTACTACCAGAACGGCGGCGCCGGCATGGCCCACATCGCTGTCTACGTCGGCAACGGCATGGCCGTTCACGGCGGCTGGAACGGTGGAACCACCTCCCTGCAGAGCGTCAACGTCGGCTCCGGCCCGGTCTTCATCCGCGTCGGCGGCTAAGACAGCAGCTGCAGCAAAACACAGGACCCCTGCCATTCGGTGGGGGTCCTTTGCGTTGCCGGGGCGTGAACTTCAGCCGACACGGGTCGCGGCGGGCAAAAAAGATTCGGCGAATTGGCATGTCCATGTCTACTCTTGTTTTTATCGATCCATAGCCCGACCATGCAGAGGGCAGCCGGCCCTCGTGCCCCTGGCGGGTGCGGCCGTGAAGAGGTATGCGGATGCGCACACTCGTTCTGAATGCTGGATATGAACCGCTGGCGGTTGTGACCTTCCGCCGGGCGCTCGTCCTTGTGCTGACTGGAAAGGCCAGTGTCGTGGCGGAAGGCGACGATCCTGTCGTCGGACCGCAGGATGTCCTGGGCCGGCCGTCGGTGATTCTCCTGAATCGCTACATCAGGCCGCGGTACAACACGATGACGGCGGTGAGCCGCCGGGGAGTGCTCCGACGGGACGGGCACCGCTGCGCGTACTGCGGCAAAGCGGCCCACACCATCGATCATGTCCAGCCCAAATCCAGGGGCGGTGCGGATTCCTGGGAAAACCTCGTCGCTGCCTGCCTGCGATGCAACAACGCCAAAGGCGACCACACCCCAGGGGAGATGGGATGGAAGCTCAGCTTCAGCCCGGCACCTCCCAAGGGCACGACGTGGCAAATCAAGGAGCTGGAGAAGCCGACGCCGGCCTGGGACCCTTTCCTGCTGCCGGAATCCGCGGCCTGACACAGCCCGCCGCTGCCTGAGCTTAATGGCTGACCGTCTGGCCCGGTCCGCGCTAGGCTGGGCCGGTGGAATTCGATGCTGTCATTCTTTCCGGGGGCCGGTCCTCCCGGCTGGGAGGCG
>NZ_AUPJ01000261.1 GCF_000427315.1 Arthrobacter sp. TB 26
GAGCCGGTCCTGCTCCTTGCCGCTGAGCAGCTGCTCGAACGCAAAGAAGTCGCCATCGGCGTAGGGGAGGTTGTTGATGTCGATGTCAGCTTTGGACATGGTGTTCCTTCACGTGGGATCAGCAGCGACCAGGATGACGCGGGCGATGCGCCAGCGGAATGTTACTCACCAGTAACTTACCGCAATTCGCCGGAACACCGCAAGTGACGGAGGCCATACCGAGGGGCATCAACCCGGACCAGTCGTCTCACAGGACAGGGCGATCGGCCCCGGCCGGACAAGGAACCGGACAAGGAGCCGGACACAGCAAAGGAGCCGGGCCGACGTCGAAACATCAGCCACGGCTCCCGTGAATGCGGATCCCTTCCAGGGTTCCGCGTGAATGTAGGGCTACTCGGACTTGAACCGAGGACCTTAGGATTATGAGTCCCGCGCTCTAACCAGCTGAGCTATAGCCCCGCGTCCCGGAAATCGATCCGGCCCGCATCGGGCCGGACGGTTTCCGGGCAAAAATCACTCTAGCAATAGTAGTGGCCCTGATCAGACGACGAGGTCGTCGTAGCTCGCGCCGCGGTACAGATCCTCGAAGGCCTGCAGGGTACGCTCGAGGCTGTGGTTCTCCACCATCCCCCGGCTCGCCTTGCCCATCGCCGCCAGCTCATCGGCGGGCAACGACAGCACACGGACCATCTTGGCCGCGAGGTCGTCGCTGTCATTGGGCGTGAACAGGTAGCCGTTTTCGCCGTCGCGCACCAGATGTGGCAACGCCATGGAATCCGCCAGCAGGACAGGCGTGGAAGCGGACATCGCTTCCAGCGTCACGAGCGACTGCAGTTCGGCAGTGCCGGGCATGCAGAACAAGTCCGCCGCCAGGTAGGCCCTGCGGAGATCGGCCTCGCTGGCGAGGCCGAGGAACTTGACCCGGTCCTGCAGGCCCAGACGGGCAACCTGGGCCTCGAGGGCCGGGCGCACTTCGCCGCCGCCAACGATTTCGAGGTGGACGTCCAGCTCCTTGGGCGTCTTAGCGACAGCGTCGATGAGGACGTCGATGTGCTTTTCCTCGGCGAGCCGGCCAACGAACAGCACCGTGGGACTCGAGTGGCGAACCAGCTCTTCACCGGGCTGGAGTTCGTAGGCGGCCGAGTCGATGCCGTTGGAGAGCGGCAGCACCTTGCGGAGGAAGGCGTGCTGGTGCATGGCCTTGGCCGCCAGCGGCGTGGGGGTGGTGACGACGTCGGCCTGGCCCATGACCTTTCCCATGTCCTTCCAGGAGATGCGTCCCACGATGTCCTTGAACCACTGCGGGAACGGCAGGAACGGGTTCAGGTTCTCGGGCATGAAGTGGTTGGTCGCCACAATCCTGATGCCGCGCTTGACGGCCTCGTAGAGCACATGCTCGCCGATCATGTAATGGCTCTGGATGTGCACGACGTCGGGCTGGATCCGGTCGAAGAGCAGGCTGATTTCCTTCTTGATTTCCCAGGGGAAAGTAATCCGGAAGTATTCGTGCGTGGGAACTGAGTGCGAGCGGATCCGGTGAACGGTGCCTTCGTCGCTGAATTCGGTGTAGCTCTTGCCCTTGTCCGGACGGCAGGCGAGGACATGAACATCGTGACCCCGCGCCTTCATGCCCTTGGCCAGGCGGTAGCCGAACATGGCCGCGCCGTTGACGTGGGGCGGATACGTGTCCGCGGCAATCAGGATGGTCAGCGGGTGCTGGTTGTCAGGCATGGTCACGGGGAGAGCTCCTGGTGGTCACGGTGCGGGCAGCTGGTCTGTGGCGGCCGGTTGGCCGTCGGCGCAGGCGCGCCGGGCCGACTGCTGAAGTCTGGACGATGTCCTACGACACCCGGCCCGCAGCCTTCCGCGCGTCCTTCTTGCGCTTGGTGACTTCGGGATGGTGCCTGGACAGGGCGATCACTCCCACGATAGCAAGCGAACCGGCCGCCCCCATCGCAATCGCCGTCACGGCGTGGACATCGGGGCGCAGCTCGCCGAGGATCGTGATGCCGATCGCGATGCCGACGATCGGGTCGATCACGGTCAGCCCGGCAATCACCAGGTCCGGCGGGCCACCCGAGTACGCGTTCTGGACGAACCACGAGCCCAGGCCGCCGGCGGCCGCGATGGCGACCACCGAATACCACGGCACGTTCAGGACGCCCAGCCCGTTCGGATCGAGCAGGTGCTTGCCGATGATGCGGGTCAGGACGGCGACGAAGCCGAACAGGATACCGGCGCCAAGGATATAGATGAAGGCGCTCATGCGGTGCCTGAACATCAGGGCGAGCGTCCCGAACAGACCTACGGCCAAAGCCAGCAGCAGCACAATGGTCAGCTCGTCCGACGAGCTGACCTTGTGGTTTTCCTGGGTCACGTTGACGGCGAGGACCACGAACAGGGCCGAGCCCGTGACGCAGGCGGAGATGGCCACGACGGTGGCCCGGTTGATCGTCAACCCCTGGTCCTTGGCGTTGACGATCGTGGTGATGACCAGGGCTATCGCCCCGATCGGCTGGACCACGGTCAGTGGCGCCATGACCAGGGCAACGGCGTTCATGGCCATGCCCACAGTCAGCAGCAGCAGGCCAAACACCCAGCGCGGGCTGCGGAACAGGCGGAGCATGCCATGGCTGCTGAGCGCCAGTCCTCCGGTGTCCGCCTTAACGGCACTGCCCTGGCGTTGGGCGCCAATCGCGAGGCAAAATGCTCCCAGCACCGCCAGCAGGACGGCGAACCACACCATCAGCCGGTGCCGCCGTCGGCGTCGAGCTGGTGGCCCTTGAGCTTCCTGCCCTTGCGGATGATGGCCCAGAAGTAGTTGTAGCCGGCGATCCAGTGCCCCACGAGCCCCAGTCCCAGGAAGATCCAGGCGGCGACGAAGTACACCTCGGCGCCAGGGACCGGGAGTTTCGAGAGCACGAGCAGCGGCGTGCCGACCAACAGGAGCGCAGTCCGGATCTTGCCGATCCTGCTGACGGGAAGGTCTGGGTGGCCGTGGAAGTAGTAAAGCGACAAGGCGAGCAGAAGGGCGTCCGGGACGAGCAGCGCCGCGAGGTACCACCATTCCACGACGCCGGCGATCACGAGCGTCACGGCGACCGCAATCAGAGACAGCCGGTCCGCGATCGGATCCATGACCCGCCCGAGGTTGGACATCTGGTCATACCTGCGGGCGACGTAGCCGTCCACCCAGTCGGTGCTGCCCATAACCGCCAGAACGAGGGCGGCGTAGCCGTATTCCTGCGCCCCGAGGACGAGCCAGATGAACAGTGGGACGCCGAGGAACCGCACCACGGTCAGCACGTTGGGGATGGTGAAGACCCGGTCGTGGTGGATCTGGGGCTGACCAGGCCGGGCACCAGCGCCGATGAACCTCATCGGGTCCCCCTTTCCATGGCCGGCAGCGAGCGGGCGTTGTGAGGCGGGCTGCCTAGCCCTTGAGCAGTTTGCGCAGCATGAACACGAGCGCGGCGGCCGAGGCGGTCAAAGCGACGAGCGGTTTCCACCGCTGGCCCAGCTGGGCGGCCACGCCTGCGCCGTCGGCAGCGGCGCCGTCCGACGTCGCTGGACGTTTCGTGGTGCGCCCGGCCGCGGACCGGAACCCGGCGACCTTGCCGCTGAGCTGTTCTTTGCCGCCCTGCAGCTTCACCTGGGCCGCGGCCAGCAGGACCCGGGCCTGGGTCTTGACGTCGAGTTCCTCATTGAGTTCATCGCGGACCCCGGTGAGGTGGGCGCGGCGCTGGTCCAGCCGGCGTCGCAGTTCCGCCTCAGTGGGCGGCGGACCGAAGTCCGGCTCAGCGGCCTTCTTGGCTTCCTTCTCGGCCTTGGCCTTGGCGGCGGCCTCTGCCTTGGCAGCCTTGGCCGCCTTGTACTGCTCGGACTCCGGATCCAGCACGGCAGGATCGAACGCGGAGCCCTCCTTGGCGATGCCAAGGTCGTGCTTGAGGCCGCGGATGGTATCCGCCGGAACCAGGGGCATGGCCTGCTTGAATTTGCCGACACCCACGAGGCCTGCGATCACGGCGATCAGCAGGAAGACACCGCAGACCAGCAGGGCCGCGAGCCAGGCGGGCATGATCGTGGCGAGGCCCATGATGGCGGCGACGATGAGGCCGACCACCAGGAAGGCGACGAAGACCAGTGCAACCGCGAGAACAGCGGCAGCAACGCCGACCTCGATGCCCTTGCGCTTGATCTCGACCTTGGCCAGGGCAATCTCGTCATTGAGCTGCCGCGGAGCCAGCTTGGAGATCAGTTTCAGGGTCCTGGGCAGCGCTGAAATGCGCAGCGCCCCGTTTGTCCCGCCGCTGTGACGTCCGCTCATCGGTCCTGCCTAACTGGTTACACCTGTGATTCCGCTTCCGCGGGTTTGCCGGTCTGCGCAGCTTCATGCAGACCCCGGTGTCAAAACTACCATTCAGGCTCCCGGCAGCGGCGCGGGGCGGGCTATGGCGCGCCCTGTTCCACGCGCCTGGCCCGGTGGCGTGAGCCCTAGGATTGACCTCTGTGACTACACCCACAAATCCCGGCGATTCTCTGAGCCGCCGCCGCAAGCTCCTCTACATTCTGATGCTCGGTGCGCTAACCGCCCTGGGCCCGTTCACCGTGGACCTGTATCTTCCGGCGTTCCCCGCGCTGGAAGAGAGCCTGGGCGTCTCGGAGGCGGCCGTGCAGCTGACGCTGACCGGCACGACGATCGGCTTTGCGCTGGGCCAGTTGGTGGTCGGCCCGCTGAGCGACAAGTTCGGCCGGCGGATGCCGTTGATCCTGGCGACAGCGGTGCACATCATGGCATCCCTCGGTGCCGCCCTGTCGACCGACATCTCGACGCTGGGCTTCTTCCGGGTGCTGATGGGCATCGGCGCCGCGGGAGGCGGCGTCGTGGCAATGGCGATGGTGCGGGACCTGTTCAGCGGCTACGCCATGGTGCGGATGTTTTCCCGGATGGCCCTGGTGAACGGTCTGGCCCCGATCCTTGCCCCGGTGATCGGCTCGCAGCTGCTGCTGTTCATGCCGTGGCCCGGGATCTTCTTCTTCCTGGCGGGCTACGGCCTGTGCGTCCTCACCGCCGCGGTGTTCGTGGTGCGCGAGACGCTGCCCCGGGAACTGCGCGGAAAGACCGGCATGACCGCCCGCCAGCGCTACGGTGTCCTGTTCGCGGACCGGATCTTCGTGGGGCTGCTGCTGGTGGGCGGCATGAACTTCGCCGGGCTGTTCACGTACCTTTCCGCATCGCCGTTCCTGTTCCAGGATGTGTACGGCTTCAGCCCGCAGCAATACGGCCTGCTCTTCGGCGTGAATTCGCTGGGCATTGTCGCTGGGGTGCAGACCAGTTCGAGGCTCATCCGGCGGGTCCCGCCGCAGTGGATCCTCGCCTGCTCCACGGCCTGGATGTTCCTCATGGCCGTGCTGATCGTGATTTTCGACCAGCTGGGCTTCGGGCTGTGGGGCGTGATGGTGCCGCTGTGGTTCTACATCCTCGGCGCCGGATTCACGTTCCCTTGCGTCCAGGTGCTGGCGTTGGCCAAGCACGGGGCGCAGGCCGGAACGGCTGCCTCCCTGCTCGGTGCTGCCACCTTCCTGATGGCGGGGCTTATTTCGCCGGTGGTGGGCTGGTTCGGCGTCACGTCCGCCACGCCGATGGGTGCAGTCCAGGCCGCATGCATCTTCCTGGCCGCTGCTGCCCTGTGGCTCGTGGTCAGGCCCCGGACGGTCCCGGCGATCCAGTAGCCCGCCTCCCGGCACCACGTCCGCGGGGACATGCCCAGCCTTTTCACGCACGAATCCGCGGGACATGCCCAGCCTTGGCTAGAGGGCTGGGCACATAGGCGCTATGTCCATGCGCCCGTCCCAACACGGGGCATGTCCCCGCGGCAGGCTGGCCGCCGACCTCGCGTTCCTAGGCTGCGGCCCTGTTAGGGGCAGCGACCCGGCCAGGATGCGGGTCTGTGTTCGCTGCCTCGCACGTTCGTGGCGCCTTACTGCACTCCTTCCCGGTTCCCCCCATCCGAAAGTTCTCCCAGGATGTCGGGACTTGGCCGGCCGGGGCAGGGAGGGCATGCCCAGTGGCCGCAGCCAGGGATGGGCATATGGGCACCATGTCCACCCGCCAGCCCGACCGCGGGGCATGTCCCCCAGGGGCGGCCCGTGAGGTTGGCTGCAGGCCCTGTTGCGGCACCACGCCGGGCGATAAAGTTGTAGTTGTGCCCCACTGGCAGGATCATCCGCCCCTACCGGCCACGTGGCAGCGGTGCGACGCCGGAATCCTGCCCCTGTGGTGGGATCGCCTGTGCAGCCAGACCAGCCAGCAGTCGGCGGCCCTGTTCGCGGCCGGCCTGTTCACCGAGGACCGCCGGCGCCCGATCGCCCAGTGGTACAACCCGGCCTACGATTCGGCGCTCCTGGTCGCCCCCGAGACCTCCCCCGAGTGGCCCGTGCAACGCTTCGGCATCTTCTACGCCCCGGCCGGCGGCGGGTTCACCCAGGTCCACTCCAATCCGCACGAATGGCACCCGCGGGAACCGCGCAAGTCCCCCACCGAGCTCGAAGCGTTCCAGGCAGCCGTGGCAGAGGCCGAGCGGTTCCTGCAGGTGGAGATGGACTTCGTCTGAGCTCGGGATAGGCCGCCGTAAAAGGGCACAAAAAAGGTCCCACAGCCAGTTGTTCACCGGCTGCGGGACCTGTCCGCTCCTCCTGCTGGACTTGAACCAGCAACCCTTCGATTAACAGTCGAATGCTCTGCCAATTGAGCTAAGGAGGAATGAAGCAGGTATGACATTAGCAAAGGTTTTGCCGCTTAGGAAATCGGCCCGCCACCCGGCCCGACGCATCCCGCCAATACCCCCTCCGGGTATGAAAAAGTCCCCGTCCCGGTGACCCGGGACGGGGACTGCACGCTCCTCCTGCTGGACTTGAACCAGCAACCCTTCGATTAACAGTCGAATGCTCTGCCAATTGAGCTAAGGAGGAATGAAGCGGATACAAGCCTAGCAAACACCCGGCCGGGAAGTGAAATTGACCCCGCACGGGACAAAAGCCCGGGACAGCAGGCACGGGACCAGACAGGGAGACTCAGGCCTCCGAGCGCAGGGACCGCCGCTGCATTTCCAGCTGCATGAGCTCGCGGTTCAGCCGCTGGAACTCCTCCGGGTCTGAAGAGGCGTCCAGGCGCTGGAGCTGTCCCATCTTGTCCGCCTTGACCCGGGTGATCTGCAGTTCGAACAGGCGCGCCAGAATGTCCCGGCAGTATCGCAGGACGCCGTCTGCCGTGCTGGCGGGCAGCGGCACGACGGACAGCTCGGACACAAGCGGGCGCAGCGGCTCGGGAACCTCCTGCAGCAGCTGTTCCACCCAGCGCACCGGGTCGCCCGCGAACGCCAGGCCGGTGGCCCGGATGGCCTCGTGGATGGCCAGGTACGCCGGTGTCGAGAATCTCGCCTCGGAGAAACGCTGCCACGTCTCACCTTCCAGCATCCCGGGCTGCTGCAGGGCAACCTCGAGCGCCTG
>NZ_AUPJ01000262.1 GCF_000427315.1 Arthrobacter sp. TB 26
CCGGCATGCCCAGCCAGCCGGACAGTTCCCGGGCGTAGGCGGGCCGGATTCCTGCGTCACGGATCTGGGCGACAACCGGGGCGGATTCCCGCAGGGCGGCGATCCGGCCCTCGACCGTGTCCAGGTTGTGCCGTTTCAGGGTGGCACGGATGGCGAATTCAAACAGCGGACGGCGGGTAGCGATCAGGTCCCGGACGGCGGCGTCGCCCTTGGACTGACGCAGCTCACATGGGTCTGCGCCGTTGGGCTCCACAGCCACGTAAGTCTGCGCGACGAACCGCTGGTCCTCCTCGAAGGCGCGCAAGGCCGCCTTCTGGCCGGCGGCGTCGCCGTCGAAGGTGAAAATGACTTCGCCGCCGCTGCCGTCGTCGGAGAGCAGGCGGCGGGCAATCTTGATGTGCTCGGTGCCGAATGCCGTGCCGCAGGTGGCGACCGCGGTGGTGATCCCGGCCAGGTGGCAGGCCATGACGTCGGTGTAGCCCTCCACAACGACGATCTGGCGGTCCTTGGCGATGTTGCGCTTGGCGAGGTCGATCCCGTAGAGGACCTGCGACTTCTTGTAGAGCGCGGTCTCGGGGGTGTTCAGGTACTTGGGGCCTTGGTCGTCCTCGTAGAGCTTGCGGGCGCCGAAGCCGATGGTGTCGCCGGCGATGTCGCGGATGGGCCAGATGAGCCGGCCGCGGAACCGGTCATAGATGCCCCGGCCGCCCTCCGAGAACATCCCCGTGAGTTTGAGTTCGGGATCGGTGAACCCCCTGCCGCGGAGGTGTTTGAGCAGCGAGTCCCAGCCCTGCGGGGCGTAGCCGACGCCGAACTGGTCTGCGGCGGCGCGGTCGAAGCCGCGGTCGTGCAGGAAGTTGCGGCCCTCGGTGGCCCCGGGGGTCAGCAGCTGGGCGCGGAAGAACTCGTCCGCGACTTTGTGGGCGTCGAGCAGGCGCTGCCGCCGGCCGACGTCCTCGCGGTTCGGTCCGGAGCCGCCGTCCTCGTACCGGAGCTCGAAGCCGATCCGGGCGGCCAGTTTTTCCACGGCCTCGTGGAAGGACGTGTGGTCCAGTTTCTGGACGAAGGAGATGACATCGCCGTCTTCGCCGCAGCCGAAGCAGTGGTACCGGCCCACCTGGGGACGGACGGTGAAGGAGGGCGAACGCTCGTCGTGGAAGGGGCACAGGCCCTTGAAGGAACCGAGTCCTGCGCCCTTGAGGGTCACATAGCCGTCGACGACTTCCTTGATGTCCGTGCGCTGGCGTACTTCGTCGATATCTTCACGTTTGATCAGGCCGGCCACAGTGCCATCCTAGTACCCCGCCCCGACAGGACCAGCGCAAAGCGGGACAGTGCGGGCAAGGTCACCAGACCCGTCACCACAGCGACGGCAGGCTGCCCACGANGAGCCGCTCGTACATGGCCAGCGCGGACCCGTCGGTCAGGGACGCCACCTGGTCGATCACGACACGCAGCCGGGCGCCGGCGTCCTCCGCGTCACGCCAGTCGGCCGCGAACATCGGCTCCAAGTGGCGGTCGCCGGTGGCGCTCAGGGCCGTGACGAGGGCGTGCAGGACCTCGCGCTGGCGTTCGTAGATGGGCTGCCGGTGCTCGGTGGTCATCACGAAGGTGGTGGCCAGGCCCTTCATGACCGCGATTTCCATCACGGTCTCGTCCGGGACGATCAGCTCCGCGTTGTAGCGGGTCAGGTTCTCCGGGCCGTACACGGCGCGGGTGGATGCCAGCGCACTCTGGCAGAACCGGCCGATCAGCTGGCTCGTCATGTCCTTGAGCGCTGCCATCGACTTGCGGCTGCCATCGGCCTCGCGCACCCAGACGCTCGTGGCCTCCAGCCGGGCAAGGGCCGCGTCAATCGCGGCGGGGTCGTTCTGCGGAAGATACCACTGCTTCGCATAGCCGACCACCCGGGCGCGGTGGTCCGGGTTGTCCATCCAGCGCAGCTGGAAATGCCCGGCGACGATCGCGTCCTCGACGTCGTGCACAGAGTAGGAAATGTCGTCGGCGAGGTCCATGACCTGCGCTTCGAGGCAGGAGCGGCGCTCCGGGGCGTCCTCGCGGATCCAGTCGAAAATCGGCAGGTCGTCCTCGTAGGCGCCGAACTTGCTGGTCCGCTCGCCGCGGATGATGGGGGCGTTCGCGGCCGACCACGGGTACTTCGCGGCGGCGTCGAGGCTGGCCCGCGTGAGGTTCAGCCCGGCGGGACGCCCGTCCGGGGCAAGGACCTTGGGTTCGAGACGGGTCAGCAGACGCAGCGTCTGGGCGTTGCCCTCGAAGCCGCCAATCGCATGGGCGACCTCGTTGAGGGCCGATTCGCCGTTGTGGCCGAAGGGCGGGTGGCCGAGGTCATGGCTGAGGCAGGCGGTGTCCACGACATCGGGGTCGCAGCCCAGGGCACGGCCCAGTTCGCGGCCCACCTGGGCGACCTCGAGGCTGTGGGTGAGGCGGGTACGGACGAAGTCGTCGGTGTCCGGGGCCACGACCTGGGTTTTTGCCCCCAGTCGGCGCAGGGCCGAGGAATGCAGCACCCGGGCACGGTCGCGTTCGAAGTCGGAGCGGTAGGTGGACTTGGGCGGCTCCTCCACCCAGCGGGCGGCGTCGCGGGCAACATAGCCGTCCAGCACGGGCGCGGTGGTCCTGGTTTCAGCCACCGGACACGTCCAGTTCCGCGTGGCAGATCTCCCGCGACTGTTCGGCGTCCATGTTGCGGTCCAGCAGCCAGTCTTTGGGCAGGGCCGGCTTCTTGGGCGAGCCTGCGCGGCCTCGGGGGCCCTCGGCGTCAACACCGGGGTACGGGGAATCGAGGTCGAGCTGATCCAGCGTTGCGCGGAGGACCTCGAGGCTGGTGACCATCGCCAGTTTGGTCCGCAGTTCGCTGCCGACCACATAGCCCTTGAAATACCAGGCCATATGCTTGCGGATTTCGCGCAGCGCCTTGCCTTCATCGTTGCCGAACGTTTCGACCATCAGCTCGGCATGGCGGTACACGCTTTCCGCCACCTGCCCGAGGTCCGGCTTGTGCCGCTCGTCGCTGCCTTCGAACGCGGCCATGAGGTCGCCGAACAGCCACGGGCGGCCCTGGCAGCCGCGGCCCACCACCACGCCGTCGACGCCGGTCTCGCGGACCATGCGGACGGCGTCCTCGGCGGACCAGATGTCGCCGTTGCCGAGCACCGGGATGTCCGGCAACGCTTCGCGCAGCCGGGCAATCGCGGACCAGTCGGCCTGGCCGGAGTAGAACTGCGCGGCGGTGCGGCCGTGGAGCGCGACGGCGGCTACCCCGGAATCGCGGGCGATCCGGCCGGCGTCGAGGTACGTGAGGTGGTCCTCGTCGATGCCCTTGCGCATCTTGATGGTCAGCGGGACGTTGCCCTTGGAGGCTTCCTTGACGGCGGTCCGCACGATCGAGGTGAACAGGTCGATCTTCCAGGGCAGGGCTGAGCCGCCGCCCCGCCGGGTCACCTTGGGCACCGGGCAGCCGAAGTTGAGGTCGATGTGGTCCGCGCGGTCTTCCTCGACAAGCATCCGGACGGCCTGGCCGACAGTGACGGGGTCCACGCCGTAGAGCTGGACGGAGCGGACTTTCTCGTCGTCGTCGTGCGCAATGATGCGCAGGGATTCCGGGGTGCGCTCCACGAGGGCACGGGACGTGACCATCTCCGCGACGTACAGGCCGCCGCCGNNNNCACGGCAGAGCCTGCGGAACGCGGAGTTGGTAATGCCCGCCATGGGAGCCAGGATCACGGGGGTGTCCACCGTGAGGGGGCCCAGCTTCAGGGGCGGGAGTTCCAGCTTGGGGGCGGGAGGGGTAGCTACAACAGTCACCTGTTCATTGTCTCAAATCCGGGCAAATCGGCCGGATCCGCGCCTGCTATGTGGAAACCCGGCGTCAGTCCCGCGGGG
>NZ_AUPJ01000263.1 GCF_000427315.1 Arthrobacter sp. TB 26
ATTGTATTGAATTGGTTGAATTGACTGGATCCGCCACCCCGTGGTGTGGTCTGGTTTTTACAGCTGGTTTCAAATTTTGTGCAGCCGGCACGTCCCGTTTTCCCGGGGGTGTTGGTTGTGTCTGTTTTACTTCAACGGAGAGTTTGATCCTGGCTCAGGATGAACGCTGGCGGCGTGCTTAACACATGCAAGTCGAACGATGAACCTCACTTGTGGGGGGATTAGTGGCGAACGGGTGAGTAACACGTGAGTAACCTGCCCTTAACTCTGGGATAAGCCTGGGAAACTGGGTCTAATACCGGATATGACTCCTCATCGCATGGTGGGGGGTGGAAAGCTTTATTGTGGTTTTGGATGGACTCGCGGCCTATCAGCTTGTTGGTGAGGTAATGGCTCACCAAGGCGACGACGGGTAGCCGGCCTGAGAGGGTGACCGGCCACACTGGGACTGAGACACGGCCCAGACTCCTACGGGAGGCAGCAGTGGGGAATATTGCACAATGGGCGAAAGCCTGATGCAGCGACGCCGCGTGAGGGATGACGGCCTTCGGGTTGTAAACCTCTTTCAGTAGGGAAGAAGCGAAAGTGACGGTACCTGCAGAAGAAGCGCCGGCTAACTACGTGCCAGCAGCCGCGGTAATACGTAGGGCGCAAGCGTTATCCGGAATTATTGGGCGTAAAGAGCTCGTAGGCGGTTTGTCGCGTCTGCCGTGAAAGTCCGGGGCTCAACTCCGGATCTGCGGTGGGTACGGGCAGACTAGAGTGATGTAGGGGAGACTGGAATTCCTGGTGTAGCGGTGAAATGCGCAGATATCAGGAGGAACACCGATGGCGAAGGCAGGTCTCTGGGCATTAACTGACGCTGAGGAGCGAAAGCATGGGGAGCGAACAGGATTAGATACCCTGGTAGTCCATGCCGTAAACGTTGGGCACTAGGTGTGGGGGACATTCCACGTTTTCCGCGCCGTAGCTAACGCATTAAGTGCCCCGCCTGGGGAGTACGGCCGCAAGGCTAAAACTCAAAGGAATTGACGGGGGCCCGCACAAGCGGCGGAGCATGCGGATTAATTCGATGCAACGCGAAGAACCTTACCAAGGCTTGACATGAACCGGAAATACCTGGAAACAGGTGCCCCGCTTGCGGTCGGTTTACAGGTGGTGCATGGTTGTCGTCAGCTCGTGTCGTGAGATGTTGGGTTAAGTCCCGCAACGAGCGCAACCCTCGTTCTATGTTGCCAGCGCGTTATGGCGGGGACTCATAGGAGACTGCCGGGGTCAACTCGGAGGAAGGTGGGGACGACGTCAAATCATCATGCCCCTTATGTCTTGGGCTTCACGCATGCTACAATGGCCGGTACAAAGGGTTGCGATACTGTGAGGTGGAGCTAATCCCAAAAAGCCGGTCTCAGTTCGGATTGGGGTCTGCAACTCGACCCCATGAAGTCGGAGTCGCTAGTAATCGCAGATCAGCAACGCTGCGGTGAATACGTTCCCGGGCCTTGTACACACCGCCCGTCAAGTCACGAAAGTTGGTAACACCCGAAGCCGGTGGCCTAACCCCTTGTGGGAGGGAGCTGTCGAAGGTGGGACTGGCGATTGGGACTAAGTCGTAACAAGGTAGCCGTACCGGAAGGTGCGGCTGGATCACCTCCTTTCTAAGGAGCGCCTACAATCACCGTGCCTCATGTATGTGGGTGTGGCGGGGTTGTCAGGAGTACGCCCGTTGCGCAGACGCTAGTTCTGCGGCGGGTGCTCACGGGTGGAATATCAACAAATAGGTGCCTGGCGGCATGTGCCGGCAGCAAGTACGGATCTTCCTTCGGGCGGGTCCTGGAACGCGGCTGGAATGTTTCGCTGGGTAGTGTTTGGCACACTGTTGGGTCCTGAGGCAACAGGACCATGGCTCATGGCCGGGTTCCCTTACGGGGGAGTCTCCGGTGGTGGGGTGTGGGACTTGTGTTTCTGGTTTCCTGGCTGCACCGATCATGCACTGTTGTGTGTGTGGGGTGTGTGGTATGGGGTTGTTGTTTGAGAACTACATAGTGGACGCGAGCATCTTTTATAAGAAGCAATTTCCAAGAATATGAACCTGGATCTGACCTGGGCGCCTTTTGGGTGTGTGGGTTGGTTTTCGTGGTTCTCTCGAAAATTAGTTTTTTTGATCTTTTGTGGTCAAGTTTTTAAGAGCACACGGTGGATGCCTTGGCATTAGGAGCCGAAGAAGGACGTAGGAATCTGCGATAAGCCTGGGGGAGTCGATAACCGGACTGTGATCCCAGGGTGTCCGAATGGGGAAACCCCGCCAGGGGCGCGAGCTGCCTGGTGACCCGCATCTGAACACATAGGGTGCGTGGAGGGAACGCGGGGAAGTGAAACATCTCAGTACCCGCAGGAAGAGAAAACAATAGTGATTCCGTCAGTAGTGGCGAGCGAACGCGGATCAGGCTAAACCGTTCCATGTGTGATAGCCGGCGGGCGTTGCATGGTCGGGGTTGTGGGACTTCCCATTCTGTCTCTGCCGGGACAGTGGGGTGTGTAGTGCAGGCATAGGTGAACGGTCTTGAAAGGCCGGCCAGAGAGGGTGTGAGCCCCGTAACCGAAATGTTGTGTACCGCCCGGGGAGTATCCCAAGTAGCACGGGGCCCGAGAAATCCCGTGCGAATCTGTCAGGACCACCTGATAAGCCTAAATACTCCCTAATGACCGATAGCGGACCAGTACCGTGAGGGAAAGGTGAAAAGTACCCCGGGAGGGGAGTGAAACAGTACCTGAAACCGTGTGCTTACAATCCGTCGGAGCCAGTCTGATTCTGGTGACGGCGTGCCTTTTGAAGAATGAGCCTGCGAGTTAGTGTTACGTCGCGAGGTTAACCCGTGTGGGGAAGCCGTAGCGAAAGCGAGTCTGAATAGGGCGTTGCAGTGGCGTGATCTAGACCCGAAGCGAAGTGATCTACCCATGGCCAGGTTGAAGCGACGGTAAGACGTCGTGGAGGACCGAACCCACTTCAGTTGAAAATGGAGGGGATGAGCTGTGGGTAGGGGTGAAAGGCCAATCAAACTTCGTGATAGCTGGTTCTCCCCGAAATGCATTTAGGTGCAGCGTTGCGTGTTTCTTACCGGAGGTAGAGCTACTGGATGGCTAATGGGCCCTACAAGGTTACTGACGTCAGCCAAACTCCGAATGCCGGTAAGTGAGAGCGCAGCAGTGAGACTGTGGGGGATAAGCTTCATAGTCGAGAGGGAAACAGCCCAGACCACCAACTAAGGCCCCTAAGCGTGTGCTAAGTGGGAAAGGATGTGGAGTTGCGAAGACAACCAGGAGGTTGGCTTAGAAGCAGCCATCCTTAAAAGAGTGCGTAATAGCTCACTGGTCAAGTGATTCCGCGCCGACAATGTAGCGGGGCTCAAGTACACCGCCGAAGTTGTGGATTTCAGATATTAGCTAAGCCGCCCCTTGTGGGTTGGTTCAGGCGTCTGGAGTGGTAGGGGAGCGTCGTGTGGGCAGTGAAGTCGCGGTGTAAACCAGCGGTGGAGCCTACACGAGTGAGAATGCAGGCATGAGTAGCGAAAGACGGGTGAGAAACCCGTCCGCCGAATGATCAAGGGTTCCAGGGTCAAGCTAATCTGCCCTGGGTAAGTCGGGACCTAAGGCGAGGCCGACAGGCGTAGTCGATGGACAACGGGTTGATATTCCCGTACCGGCGAAAAACCGCCCATGCTGAACAGGGGATACTAACCGCCCAATACCTGCCTGACACCCCTTGTGGGTGAAGGGTTTTGGTGGAGCGCGGGACCTGATCCTGGGAGGCAAGCGTATTAACAGGTGTGACGCAGGAAGGTAGCCGAGCCGGGCGATGGTTGTCCCGGTCTAAGGATGTAGGGCGAACGGTAGGCAAATCCGCCGTTCATGATGCCTGAGACCCGATGGGACTCCCGTAAGGGGGGATTCGGTGATCCTATGCTGCCTAGAAAAGCATCGACGCGAGGTTTTAGCCGCCCGTACCCCAAACCGACACAGGTGATCAGGTAGAGAATACTAAGGCGATCGAGAGAATTATGGTTAAGGAACTCGGCAAAATGCCCCCGTAACTTCGGGAGAAGGGGGGCCCCCATCGTGATGGACACTTGCTGTCCGGAGCGTGCAGGGGCCGCAGAGACCAGGGGGAAGCGACTGTTTACTAAAAACACAGGTCCGTGCGAAGTCGCAAGACGATGTATACGGACTGACTCCTGCCCGGTGCTGGAAGGTTAAGAGGACCGGTTAGCCGCAAGGCGAAGCTGAGAATTCAAGCCCCAGTAAACGGCGGTGGTAACTATAACCATCCTAAGGTAGCGAAATTCCTTGTCGGGTAAGTTCCGACCTGCACGAATGGAGTAACGACTTCCCCGCTGTCTCAACCATAAACTCGGCGAAATTGCAGTACGAGTAAAGATGCTCGTTACGCGCAGCAGGACGGAAAGACCCCGAGACCTTTACTATAGTTTGGTATTGGTGTTCGGAGTGGCTTGTGTAGGATAGGTGGGAGACGTTGAAGCCCGGACGCCAGTTCGGGTGGAGTCATCGTTGAAATACCACTCTGGTCACTTTGGACATCTAACTTCGGCCCGTAATCCGGGTCAGGGACAGTGCCTGATGGGTAGTTTAACTGGGGCGGTTGCCTCCTAAAAAGTAACGGAGGCGCCCAAAGGTTCCCTCAGCCTGGTTGGCAATCAGGTGTCGAGTGTAAGTGCACAAGGGAGCTTGACTGTGAGAGAGACATCTCGAGCAGGGACGAAAGTCGGGACTAGTGATCCGGCGGTACATTGTGGAATGGCCGTCGCTCAACGGATAAAAGGTACCTCGGGGATAACAGGCTGATCTTGCCCAAGAGTCCATATCGACGGCATGGTTTGGCACCTCGATGTCGGCTCGTCGCATCCTGGGGCTGGAGTAGGTCCCAAGGGTTGGGCTGTTCGCCCATTAAAGCGGTACGCGAGCTGGGTTTAGAACGTCGTGAGACAGTTCGGTCCCTATCCGCTGCGCGCGCAGGAAATTTGAGAAGGGCTGTCCTTAGTACGAGAGGACCGGGACGGACGAACCTCTGGTGTGTCAGTTGTACTGCCAAGTGCACCGCTGATTAGCTACGTTCGGATGGGATAACCGCTGAAAGCATCTAAGCGGGAAGCTCGCTTCGAGATGAGATTTCCATACACCTTGTGTGTGAGAGGCCCCCAGCCAGACCACTGGGTTGATAGGCCGGATGTGGAAGCGAGGACTAACGACTCGTGAAGCTGACCGGTACTAATAGGCCGATAACTTACACCACACACCACCCCGCGAACCCATTCAAAAGGGGTTCGCACCCAGGGGTGGTACGAAGAAACAAGACTGCTTGCGTCCACTATGTGGTTCCCAAACAACAAACCCGTTGTTCGAGGAACCAAACCAACTGAATAACACCACAGTTGTAACACCAGATTTCCCACCCCCCACGGGGGTTCGGGACACAAGGTTACGGCGGTCATAGCGTGGGGGAAACGCCCGGTCCCATTCCGAACCCGGAAGCTAAGACCCACAGCGCCGATGGTACTGCACCCGGGAGGGTGTGGGAGAGTAGGTCACCGCCGGAACATCATTAAACGGTCGAGGACCCCCAACCATGTTGGGGGTCCTCCCGCATTTAACCCGGAATCCACAGAGGGAACGTTGGTCAACCCGGCGTCGTTGTGGTTCGGTAGGCTCGATTCGACAGCCCGATAACCGCTTCCGCACAAAGGACTTCTTCATGACCGCACGGACCATTGTCATCACCGGAGCCAGCGACGGCATCGGCGCGTCCGCCGCCCGGACCCTGAGCAATCAGGGGGAGCGGGTGATCGTCGTCGGGCGTTCCGCCGAGAAGACCGAACGGATCGCGAGGGAGATCGGCGCGGACTTCTTCGTCAGCGACTTCGCCGAGCTGGCACAGGTGCGCCAACTCGCCGCGCAGCTGAAAGAGAAATGCCCGCGGATCGACGTCCTGGCCAACAACGCCGGCGGCATCATGGGCCAGCGCCAGCTCACCGTGGACGGCCACGAGAAGACCTTCCAGATCAACCACCTGGCCCCGTTCCTGCTCACCACCGAGCTGCTGGACGTGCTCACAGCCAGCAACGCCACAGTCATCAACACCTCCAGCGCCGCGAACTCGCTCTACGGCAAGCTGGACCTCAACGACCTTGAGGTGGCGAACAAGTACTCCGCCAACCTCGCGTACGGCAACGCCAAGCTTGAGAACATCCTCTTCACCGCGGAGCTGAACAACCGCTACCACGCGGCGGGGATCTCGACGGCAGCCTTCCACCCCGGCGTCGTGGCCACCAACTTCGCCGCGGACACCACCAGCCCGTTCCGGTTCATGTACCGGAGCTTCCTCAACAGGTTCATGCTGAGCCCTGAACAGGGCGCGGACACGCTCGTGTGGCTCGCCACAGCCACACCGGGGCAGGACTGGATCTCCGGCGCCTACTACGCGAAGCGGGCGCTGGCGAAGGCCAACAAGCTGGCGTACGACCCGGAAACCGCCAGGGAGCTGTGGGAGCGCAGCGCGGCCATGGTGGGCGCGGACCTCGACGAGCTCGACCACCGGCAGTAGCCGGCTGGGCTGAGGCCTGCAGCCGCCGCGGGGCTACCGCGCGGCGTCGACCTTGTCGATCGCCGTCAGGGCGCTTTCCATGGTCCCGGCCAGGTCACTGGCCGGGGCCGGCTTGGCGAACAGATAGCCCTGCAGGGAGTCGCAGCCGCGCTCCATCAGGTACCGGGCCTGGGCGGGAGTCTCGATGCCCTCGGCCGTGACCTTCAGTCCCAGGTCATGCGCGGCATTGATCATGGTGCCGAAAAACGGCAGGTGTTCCTGGCCGGTCTTGATCATGGCCACAAAGGAGCGGTCGATCTTGACCTTGTCCAGCGGCAGTTCCTTGAGCCGGCCCAGGGACGCGTAGCCCGTGCCGAAATCGTCCATCGCAATCCGCACGCCGGCCTCCCGCAACTGGCGGAGCTGGCGCAGCACGTCCGAATCCGACTCAAAAAACACACTCTCGGTCAGTTCCAGCATCAGCTGGCGCGGATCCACGCCGGTGGACGCCACGATCGCCAGCACGTCCGTGGCGAAGTCACGGTTCTGGAACTGCAGGCCGGAGACGTTCACCGCGACGCTGTACGCGGCGTCGCCGGCCAGCCAGGGCCGGATTTCGGCGCAGGCCCGGCGCATGACCTCGTCGCCGATCTCGCGGATCAGGCCGCTCTGTTCGGCCACGGGCAGGAACTGGTTGGGCGGGACCAGCCGGCCGTGCCGTTCCCAGCGCGCAAACGCTTCGAACTGCACCACTGCCCCGAGTCCGGGGTTCACCACGGGCTGGTAGTGGACCGAGATCTGGCCCAGCTCCACCGCCTGCCGGAGCCCGGCCTGGCCCTCCGCCTTGCTCACCACAGTGTTCAGCATCTCCGGCCGGAACCGCAGCCAGGCATTCTTGCCCCCGGACTTCGCCGCCGTCATGGCCGCGTCGGCCTGCCGCAGCAGCTCCGCGCCGTCGAGCGTCCCGGAGGTCCGGGAGGCGAGGCCCATGCTGACGCCGGGCCGGATCAGCGAGCCGCCGACGCGCAGGGGCTCGTACAGCGACTCGGAAATCCGCTTGGCCACCGCGTCGGCGTTGAGGCATTCGGTCAGCAGCACCACGAATTCGTCGCCGCCGAGCCGGGCCACCGTGTCGTGCGGCCGGACGCAGTTGCGCAGCCGGCTTGCGACCTCCACCAGCAGTTCGTCCGCGGAGGAACGGCCCAGCATGTCGTTGAGGTTCTTGAAGTCATCCAGGTTCAGCAGCAGCACGTCCACCGGGTCCGGCCGGTGCAGTGCCGCGGCGAGCCGTTCGTTGAACAGGGTCCCGTTGGGCAGCGACGTCAGCGGATCACGCAGCACCCCGGCCCGCAACTGGTCATCGTGCGCGGCGAAGGCGGCGGGAACCGCCGCGGAGGCAGCAAGCGTCCGACGTCGGTGCGCTGCGGCGTCCGCGGCAGCGCCGGCGTCGCCCTGGCGAGCGGCAGTGATGTTCCCGGCAGTGATGTTCCCGGCAGTGCCGTTCCCGGACAGCACCTCCGGACGGTGGCCGGCGCCGCGGACCGAGAGCGCGACGGACCGCGCGGGCGAGCCGTTCCCGGCGTCGGGCGGCAGCAGGGAGCAGGTGATCTCGACCGGGACTTCGGTGCCGTCGGCGCGGCGGCCGGACCCGGCGAAAGGCTGGCCGGAACGGGGCGCGGAAACGCCCAGGCGGGACAGCACGCCGTGGAAGGGTTCGCGGGACGCCTCGGCCAGGAGCAGGGACGAATCAGCGCCCAGCAGCTGGGCGCGGGAGTAGCCGAAGAGGTCCTCGGCGGCGGCGTTCAGGAAGGAAATGGACCCGTCCGGAGCGAGCAGCAGCAGCGGGTCCGGGCTGTGCTCCAGCAGTAGTTGTGCGAGTCCAGATTCCATGTTTTTTGCCTGCCCCCCAAGCGACGGATGTGAAGTGGCAGCCAGCGTTTCGAAGAACGAAGCGGGCTGCGCTCACTGAATCATATGTGGTGCAGCCGCCGTGAGTGATATGCGTCATGCGCGGCCTGTTAATGTGTCTTCGGGCCTGCCTCGCCCGTCCCGGGACGGGGGCTGCTACGCGGGCAGCGGGACACCTTCCAGCGCCGCAATGGCGGCGGCGGCACTGCGGATGCCGAGCTCCCGGCGGGGCTCGGGCTCCGGGCGGGAGAAGAGGAAGCCCTGCAGGGCATCGCAGCCGTGGTCCATCAGGTAGCGGGCCTGCTCCGGGGTTTCGATGCCCTCGGCCGTGACCTTCAGGCCCAGGCTGCGGGCCATGTGGATCATGGAGGTCAGGATGGGCAGTTTTTCCGCCCCGGTGCGCAGCATGGAGACGAAGGACTTATCGATCTTCACGATGTCCACGGGCAGCTCCTGCAGCCGGCCCAGGGAGGAATAGCCGGTGCCAAAGTCGTCCAGGGCCACCCGGATGCCTGCCCCGCGCAGGGTCACGAGCTGGGTGATGACCTGGCAGCGGGCGTCGAAGAACACACTTTCCGTCACCTCCAGCACCAGCTGGTGCGGGTCCACGCCGCTCCACTCCGCAATGTCCAGGACGCGTTCGGCGAAGTCCGGGTGCTGCAGCTGCACCCCGGAGACGTTCACGGCCAGTGACCGGGACGGGTCCTCCGCAAGCCAGGGCTGCAGCTCGGTGCAGCTGCGCCGCAGCACTTCAGCCCCGATGTCCCGGATCAGGCCGCTGCGCTCCGCGGTCAGGATGAACTCGTCCGGCGGAACCAGCTGCCCCTCCCACTGCCAGCGGGCCAGGGCCTCGAACTGCACGACTTCCAGTTTCTCCGCAGACACCACCGGCTGGTAGTGCACGACGATCTGCCCGAGTTCCACGGCACGCCGCAGGCCGGCGGTCAGCTGGGTGCGCTCCAGCAGCGCGGCGAGCATCTCCGGCCGGAAATGCACGTAACAGTTCTTGCCCGCTTCCTTGGCCGCGTACATGGCCAGGTCGGCCTGCCGGAGCAGCTCGGAGGACGTCATGGTCCCGGAGCCGCGCGAGGCCACGCCGAGGCTCAGGGCCGGCCGCATGAGGGTGCCCTCGATGGAGACCGGGGCGTTCAACGTGGCCACGATCCGCTGGGCCACGGCGTCGGCATCGTTGCAGTCGACCAGCAGCACGACGAACTCGTCCCCGCCAAGGCGTGCCACGGTGCCGTGCGGCCCGACGCACTGCTGCAGCCGGCGGGAGATCTCCACGAGCATTTCATCCCCGGCGTGGTGGCCCAGGACGTCGTTGACCTCCTTGAAGTCGTCCAGGTCCAGCAGCAGCACGTGGACCGGCCCGGGGGTCAGCAGCGCATCGGCCGCGCGCTCGTTGAAGAGCATCCGGTTGGCCAGCCCGGTCAGCGGGTCCTGGAAGGCGAGTTCCTTCAGCTTGTCAGCCTGTTCGGCGAGCTCCTCCATCGCCCGGCGGGCCTGGTCCTGGGCGCGCTGCCGGGCGGTGATGTCCCGGAAGTTCCAGATCCGGCCCACGATCACGTCCGCAACCTTCTGCGGCCGGGAGTACAACTCCACGGTGCGGCCGTCGATGAACTCCAGCACGTCGTGGCTCTGCCGGGCCCTGTCGGCGTGCAGTTCCGCGACCTTCCGCAAGAAGTACTCCGGATCCAGCAGCTGCTGGGAGATAAACCTGACCAACGCCGTCGGGTCCTCTGCCGCGATCAGCTCCGGCGGCATGCCCCACAACTTGAGGTACTGGTCATTGACACCGGTGATCAGGCCTTCGGTGGAGACCACCACAATCCCGTCGGCGGTGGTTTCCAGCGTGGCATCGAGCAGCGAGACCGCCAGGCGGCGGCCCGAATCGGTGTCCTCCCGGTGGCTGCCGTCCCGGATGGCAACCGCCATCGCCGGGCCGTCGCCGAGGGTTACCAGCGAGCAGGTGATTTCCAGCGGGAGTTCGCTGCCATCCCGACGCCGGCCTG
>NZ_AUPJ01000264.1 GCF_000427315.1 Arthrobacter sp. TB 26
ATTGTATTGAATTGGTTGAATTGACTGGATCCGCCACCCCGTGGTGTGGTCTGGTTTTTACAGCTGGTTTCAAATTTTGTGCAGCCGGCACGTCCCGTTTTCCCGGGGGTGTTGGTTGTGTCTGTTTTACTTCAACGGAGAGTTTGATCCTGGCTCAGGATGAACGCTGGCGGCGTGCTTAACACATGCAAGTCGAACGATGAACCTCACTTGTGGGGGGATTAGTGGCGAACGGGTGAGTAACACGTGAGTAACCTGCCCTTAACTCTGGGATAAGCCTGGGAAACTGGGTCTAATACCGGATATGACTCCTCATCGCATGGTGGGGGGTGGAAAGCTTTATTGTGGTTTTGGATGGACTCGCGGCCTATCAGCTTGTTGGTGAGGTAATGGCTCACCAAGGCGACGACGGGTAGCCGGCCTGAGAGGGTGACCGGCCACACTGGGACTGAGACACGGCCCAGACTCCTACGGGAGGCAGCAGTGGGGAATATTGCACAATGGGCGAAAGCCTGATGCAGCGACGCCGCGTGAGGGATGACGGCCTTCGGGTTGTAAACCTCTTTCAGTAGGGAAGAAGCGAAAGTGACGGTACCTGCAGAAGAAGCGCCGGCTAACTACGTGCCAGCAGCCGCGGTAATACGTAGGGCGCAAGCGTTATCCGGAATTATTGGGCGTAAAGAGCTCGTAGGCGGTTTGTCGCGTCTGCCGTGAAAGTCCGGGGCTCAACTCCGGATCTGCGGTGGGTACGGGCAGACTAGAGTGATGTAGGGGAGACTGGAATTCCTGGTGTAGCGGTGAAATGCGCAGATATCAGGAGGAACACCGATGGCGAAGGCAGGTCTCTGGGCATTAACTGACGCTGAGGAGCGAAAGCATGGGGAGCGAACAGGATTAGATACCCTGGTAGTCCATGCCGTAAACGTTGGGCACTAGGTGTGGGGGACATTCCACGTTTTCCGCGCCGTAGCTAACGCATTAAGTGCCCCGCCTGGGGAGTACGGCCGCAAGGCTAAAACTCAAAGGAATTGACGGGGGCCCGCACAAGCGGCGGAGCATGCGGATTAATTCGATGCAACGCGAAGAACCTTACCAAGGCTTGACATGAACCGGAAATACCTGGAAACAGGTGCCCCGCTTGCGGTCGGTTTACAGGTGGTGCATGGTTGTCGTCAGCTCGTGTCGTGAGATGTTGGGTTAAGTCCCGCAACGAGCGCAACCCTCGTTCTATGTTGCCAGCGCGTTATGGCGGGGACTCATAGGAGACTGCCGGGGTCAACTCGGAGGAAGGTGGGGACGACGTCAAATCATCATGCCCCTTATGTCTTGGGCTTCACGCATGCTACAATGGCCGGTACAAAGGGTTGCGATACTGTGAGGTGGAGCTAATCCCAAAAAGCCGGTCTCAGTTCGGATTGGGGTCTGCAACTCGACCCCATGAAGTCGGAGTCGCTAGTAATCGCAGATCAGCAACGCTGCGGTGAATACGTTCCCGGGCCTTGTACACACCGCCCGTCAAGTCACGAAAGTTGGTAACACCCGAAGCCGGTGGCCTAACCCCTTGTGGGAGGGAGCTGTCGAAGGTGGGACTGGCGATTGGGACTAAGTCGTAACAAGGTAGCCGTACCGGAAGGTGCGGCTGGATCACCTCCTTTCTAAGGAGCGCCTACAATCACCGTGCCTCATGTATGTGGGTGTGGCGGGGTTGTCAGGAGTACGCCCGTTGCGCAGACGCTAGTTCTGCGGCGGGTGCTCACGGGTGGAATATCAACAAATAGGTGCCTGGCGGCATGTGCCGGCAGCAAGTACGGATCTTCCTTCGGGCGGGTCCTGGAACGCGGCTGGAATGTTTCGCTGGGTAGTGTTTGGCACACTGTTGGGTCCTGAGGCAACAGGACCATGGCTCATGGCCGGGTTCCCTTACGGGGGAGTCTCCGGTGGTGGGGTGTGGGACTTGTGTTTCTGGTTTCCTGGCTGCACCGATCATGCACTGTTGTGTGTGTGGGGTGTGTGGTATGGGGTTGTTGTTTGAGAACTACATAGTGGACGCGAGCATCTTTTATAAGAAGCAATTTCCAAGAATATGAACCTGGATCTGACCTGGGCGCCTTTTGGGTGTGTGGGTTGGTTTTCGTGGTTCTCTCGAAAATTAGTTTTTTTGATCTTTTGTGGTCAAGTTTTTAAGAGCACACGGTGGATGCCTTGGCATTAGGAGCCGAAGAAGGACGTAGGAATCTGCGATAAGCCTGGGGGAGTCGATAACCGGACTGTGATCCCAGGGTGTCCGAATGGGGAAACCCCGCCAGGGGCGCGAGCTGCCTGGTGACCCGCATCTGAACACATAGGGTGCGTGGAGGGAACGCGGGGAAGTGAAACATCTCAGTACCCGCAGGAAGAGAAAACAATAGTGATTCCGTCAGTAGTGGCGAGCGAACGCGGATCAGGCTAAACCGTTCCATGTGTGATAGCCGGCGGGCGTTGCATGGTCGGGGTTGTGGGACTTCCCATTCTGTCTCTGCCGGGACAGTGGGGTGTGTAGTGCAGGCATAGGTGAACGGTCTTGAAAGGCCGGCCAGAGAGGGTGTGAGCCCCGTAACCGAAATGTTGTGTACCGCCCGGGGAGTATCCCAAGTAGCACGGGGCCCGAGAAATCCCGTGCGAATCTGTCAGGACCACCTGATAAGCCTAAATACTCCCTAATGACCGATAGCGGACCAGTACCGTGAGGGAAAGGTGAAAAGTACCCCGGGAGGGGAGTGAAACAGTACCTGAAACCGTGTGCTTACAATCCGTCGGAGCCAGTCTGATTCTGGTGACGGCGTGCCTTTTGAAGAATGAGCCTGCGAGTTAGTGTTACGTCGCGAGGTTAACCCGTGTGGGGAAGCCGTAGCGAAAGCGAGTCTGAATAGGGCGTTGCAGTGGCGTGATCTAGACCCGAAGCGAAGTGATCTACCCATGGCCAGGTTGAAGCGACGGTAAGACGTCGTGGAGGACCGAACCCACTTCAGTTGAAAATGGAGGGGATGAGCTGTGGGTAGGGGTGAAAGGCCAATCAAACTTCGTGATAGCTGGTTCTCCCCGAAATGCATTTAGGTGCAGCGTTGCGTGTTTCTTACCGGAGGTAGAGCTACTGGATGGCTAATGGGCCCTACAAGGTTACTGACGTCAGCCAAACTCCGAATGCCGGTAAGTGAGAGCGCAGCAGTGAGACTGTGGGGGATAAGCTTCATAGTCGAGAGGGAAACAGCCCAGACCACCAACTAAGGCCCCTAAGCGTGTGCTAAGTGGGAAAGGATGTGGAGTTGCGAAGACAACCAGGAGGTTGGCTTAGAAGCAGCCATCCTTAAAAGAGTGCGTAATAGCTCACTGGTCAAGTGATTCCGCGCCGACAATGTAGCGGGGCTCAAGTACACCGCCGAAGTTGTGGATTTCAGATATTAGCTAAGCCGCCCCTTGTGGGTTGGTTCAGGCGTCTGGAGTGGTAGGGGAGCGTCGTGTGGGCAGTGAAGTCGCGGTGTAAACCAGCGGTGGAGCCTACACGAGTGAGAATGCAGGCATGAGTAGCGAAAGACGGGTGAGAAACCCGTCCGCCGAATGATCAAGGGTTCCAGGGTCAAGCTAATCTGCCCTGGGTAAGTCGGGACCTAAGGCGAGGCCGACAGGCGTAGTCGATGGACAACGGGTTGATATTCCCGTACCGGCGAAAAACCGCCCATGCTGAACAGGGGATACTAACCGCCCAATACCTGCCTGACACCCCTTGTGGGTGAAGGGTTTTGGTGGAGCGCGGGACCTGATCCTGGGAGGCAAGCGTATTAACAGGTGT
The DNA here is from genome assembly GCF_000427315.1 of Arthrobacter sp. TB 26. Classification (GTDB taxonomy): domain Bacteria; phylum Actinomycetota; class Actinomycetes; order Actinomycetales; family Micrococcaceae; genus Arthrobacter. The sequence goes on from NZ_AUPJ01000264.1 coordinate 3,827, forward strand.
GACGCAGGAAGGTAGCCGAGCCGGGCGATGGTTGTCCCGGTCTAAGGATGTAGGGCGAACGGTAGGCAAATCCGCCGTTCATGATGCCTGAGACCCGATGGGACTCCCGTAAGGGGGGATTCGGTGATCCTATGCTGCCTAGAAAAGCATCGACGCGAGGTTTTAGCCGCCCGTACCCCAAACCGACACAGGTGATCAGGTAGAGAATACTAAGGCGATCGAGAGAATTATGGTTAAGGAACTCGGCAAAATGCCCCCGTAACTTCGGGAGAAGGGGGGCCCCCATCGTGATGGACACTTGCTGTCCGGAGCGTGCAGGGGCCGCAGAGACCAGGGGGAAGCGACTGTTTACTAAAAACACAGGTCCGTGCGAAGTCGCAAGACGATGTATACGGACTGACTCCTGCCCGGTGCTGGAAGGTTAAGAGGACCGGTTAGCCGCAAGGCGAAGCTGAGAATTCAAGCCCCAGTAAACGGCGGTGGTAACTATAACCATCCTAAGGTAGCGAAATTCCTTGTCGGGTAAGTTCCGACCTGCACGAATGGAGTAACGACTTCCCCGCTGTCTCAACCATAAACTCGGCGAAATTGCAGTACGAGTAAAGATGCTCGTTACGCGCAGCAGGACGGAAAGACCCCGAGACCTTTACTATAGTTTGGTATTGGTGTTCGGAGTGGCTTGTGTAGGATAGGTGGGAGACGTTGAAGCCCGGACGCCAGTTCGGGTGGAGTCATCGTTGAAATACCACTCTGGTCACTTTGGACATCTAACTTCGGCCCGTAATCCGGGTCAGGGACAGTGCCTGATGGGTAGTTTAACTGGGGCGGTTGCCTCCTAAAAAGTAACGGAGGCGCCCAAAGGTTCCCTCAGCCTGGTTGGCAATCAGGTGTCGAGTGTAAGTGCACAAGGGAGCTTGACTGTGAGAGAGACATCTCGAGCAGGGACGAAAGTCGGGACTAGTGATCCGGCGGTACATTGTGGAATGGCCGTCGCTCAACGGATAAAAGGTACCTCGGGGATAACAGGCTGATCTTGCCCAAGAGTCCATATCGACGGCATGGTTTGGCACCTCGATGTCGGCTCGTCGCATCCTGGGGCTGGAGTAGGTCCCAAGGGTTGGGCTGTTCGCCCATTAAAGCGGTACGCGAGCTGGGTTTAGAACGTCGTGAGACAGTTCGGTCCCTATCCGCTGCGCGCGCAGGAAATTTGAGAAGGGCTGTCCTTAGTACGAGAGGACCGGGACGGACGAACCTCTGGTGTGTCAGTTGTACTGCCAAGTGCACCGCTGATTAGCTACGTTCGGATGGGATAACCGCTGAAAGCATCTAAGCGGGAAGCTCGCTTCGAGATGAGATTTCCATACACCTTGTGTGTGAGAGGCCCCCAGCCAGACCACTGGGTTGATAGGCCGGATGTGGAAGCGAGGACTAACGACTCGTGAAGCTGACCGGTACTAATAGGCCGATAACTTACACCACACACCACCCCGCGAACCCATTCAAAAGGGGTTCGCACCCAGGGGTGGTACGAAGAAACAAGACTGCTTGCGTCCACTATGTGGTTCCCAAACAACAAACCCGTTGTTCGAGGAACCAAACCAACTGAATAACACCACAGTTGTAACACCAGATTTCCCACCCCCCCACGGGGGTTCGGGACACAAGGTTACGGCGGTCATAGCGTGGGGGAAACGCCCGGTCCCATTCCGAACCCGGAAGCTAAGACCCACAGCGCCGATGGTACTGCACCCGGGAGGGTGTGGGAGAGTAGGTCACCGCCGGAACATCATTAAACGGTCGAGGACCCCCAACCATGTTGGGGGTCCTCCCGCATTTAACCCCCACCAACAAGCGCGGCAAGAAGACACTGCCCGATTCCGTCGCGCCAGGCTGCGAAAGGCCCTGAGGCTTCACTAATTTGGAGAAGCGGCTTATGAGTGTTTTCTCTCCTTCATTCCACCTTTTCGTGTAGCCTCGTGAGCGTGCAGCAGAGGCGCGCAGAATTGGGTGACGCGGTATCGTCATTACTTGGGGGAATGAATCAATATGAAAGTTTTTGGCAACCCGGCCGGGGCAGTTCTTCTGGCCATTGCGTTGTTAGCGACTTCGGTGCAGGCCGCCGCAGCAAGTCCGCTGGCATTAGTTGCGGGCGGGCCAGCTGGCGCTGTTCTTAGCCCTTCTCCGTCCGTCACGGAGGCGCCGTCGATCACGGATGAACCGACTCCGTCCGTGACGGCTGCACCCGTTGTTACGGTGCAACCGACACCCGGCGTCAAGGACCCCGCTAGCCCGGCGCCGCAGCCGACGACGGATGAATCGGCTGCTTCCGATCCGGCTGTTGAACCGTCCACGGACGCTAAGGGTGTACCTCAGGGGGAGCCCGTTCCCGCGGACACCGGCCGGGCGGCGCTCGGCGTCGGAGGAAGCGCCATCAGTGTGCGGTGGGCGGGACTGGGCGGCGCGACAGGACCGCTGGGAAACCCCGTGTCCGATGTGTTCTGTGGACTGAAGAACGCCGGCTGCGCCCAGCGGTTCGAGCGTGGGGCCATCCACTGGTCGGCCGCCACGGGCGCTCACCCCACCAGATCTGCCATAGCAGAACGGTGGGCCAGTTTGAACTGGGAATCCGGCATGCTGGGCTACCCGCTGGACGCTCAATATTGTGGTCTTCGCGATAACGGTTGCGTGCAGCATTTCGAAGGGGGTGCCGTGCATTGGTCAGCTGCATCCGGTGCCAACCCCACTCGTGCGGCAATTGCGGATCGTTGGGCTGCGCTGAACTGGGAAGCAGGTCGGTTGGGATATCCCCTCACCGCAGAAATTTGCACGTTGCGTGACTCCGGCTGCGTCCAGAGGTTCCAGGGTGGCGCCGTGTACTGGTCGGCCGCTGGAGGCGCCCACGCTGTGTGGGGTTCCATTCTGGGCGGGTACGCAGGGATGAACTGGGAGGCCGGACGTCTCGGCTATCCCACCGGTCCGGAGTCCTGCGGGTTGCGGGACAACGGCTGTTTGCAGCGATTTGAGAACGGCGCCATGCACTGGTCGCCGGCCTCGGGTGCATACGGCACTACTGCTGGCATCGCAGAGAGATGGGCCAGTCTCAACTGGGAATCAGGTCCTCTCGGGTATCCCGTGAGCCGTGAATTCTGTGGACTGCAAAACGACGGCTGCGTGCAGCGATTCCAAGGTGGTGCTGTTTACTGGTCGCCTTTCGGCGGGGCTCAACCCATTTGGGGGGCAATCCTCGGGACCTACGCCAGCAGGGGGTGGGAACACGGTTCGTTGGGTTATCCCATTGGTCCGGAACGTTGCGGCGGCGCCTGCGTCCAGGAGTTCCAATTCGGTCGTTTGACGTGGAGTTCCACGAAGGGAATTGACTTCCACCTGAGGTCGGATGGCTACTGCGCTGCTCTAAATCGGGGAAGTATCCGCTACGATGCCAGCTCTGCATCCCGTGTCTCGTTCGCAATCGCCGAAGGCTACCCGGACCAAGGCATCAATTTCACGACCTGCGTGCGCGAGGGCGGGTCGTTCAGGCTGGAATGGGTGGTCCCGGGTTTTGCAGGTGAAAGCGGTTTCGCACGCCCGGGCGTGGCGTCCGGCCCGACCATCAACAAATTCTCTCCCACTGGAGCATTTACAGTGACCGAAGCCTTTGGCTTGGGTGACCCCGGCACGTCACTGTACTACCGACAGCTGAATCCGTATTCCCGGTGGGGCGGCCGACTCAACGGCAATTACAATAAGTACTTCGAATCGAGTGCAGATGTTTTTCCTGACGAGAACATGTGGTATTATGCCACGCGTTGGTCCCACGACTATAGGCAGGGAGTTGTGATCAACTACAACCGACCGCCGGATTCCCCGATTGTTCCCAACGCTGGATTCGCGATCTTCCTCCACGCCAACAAAGTTCCTACCTGGGGATGTATATCTCTCGACGAAACTGACATCGTTAGGTATCAGCGTTCAGCGGTTCCGGGTGACAAGATCGTGATGGGAGTTGTGGATGATGTCTTCTGGTGATTCCCGGCGCACCCACCGATTGGCTGTTCTATTCCTCGCCAGCCTGGCTTTATCATCCTGCACTGGACCAGTATCCTCGCCGGCCGGGGAGGGACCGGCATCCGGTGGAAGCAGCAGTCAAGCTGGTTCGCCCGCCAGCCAGTCCCCGACGCCCAGTATTGCGCACGACGGGTCAACGGTTCTGCCTACCAGCGAGGTTGGCTGTTTTCGGCTGTCCCCGGAGCTGATCCAACAAGTACTGGGCAGTGCAGCCGCCGGGCTCCAGCCCGCGGAGTCCGACGGCAATGTCGATCCCAACGGTATCCGACGCGAAAGCTGTATATATCCGCTGGACGCTGAGCGCACCACAACGCACGCTGTGGTGCTGGAAGTGACGACCTTTCCCTCGGCCGAAGGACTTCGAGCCTCAGCCCCCTTCGAATCCCTTAACGCTCCCGTCGACGTTCCTGGCGTTGAGGGGACGGCCAGATTCGCCCGGAACGAACTCAACGGTTCGACTGAATACGTCCTGGTCATCGCTGACGGCACGAAACTGACTCGGCTCATTGTTTCCCGCCCGCCCGCCGTATCCTGGAGCACGGAGGATGCCCTCGCAGCGCTAAGGCGGTTGGCAGCTCCAAGCTGAACCTACTGAGTAGGCTCGACTACAATAGAGGCTGGCCTCGCGGGCGCGCCGTTCACGGAGCGTTTGTCGTCAGGCAGGAAGCAACTAGAGTAGTACGGCTGCGAGCGTGCCAGTCGGGGGCTCGCAACAGGAGGAATCCAGCATGGCTGAGCACAACGACGGTAATCGCGGCGGTAATCGCGGCGGCAACGACCGCGGCAACTTTGGTGGCGGACGCAGTTCGGGCGGCGGAGGATTCCGCGGCACCAACAATTCCGGCGGTGACCCCCGCGGGTACCGTGCTCGCGATGACCAGGGGGCCCAGGGGGCGCGGCCTTCCTCCAACGATCGTGACCGCAAGCCTTTTGGCGACCGTCCGGCACGTGAAAGCGATCGCAAGCCCTTCAGCGGTGGCGGGGATCGTAAGCCGCCTTATAGCGGTGGTGGCGATCGTGATCGTAAGCCGTATGGTGACCGTGGCCCGCGTGAGGGTGGCGGGGAGCGTCGCAGCTTCGGTGCCGGTGCCGGTGGCGATCGTGATCGTAAGCCGCCTTATAGCGGTGGTGGCGATCGTGATCGTAAGCCGTATGGTGACCGTGGCCCGCGTGAGGGTGGCGGGGAGCGTCGCAGCTTCGGTGCCGGTGCAGGTGATCGTAAGCCGCCGTACAGCGGTGGTGGCGATCGTGATCGTAAGCCGCCGTACAGCGGTGGTGGCGATCGTGATCGTAAGCCGCCGTACAGCGGTGGTGGCGATCGTGATCGTAAGCCGTACGGTGACCGTGGCCCGCGTGAGGGTGGCGCGGAGCGTCGCAGCTTCGGTGCCGGTGCAGGTGATCGTAAGCCGCCGTACAGCGGTGG
>NZ_AUPJ01000265.1 GCF_000427315.1 Arthrobacter sp. TB 26
GGGGGTGGGAAATCTGGTGTTACAACTGTGGTGTTATTCAGTTGGTTTGGTTCCTCGAACAACGGGTTTGTTGTTTGGGAACCACATAGTGGACGCAAGCAGTCTTGTTTCTTCGTACCACCCCTGGGTGCGAACCCCTTTTGAATGGGTTCGCGGGGTGGTGTGTGGTGTAAGTTATCGGCCTATTAGTACCGGTCAGCTTCACGAGTCGTTAGTCCTCGCTTCCACATCCGGCCTATCAACCCAGTGGTCTGGCTGGGGGCCTCTCACACACAAGGTGTATGGAAATCTCATCTCGAAGCGAGCTTCCCGCTTAGATGCTTTCAGCGGTTATCCCATCCGAACGTAGCTAATCAGCGGTGCACTTGGCAGTACAACTGACACACCAGAGGTTCGTCCGTCCCGGTCCTCTCGTACTAAGGACAGCCCTTCTCAAATTTCCTGCGCGCGCAGCGGATAGGGACCGAACTGTCTCACGACGTTCTAAACCCAGCTCGCGTACCGCTTTAATGGGCGAACAGCCCAACCCTTGGGACCTACTCCAGCCCCAGGATGCGACGAGCCGACATCGAGGTGCCAAACCATGCCGTCGATATGGACTCTTGGGCAAGATCAGCCTGTTATCCCCGAGGTACCTTTTATCCGTTGAGCGACGGCCATTCCACAATGTACCGCCGGATCACTAGTCCCGACTTTCGTCCCTGCTCGAGATGTCTCTCTCACAGTCAAGCTCCCTTGTGCACTTACACTCGACACCTGATTGCCAACCAGGCTGAGGGAACCTTTGGGCGCCTCCGTTACTTTTTAGGAGGCAACCGCCCCAGTTAAACTACCCATCAGGCACTGTCCCTGACCCGGATTACGGGCCGAAGTTAGATGTCCAAAGTGACCAGAGTGGTATTTCAACGATGACTCCACCCGAACTGGCGTCCGGGCTTCAACGTCTCCCACCTATCCTACACAAGCCACTCCGAACACCAATACCAAACTATAGTAAAGGTCTCGGGGTCTTTCCGTCCTGCTGCGCGTAACGAGCATCTTTACTCGTACTGCAATTTCGCCGAGTTTATGGTTGAGACAGCGGGGAAGTCGTTACTCCATTCGTGCAGGTCGGAACTTACCCGACAAGGAATTTCGCTACCTTAGGATGGTTATAGTTACCACCGCCGTTTACTGGGGCTTGAATTCTCAGCTTCGCCTTGCGGCTAACCGGTCCTCTTAACCTTCCAGCACCGGGCAGGAGTCAGTCCGTATACATCGTCTTGCGACTTCGCACGGACCTGTGTTTTTAGTAAACAGTCGCTTCCCCCTGGTCTCTGCGGCCCCTGCACGCTCCGGACAGCAAGTGTCCATCACGATGGGGGCCCCCCTTCTCCCGAAGTTACGGGGGCATTTTGCCGAGTTCCTTAACCATAATTCTCTCGATCGCCTTAGTATTCTCTACCTGATCACCTGTGTCGGTTTGGGGTACGGGCGGCTAAAACCTCGCGTCGATGCTTTTCTAGGCAGCATAGGATCACCGAATCCCCCCTTACGGGAGTCCCATCGGGTCTCAGGCATCATGAACGGCGGATTTGCCTACCGTTCGCCCTACATCCTTAGACCGGGACAACCATCGCCCGGCTCGGCTACCTTCCTGCGTCACACCTGTTAATACGCTTGCCTCCCAGGATCAGGTCCCGCGCTCCACCAAAACCCTTCACCCACAAGGGGTGTCAGGCAGGTATTGGGCGGTTAGTATCCCCTGTTCAGCATGGGCGGTTTTTCGCCGGTACGGGAATATCAACCCGTTGTCCATCGACTACGCCTGTCGGCCTCGCCTTAGGTCCCGACTTACCCAGGGCAGATTAGCTTGACCCTGGAACCCTTGATCATTCGGCGGACGGGTTTCTCACCCGTCTTTCGCTACTCATGCCTGCATTCTCACTCGTGTAGGCTCCACCGCTGGTTTACACCGCGACTTCACTGCCCACACGACGCTCCCCTACCACTCCAGACGCCTGAACCAACCCACAAGGGGCGGCTTAGCTAATATCTGAAATCCACAACTTCGGCGGTGTACTTGAGCCCCGCTACATTGTCGGCGCGGAATCACTTGACCAGTGAGCTATTACGCACTCTTTTAAGGATGGCTGCTTCTAAGCCAACCTCCTGGTTGTCTTCGCAACTCCACATCCTTTCCCACTTAGCACACGCTTAGGGGCCTTAGTTGGTGGTCTGGGCTGTTTCCCTCTCGACTATGAAGCTTATCCCCCACAGTCTCACTGCTGCGCTCTCACTTACCGGCATTCGGAGTTTGGCTGACGTCAGTAACCTTGTAGGGCCCATTAGCCATCCAGTAGCTCTACCTCCGGTAAGAAACACGCAACGCTGCACCTAAATGCATTTCGGGGAGAACCAGCTATCACGAAGTTTGATTGGCCTTTCACCCCTACCCACAGCTCATCCCCTCCATTTTCAACTGAAGTGGGTTCGGTCCTCCACGACGTCTTACCGTCGCTTCAACCTGGCCATGGGTAGATCACTTCGCTTCGGGTCTAGATCACGCCACTGCAACGCCCTATTCAGACTCGCTTTCGCTACGGCTTCCCCACACGGGTTAACCTCGCGACGTAACACTAACTCGCAGGCTCATTCTTCAAAAGGCACGCCGTCACCAGAATCAGACTGGCTCCGACGGATTGTAAGCACACGGTTTCAGGTACTGTTTCACTCCCCTCCCGGGGTACTTTTCACCTTTCCCTCACGGTACTGGTCCGCTATCGGTCATTAGGGAGTATTTAGGCTTATCAGGTGGTCCTGACAGATTCGCACGGGATTTCTCGGGCCCCGTGCTACTTGGGATACTCCCCGGGCGGTACACAACATTTCGGTTACGGGGCTCACACCCTCTCTGGCCGGCCTTTCAAGACCGTTCACCTATGCCTGCACTACACACCCCACTGTCCCGGCAGAGACAGAATGGGAAGTCCCACAACCCCGACCATGCAACGCCCGCCGGCTATCACACATGGAACGGTTTAGCCTGATCCGCGTTCGCTCGCCACTACTGACGGAATCACTATTGTTTTCTCTTCCTGCGGGTACTGAGATGTTTCACTTCCCCGCGTTCCCTCCACGCACCCTATGTGTTCAGATGCGGGTCACCAGGCAGCTCGCGCCCCTGGCGGGGTTTCCCCATTCGGACACCCTGGGATCACAGTCCGGTTATCGACTCCCCCAGGCTTATCGCAGATTCCTACGTCCTTCTTCGGCTCCTAATGCCAAGGCATCCACCGTGTGCTCTTAAAAACTTGACCACAAAAGATCAAAAAAACTAATTTTCGAGAGAACCACGAAAACCAACCCACACACCCAAAAGGCGCCCAGGTCAGATCCAGGTTCATATTCTTGGAAATTGCTTCTTATAAAAGATGCTCGCGTCCACTATGTAGTTCTCAAACAACAACCCCATACCACACACCCCACACACACAACAGTGCATGATCGGTGCAGCCAGGAAACCAGAAACACAAGTCCCACACCCCACCACCGGAGACTCCCCCGTAAGGGAACCCGGCCATGAGCCATGGTCCTGTTGCCTCAGGACCCAACAGTGTGCCAAACACTACCCAGCGAAACATTCCAGCCGCGTTCCAGGACCCGCCCGAAGGAAGATCCGTACTTGCTGCCGGCACATGCCGCCAGGCACCTATTTGTTGATATTCCACCCGTGAGCACCCGCCGCAGAACTAGCGTCTGCGCAACGGGCGTACTCCTGACAACCCCGCCACACCCACATACATGAGGCACGGTGATTGTAGGCGCTCCTTAGAAAGGAGGTGATCCAGCCGCACCTTCCGGTACGGCTACCTTGTTACGACTTAGTCCCAATCGCCAGTCCCACCTTCGACAGCTCCCTCCCACAAGGGGTTAGGCCACCGGCTTCGGGTGTTACCAACTTTCGTGACTTGACGGGCGGTGTGTACAAGGCCCGGGAACGTATTCACCGCAGCGTTGCTGATCTGCGATTACTAGCGACTCCGACTTCATGGGGTCGAGTTGCAGACCCCAATCCGAACTGAGACCGGCTTTTTGGGATTAGCTCCACCTCACAGTATCGCAACCCTTTGTACCGGCCATTGTAGCATGCGTGAAGCCCAAGACATAAGGGGCATGATGATTTGACGTCGTCCCCACCTTCCTCCGAGTTGACCCCGGCAGTCTCCTATGAGTCCCCGCCATAACGCGCTGGCAACATAGAACGAGGGTTGCGCTCGTTGCGGGACTTAACCCAACATCTCACGACACGAGCTGACGACAACCATGCACCACCTGTAAACCGACCGCAAGCGGGGCACCTGTTTCCAGGTATTTCCGGTTCATGTCAAGCCTTGGTAAGGTTCTTCGCGTTGCATCGAATTAATCCGCATGCTCCGCCGCTTGTGCGGGCCCCCGTCAATTCCTTTGAGTTTTAGCCTTGCGGCCGTACTCCCCAGGCGGGGCACTTAATGCGTTAGCTACGGCGCGGAAAACGTGGAATGTCCCCCACACCTAGTGCCCAACGTTTACGGCATGGACTACCAGGGTATCTAATCCTGTTCGCTCCCCATGCTTTCGCTCCTCAGCGTCAGTTAATGCCCAGAGACCTGCCTTCGCCATCGGTGTTCCTCCTGATATCTGCGCATTTCACCGCTACACCAGGAATTCCAGTCTCCCCTACATCACTCTAGTCTGCCCGTACCCACCGCAGATCCGGAGTTGAGCCCCGGACTTTCACGGCAGACGCGACAAACCGCCTACGAGCTCTTTACGCCCAATAATTCCGGATAACGCTTGCGCCCTACGTATTACCGCGGCTGCTGGCACGTAGTTAGCCGGCGCTTCTTCTGCAGGTACCGTCACTTTCGCTTCTTCCCTACTGAAAGAGGTTTACAACCCGAAGGCCGTCATCCCTCACGCGGCGTCGCTGCATCAGGCTTTCGCCCATTGTGCAATATTCCCCACTGCTGCCTCCCGTAGGAGTCTGGGCCGTGTCTCAGTCCCAGTGTGGCCGGTCACCCTCTCAGGCCGGCTACCCGTCGTCGCCTTGGTGAGCCATTACCTCACCAACAAGCTGATAGGCCGCGAGTCCATCCAAAACCACAATAAAGCTTTCCACCCCCCACCATGCGATGAGGAGTCATATCCGGTATTAGACCCAGTTTCCCAGGCTTATCCCAGAGTTAAGGGCAGGTTACTCACGTGTTACTCACCCGTTCGCCACTAATCCCCCCACAAGTGAGGTTCATCGTTCGACTTGCATGTGTTAAGCACGCCGCCAGCGTTCATCCTGAGCCAGGATCAAACTCTCCGTTGAAGTAAAACAGACACAACCAACACCCCCGGGAAAACGGGACGTGCCGGCTGCACAAAATTTGAAACCAGCTGTAAAAACCAGACCACACCACGGGGTGGCGGATCCAGTCAATTCAACCAATTCAATACAATTTCAATACAATAAATTGGTATCAACAAACTTGGCACACTATTGAGTTCTCAAACAACAGACACATTCAAAATACTGACCGAAACAATTCAATGTAATTGAATTCTCTTGTTTCGCTTTTCCTTCGCTGCGATATTTCAAGCTTATTTCATTCATATCCACTTTGCAAATCCGGATTTTCATTCGAAATTCACTCAGTGGACTGAATGTCCCCAGCAAAATGTGAAGCAATTTTTCATTTCTGCGCTGCGTACTCCGGGGAGCCGAAAGAGCTAGAAGAATTGCTTCTCTATTTTTGTTGGGGTTGGTCGCCACTCTGCGGTGGCGACTAGAAAAACAATACACGCTCCGCCCCGACCTTGCAACTGGATCGTGGCGGAGCGTGCAGATGACGCGGGGTGTGGCGTTAGGAGGCGCTGACTTCCACGGTAGCCAGGTTTTTCTTGCCCCGGCGCAGCAGCAGGTAGCGGCCGTGCAGCAGCTGGCCGCGTTCGATCAGGGCGTCAGGATCGGACACTTTGGCGTTGTTGACGTAGGCCCCGCCCTCCCCCACGGTGCGGCGCGCGGCGGACTTGCTCTCCGAGAGTCCGGTTGCCACGAGCAGGTCGATGATGCCCAAGCCGGCCGCATCGACCGAGGCCGACGGAAGCTCGGACGTGGCCGCCTTGAGCGTCGCCTCGTCCAGGACAGTAAGGTCACCGTTCCCGAACAGGGCAGCGGAGGCGGCGATGACCTTTTCGGTGGCGTCCACCCCGTGCACGAGGGAGGTCACCTCGTAGGCAAGTTTGCGCTGTCCCTCGCGGGCGAACGGCCGCTCGGCAACCGCGCCCTCGAGGGCCTCGATCTCGGCCCGGCTGAGGAACGTGAAGACCTTAAGGCGCGCCGCAACATCACTGTCCGCCGTGTTGAGCCAGAACTGGTAGAAGGCATAGGGGCTGCACATCTCCGGATCCAGCCAAATGGCGTTGCCCTCGCTCTTGCCGAACTTCGTGCCGTCGGAGTTGGTGATGAGGGGCGTCCCCAGTGCGTGGACGTGCTTGCCCTCGACCTTGCGGATGAGGTCGGTGCCGCTGGTGAGGTTGCCCCACTGGTCCGACCCGCCGGTCTGCAGGACGCAGCCGTAGTCGCGGAAAAGCTGAAGGTAGTCCATACCCTGAAGGATCTGGTAGCTGAACTCCGTGTAGCTGATCCCCTCATCAGAATTCAGACGGTTGGCAACAATGTCTTTTTTGATCATGGTGCCGACACGGAAGTGTTTGCCGATCCCCCGCAGGAAGTCGATGGCGCTCAGCGGCGCGGTCCAGTCGAGGTTGTTGACCATCCGGGCCGCGTTGTCGCCCTCGAAGCTGAGGAAACGCTGGACCTGCGCCTGCAGTTTTCCGACCCATTCCGCGACGGTTTCGGGGGTGTTGAGCACACGTTCGGCGCTCTGGCGCGGATCTCCGATCAGGCCTGTGGAGCCGCCGACAAGGCCGAGGGGCTTGTGTCCGGCGAGCTGGATACGGCGCATCAGCAGCAGCTGGACCAGGTTGCCCAGGTGCAGGCTCGGTGCGGTGGGATCGAAGCCGCAGTAATACGTTGCGGGATCACCGGCGAGCAGCTTTTCCAGCTCCGCCTCATCCGTTGAGACGTGGACCAGGCCTCGCCATTTCAGCTCCTGCCAGACGTTGGCGAAGCTGGGGTCATTCTGCTGGGAACGGAGATCATTTAGCTGGGACACGGAATCTAAGTTAGCAGGATCAGGGCACCCTCAGCGCGTGTGACCGTCAGC
>NZ_AUPJ01000266.1:0-823 GCF_000427315.1 Arthrobacter sp. TB 26
CCGCCATGCTGAAGTCCCGGCAGCGCTCCCGCAGGCCCCGTTCCGGATCCGCCAGGGACAGCTCACCGATCCGGTTCCACAGCAGCGGTGCCACCGCGAATTCCGCCTCGCCGATCAACGGCTGCGGATCGATGGCGGCCCAGCCGTCGGCCGGTTCCTGTGCGCCAGGTGCGGGGGCATCGCGGCCGGGCCGGGCCAGGATATTCAAGTAGTGCAGGTCGGCATGGACCAGCACGTCGCGTCCGGAGCGGCGGCCGACGGCTCCGCGCGTCTGGCAGACCTCAAGCGCGGCTTCCAGCAACCAGCGCGGGAAGGGCCGGCCCAGCAGTTCCCAGGTCTCCGGCAGTTCGTCACTCCACTGTTCGGCCCTGGCCGCCACGTGGTCGAACGCCCGCCAGTCCGGCCCACCTTCGGGCACAAGGCTCAGCCGGCGGACAAGCTCACCCCAGACCGGAACCGCCACGTCCATGGGCTCGTCCTGAAGCGAGCGGACGGGGTCCAGGCGCTCCAGCAGCAGCGCCCCGGCACCGGCGTCGCTTGCCAGCAGACGGACCGCCCCGTTCCCCTTCCAGAGGGCAAGAGCCTGCGGTTCCACAAGCGCTTCGTCGTGCGGATAGGCGATTTTGAGGACTGCAGCGCCGGCAGCTCCTTCAGCGGCATCTCCGGCGGCCACCCCGGCTGCGCCACCGGCGCGACGGCGCACCGGGACCACGATGGCGCCGTGACCGTTCCACGGCAGCGCGCCGGGCGCCAACTCAAGCTCGAGCTGCCACCGGTCAAGGGACTGTTGGATCAGTCGGGGGAGCGACGCCAGCCAGTCGCG
>NZ_AUPJ01000266.1:833-2401 GCF_000427315.1 Arthrobacter sp. TB 26
CGGCGGCTGAGGTCGGGCGGGATAGGGACGTCTGCAGGCTGGCTCATCGGATCCAGCGTAGTTCGCCCCGGCCGCCGGGCAGGACGGTCAGGCCGTGATGCCGCTGGCGCCGAGCCAGCTGCCGATCAGGAAGGTCGCGACCAGTGCCGCCGCCCCGCCGATCACCACACGGATGGCCGCCTTGGACTTCGAACCGCCGCCGATCCAGGCGCCGATGGCTCCGGTCAGGGCCAGGGCCACCAGCACGGCCACGAACGTCAGCGGAACACGGATGTTTTCCGGCGGCAGCAGGATGGCAAGCATGGGGAGGATTGCGCCGACCAGGAACGCCGCGGCGGAGGCGAAGGCGGCGTGCCAGGGGCTGACGATGTCCGTCTCGTCAATGTGGAGTTCGGCGGAAAGGTGCGCGCCAAGGGCATCGTGGGCGGTGAGTTCCAAGGCCACGGTGCGGGCGGTGTCGGCGCTGAGGCCCTTGCCCTGGTAGATGGCGGCGAGTTCCTCGAGTTCCTCTTCGGGCTGTTCGGCCAGCTCCCGGCGTTCCTTCTCGATCAGCGCCTGCTGGCTGTCCTTTTGGCTGCTCACAGAGACGTATTCGCCGAGGGCCATGGAAATTGCACCACCCACAACTCCGGCGGTACCGGCGATAAGGATGGGGCCGGAGTCCGTGGTGACGCCGGCGACGCCGACCACAATGGCGGCGACGGAGACGATGCCGTCGTTGGCGCCCAGCACACCTGCGCGCAGCCAGTTGAGCCGGTGCGCAATGTCGTTGTGGTGGGGCTCGTTCTCGTGCTGGGTGGGGGCGGCTTGACTGTCCATGACTACAGCAAACCACCGGCGCCCCCGGCCCACCAGTATTACGAGCCTAAGTTAGCCGCGGCTTGCCCGCCGCTCACCTCCCACGATCTGCGCAGCGGGGGCACTTTGGCGCGGACACGCCGGGTTCAGGACAGGTTTCGTGGCCTACGGACCTCAAAGCCGCCCCGGACGCCCGGCGGACGGAGGGGAGGAGCACAGGACGAGGAAGAGGAAGGAGCTAAGTAGCGCAGCAAGGGCTAGGGAAGCTCAGGGAACCCGTCCGGGTCCGCCGCCAGGCCGGGAAGAACGCCGGTGTCCGCACCCCAGAGGGCGGACCGGCGCGCGGCACCCACGAGGCCGGCGATGGCCCACTGCCGGGTCTGGCCCTCGCTCAGGGCCACCAGATCGCCATACACAGGCAGCGCCGAGGCCTCAAGTCCTCCGAGGCCGTCGCCGGGAGAAGCCAGGAACGCCGGTGCCATCGTGTACCCGGCTGCGCGCGGCGGAACGGGCGCGCAATGGATCCTGCTCAGTTCTTCCGCGCCGGCGGCGAGGGCCTCATGCCGGGCGAGCTGCTCCGACGCCGGGCCGGCCGCTGGCCCACCCAGCCGGGTCAGGGCCACCTGGTAGCCGTAGACGGTTTCCAGTTCGGTCTCGACCGTCGCCGCCAGCGCACCGGGAAGGGACGCAGCGGCAGCGTCAGCCCCGGGCGAAGACCCCGGGGACGACGACGGCGGTGCCGGGGCACTCGCGCACGCGCCGGACAGCCG
>NZ_AUPJ01000267.1:0-1552 GCF_000427315.1 Arthrobacter sp. TB 26
ACGGCGTGGTCCCGGCAGCGCGGAGAGCGTCCTTGTGGGTTGCGGTGCCGTAGCCCTTGTTCACATCCCAGCCGAAGACCGGGTATTCGTTGTGCAGTTCTCGCATGATGCCGTCGCGTTCCACCTTGGCCAGGATGGAGGCTGCGGCGACGCTCAGACACTGCATGTCCGCTTTGACCAGCGTGTGCACGGGCGCGTCGCAGCCCGGCTCCGCGGGGCCGGCGTCGAAGAGGGACGGCTGGGTCT
This sequence comes from Arthrobacter sp. TB 26, assembly GCF_000427315.1. Taxonomy (GTDB): domain Bacteria; phylum Actinomycetota; class Actinomycetes; order Actinomycetales; family Micrococcaceae; genus Arthrobacter. The sequence continues at coordinate 247 of NZ_AUPJ01000267.1, forward strand.
CCGGCGAGAGCCAGTTGTGGCTGCCGTCCAGCAGCACGACGTCCGGGGTCACCCCTGCGGCAAGGACCGCGAGCCAGGCACGCGTGCCGGCGAGCCGGAGCGCGGCGACGATGCCGAGGGCGTCGATCTCATTCGCCGATGCATGCCCGACGGCGGAGGCGACACTCCAGCTCCGGACCAGCGGGACCAGGCGTTCACGGTCCGCCACCTTGAGCAGTTTGCTGTCCCGCACGTCGGCGAGCAGCGTCAGCTGGTGAAGGTCCACGACCGCGATTCCCACGCTGACGGGTCCGGCGAGGGCGCCGCGGCCCACCTCGTCGACGCCGGCAACAAGCCGGGCGCCGGCGCTGCGGAAGCGGCGCTCGTAGTCGAGGGTGGGCGCATCGGACATGGCTTCAGCTGCTACTTTCCGGCCGGGGCGGGCACGCCGCGGAAGACGTCGGGGTAGTTATCCAGGGCGCCGATGCGGTTCAGCGGCCAGGCAATGACGGCGGCCCGGCCTTCGATGTCGGCGATGTTGACGAAGCCGCCGTTGCTGTCCGTGTGGGCGCGGGAGTCAGCGGAGTGGTTCCGGTTGTCTCCCATCACCCAGACCTTGCCTTCGGGGACCACAACGTCGAATTCGCGGACCTGGGGCACTTCGGCAGGGTTGATGTAGGACTCGTCCAGCGGCGCGCCGTTGACCATGAGCCGGCCGCCGGCATCGCAGCAGACCACATGATCGCCCGGCAGCCCGACGACGCGCTTGACGAGGTGCTGCTCTGAGTTGTCCGGCAGCAGCCCAATGAACGTCAGTCCGTCCTGGACCCAGGTGAAGGGGCCGGCTGCCTTCTGCGCCGCGGGCACCAGCCAGCCCTGGGTGTCCCTGAACACGACGACGTCGCCGCGCTCCAGGGCGAAGGGTTCCGGGACCAGGAGGTTCACGAAGATGCGGTCGTTCACGTCCAGGGTGTTGACCATGGATTCGGACGGAATATAGAAGGCCCGGAACAGGAAGGTCTTGATCAGGAACGACAGCACAATGGCGACGAGCACCACCGTGGCCACTTCCTTCACCCAGAGGAACAGCGGGCTGTGGCGTTCCTGGGCCCTGGCCCGGCGCGCACGCTTGGAGGTGCTTCCGGCATGGGCCGGTCCGCCCGCAGCCGGCACATCCCGGTCCGGGGTTGCCGGAGCCGGTGCGTCCCGGGCCGGGGCCTGCGGCAGCTGCGAGGTCGGATAGGCGTGGGTGGCCGGATAGCCGGCGCCGGCCAGTGACCCGGGATCCGTGCGGAAACCAGGCTCCGCGGCGTTCTCCGCGGCGGGG
>NZ_AUPJ01000267.1:1558-3545 GCF_000427315.1 Arthrobacter sp. TB 26
CGCTGAGGAGGTGACCCGGGGCTGGTCCTGCTCCCGCCAATCGGGATTCCGGGGTCCGGTCTCGGGCATCTACTGTCCGTTCTTCGCTGTCGTTGTGGCGGCCCCGGAGGGCCTTGCTACTGCTGTAAATCTATCAAGCGGCCAGATGATCTGTACCGGCCTGCCAATCACCCGCTCCTGCGGGACCATGCCTCCGCCGGGGGCACCCAAAAGACTGCGGGAATCTGCGGACAGCGAGCGGTGGTCCCCCATCAGCCAGAGCCGGCCGGGCGGAACGATCACGCTGAATTTCAGCTCGCTCGGGGCGTCACCCGCATAGAGGTAGGGTTCCGCAATTTGCTGGCCGTTGACTGTGAGGTGGCCGCTGGCATCGCAGCAGACCACGTGGTCCCCGGGGAGGCCAACGACGCGTTTGATGTAGGTGTTGTCGCCGCCGGAGAGGCCAATCCAGTGCCCGATGCCGCCCAGAAAGTCCAGGACAGGTCCGTTGCCGCTGTTCAGCGGGGCGAAGGAGCCGCGGCCGTCGAAGACGACGATGTCGCCACGTCCTACAGGATCGGCGCGGAAGTCCGTCCGTGACACGAGGATCCGGTCCCCTTCGCGGAAGAGCGGCTCCATCGAGGCGGAGGGGATGTAGTAGACATCGAGCCACAAGGAGCGGGCCAGGCCGCTGATGAGCACGGCCAGCACCACGGCCAGCAAAACAAAACGCCAGCCGAGTTTCCTGGGCTGGCGTTTTGTCTGTTCCATGGTCCGTATCCTCTAACGCTTGACGTGAACAGCGCTGTTGCGGATGCTCCGGCGCTGGCCGGACACGGTCCGTGGACCCGCGGTGGAAGCCTGTGGTGACGTCTGGAAGGCTTACTTTGCGGTCTGGAAGTCGCGCTTTTCCTTGATCTTCGCGGCCTTACCACGCAGGTTGCGCATGTAGTACAGCTTGGCGCGGCGCACGTCACCCTTTGAGACGAGCTCGATCTTCTCGATGATCGGGGAGTGCACCGGGAACTTGCGCTCCACGCCGACGCCGAAGGAGACCTTGCGGATGCTGAAGGTTTCGCGCAGTCCGTCGCCGTGGCGGCCCAGGACGAAGCCCTGGAACACCTGGACACGGGAGTTCTTGCCTTCGATGATGTTCACGTGAACCTTGAGGGTGTCACCCGCGCGGAAGACCGGAATATCGGTGCGCAGCGAGGCTGCATCTACGGAATCGAGAATGTGCATTGATTCACTCCTGGTGAACGCCACAGGTCCTTCACGTTGGGTCACGGCGGCCAAACCCGGGCGAACTAATGGCCCGGAGATTCCCGTCGAAAATTTGTGAATCCGGCTCCGTCAGGACTTGACGGGACCGGGGTGCCGCGCTGTTGGTTACGCTCCCCCTGTGGCAGGTTCGCAGCCCAGCAGGCACAAGGACTAATTTTGCCATACCCGGGGCCATCCAGCCAATCCGGTCAGGCGGAATTACCGCCGGCGTCGGGGCGGCGCTCCAGGCGGCCGTCGACGACGGCGTACCCCAGGTCCGCAAAAGCGGTCCGGTCCGCGCGGGGCAGCTTGCCGGCGTCGAACCCTGCGAGGAGGTCCGGGCGCCGTTCGGCGGTGCGCCGGTACTGCTCGTGCCGGCGCCACTGGGCGATCTTGCCGTGGTTGCCGCTGAGCAGCACCGCCGGGACCTCGCGGTCCCGCCAGCTCGAGGGCTTGGTGTACACGGGGTACTCCAGCAGTCCGTCCGAGTGCGATTCCTCCACGAGGGACTCGGGGTTGCCGACGACGCCGGGCAGCAGGCGCCCGATGGCCTCCACCATGGCCAGCACTGCCACTTCGCCGCCGTTGAGCACGTAGTCGCCGAGGCTCATCGGCCGCACGGTGAAGTGGTCGGCCGCCCACTCCATCACGCGCTCATCGATGCCTTCGTAGCGTCCGCAGGCGAACACCAGCCGGTCTGCCCCGGCGAGCTCATGGGCCGCGGCCTGGGTGAACCGCTCCCCCG
>NZ_AUPJ01000268.1 GCF_000427315.1 Arthrobacter sp. TB 26
GGCCGCCCGCTCCGGGCCGGAACCGCCCGGACGGTCCGCCGCGACTGACGCAAGGGCCTGGGCCCAGGGCTCGGGCTTCATGACCATGCCGGCGCCGCCGCCGTACGGGGTGTCATCCACGGTCCGGTGGCGGTCCGTGGTGAAATCCCGGAGGTCGTGGACGTTGAGCTCCAGCAGCCCGTCCTGGCGCGCTTTGCCAATGAGCGACAGTTCCAGCGGTGCCAGGTACTCGGGGAAGATGGTGACGACGTCGATCCTCATTTAGGCGTTGTCTCCGGCGTCGGCATCCTTGGAGGCGGCACCTTCGGACGCCGGCTTGTCCCCGGCCTTGGTCTCGTCCTCGGCATTGACCTCAAAGAGTCCCGGCGGCGGGGTGACCAGCACATAGCCTTCCCCGACGTTGACCTCGGGCACGATCTGCTCCACGAAGGGGATCAGGACTTCCTTGCCGTCGGTCGCGGTGACCACCAGCAGGTCCTGGACCGGAAGCGTGTGGAGGCCCGAAACCTTGCCGACCACCTGGTCCCCGACGCGGACATCCAGGCCTTCGAGTTCGTGCTCGTACCAGCCTTCGTCGTCGTCGTCGTCGAGTTCTTCGGTTTCGATGAAGAGTTTGGCGCCGCGGAGGGTCTCCGCCTCGTTGCGTGTCTCGATCTCCTCGAAGGCGAGCAGCAGGATGTCCTTGTTCCAGCGTGCGCTGAGGATGGTCAGCGGGCCGGCGGTGGCCGGTTCCACCACGAACTGGGTCCCCGGGACAAAGCGGTCGCCGGGCGCGTCGGTGAGCACCTGGACGGTCACTTCGCCGCGGATGCCGTGAGGCTTGCCGATTCGTGCCACCTGAAGCTGCATCTGTTCCTCTGTTCGGGGTTGGTGAGTCTGCGGTTCTACTGGTAAATACAGGGAAAACAGTCCGGCCCCTCCACCATTATCTGGTGAAGGGGCCGGACTCAAGACAAGTGTTGCCGAAAGCGTTACCGGCGGCGG
>NZ_AUPJ01000269.1 GCF_000427315.1 Arthrobacter sp. TB 26
TCCGCCAGTGCAGCCACCACAGTGCGCAAAGCGCGTGCGGTGCGGCCCTGGCGGCCGATCACCCGTCCGAGGTCGTCCTGATGAACGCGCACTTCGAGGGTGTCCCCGCGGCGGTTGTTCTTGGCACTGACCTTGACATCCTCAGGACTGTCAACGATCCCCCGGACGAGGTGTTCGAGCGCTTCTGCCAGCAATTTACTCAGCCTCGGTGGTCTCTGCTTCGGCGTCGGCGGGAGCCTCGGCTGCGTCGTCCTTCTTGGCCTTCTTGGTGATGGCTTCCGGGATGATCACGGAACCCTTTTCCGGGGTAACGAAGGCAGCCTTGGGAGCCTTGGTCTTCAAGGTGCCCTCCTGGCCCGGGAGACCCTTGAACTTCTGCCAGTCACCGGTGATCTTGAGGATCGCGGCAACCTGCTCGGACGGCTGTGCGCCGACGCCGAGCCAGTACTGGGCACGGTCCGTGTCGACCTCGATGTACGAGGGCTCTTCGGTCGGGTGGTACTTGCCGATCTCTTCGATGGCACGGCCGTCACGCTTGGAGCGTGCGTCCATGACGACGATGCGGTAGTACGGTGCGCGCATCTTGCCAAAGCGCTTAAGGCGAATCTTTACGGCCACTTTTGTGGTCACTCCTGTTTCTGAAACGGGGTCGAGCCCGGCGTTCTGCACCCGTGGGGCGGGCCGTACTAGGGGGTTCTAAAAGGACAAGATCCGGACGCGGAGAGAGGGGCCACGCAGATCAAGTACCTGTTCATTGTGCCAGATCAGCGCGGGGATTTCGACTTGACACCCGCAACCGGTCCGTTCGGCGGCCTGACGCCGCCTCAGGCCGTCCAGACGTAAAGGCCGGACTTGCTGGCCGGATCCACGGCGGCGGCGAGTTCGGCGAGTTGGCGGACGTAGCGGACGGCCTGCTCCGAAGCGAAGGGCATGTCCTCCTCGGCGGCCCAACCTTCGGCGACGTCTTCCAGGACGTCGCCTTCACCCTCGGTCTCGTAGCTGAGCAGCTCGGCGAGGGCGCGCACCATCGCCGGCGGAACCCCGAGCAGGGAATCGCTGGCAACATCCACCATGGCCAGTTCGTAGTCCGCGCCGGCTGCGTGGACGGCAGTGCCGGCCAGGTCGCCCAGGCGCTCGATTTCGAAGTCGGTGATATCCGCAATCCGGACGGCCGCGGGGGCCGCGGGTGCCCCGCCGTCGAGGGCGGCAGCACGTTTGAGGGCTTCATCGTGGGTGGAGACAAAGACTTCGGTGAATCCCATGGAGCTCGTCCTTAGATGTCTGGCGGCGCTGGGCCGCTGATTTCGGCGTCGCTTCAGCCTAGCCGCTTCAGCCCTGCCCTGCCCCGTCCGGACCGGACATGCCCTCCGCTGACCCGGTCACGCCGCGCCTCACTCGCCCCGGCCCAGCGGGCATGCCCTCCCCATGCCGTGACCAATGGACATAAAGCCGCTATGTCCAGTGCGCGCCGCAACAGGTGGACATGCCCAACGGTCCTGGCAGCGAGAAATGGACATGCCCTCCGCTGACCCGGTCACGCCGCGCCTCACTCGCCCCGGCCCGGCGGACATGCCCTCCCCATGCCGCGACCAGTGGACACAAAGCCACTATGTCCATTGGCTGCCGTCAGCGCTGGGCATGTCCCGCGGGCCGGG
>NZ_AUPJ01000270.1 GCF_000427315.1 Arthrobacter sp. TB 26
GGGAATGGCGGGGCTCAGCGAGCGGCGACGCGGATCCTGTTGCGCCAGGGATCCTCGAAGCGCAGTTCAGCCCCGGTGTGGTGGGACTGGACCCCTGCGGTCTTGAGGCGGTCGGCGAGGGCTCCGACGTCGTCTCCGGCCGGCACTTCGATCAGTACCTCGCCGAGCCCCAGGGTGTCCCGGCGGGGTCCGGCACCCCGGCTGTTCCAGACGTTCATGGCCATGTGGTGGTGGTAGCCGCCGGCCGAGACGAACAGAGCCTGCCCGTGCCAGCCCGCCGTCTTTTCGAACCCGAGGGTACCGACGTAGAAGTCCTGGGCGGACTGGACGTCGCCAACCTGGAGGTGGACGTGCCCTACGCCGGCCTCGGCCTCGCGCTGTCCGCTCACGGATTCCTCGGTGAGGAACTGCTCGAGGTAACGCTGCGGCGGCAGGGCCAGGCTGTCCATGACCACGTTCTTGCCGTCCCAGGACCAGGCATCGCGGGGCCGGTCCCAGTAGAGCTCGATGCCGTTGCCCTCGGGGTCGGTGAAGTAGAAGGCTTCGCTGACGAGGTGGTCGGCGCTGCCGGCAAAGGACTGCGGCTCGAACTGTGCCGCGCTGGCGACGGTGGCGGCGAGGGACGGCTGGTCCTCGAACAGCAGGGCGGTGTGGAAGAGGCCGGCCTCGCCGCGGGACGGGACGCTCAGTCCGGGCGCAGGCGCGAGGTGGACCAGCGGCTTCTGCCGGCGTCCGAGGTACAGACCGCCGTCCTGCTCGGCCACGATGTCGAGGCCGAGGGCACGCTGGTAATAGTCGGTCATGACCTTCATGTCGCCGACCTTGAGCATCACGGTGCCCATGGCAAGTGCGGCGGGAAGAAGGTCCTGGGTGCTGGCTTCTGCGGTCATGTGATCACTCCGGTGCTTCAACGGCCACCGACCTTCGATGACCTTACATAGAGCTAAATTACTTGAAGCTTCAATTTATTCCTAACGGGCGGGATTTGTGCTAGCGGACCGGTTCTCCGCGCAGCACGATGTGTTTGAGGTCCTGCAGGGTGGCGAGATTGCTGCGCGGGTCCTCGGTGCAGACCAGGACGTCGGCGCTGGCGCCCCCGGTGATGCCGTCCGCCCCCAGCCAGTCCCGGGCGGCCCAGGCGCCGGCGTCGAGAGCCGCCCAGGCCGGGAGCCCTGCCGCGTGCAGCGCCTGGAGCTCGTCGACGATGCGCCCGTGATTGATGACGCTCCCGGCGTCCGTCCCGGCGAAAATCGTGACGCCGGCTTCGAACGCTTCCAGGACGCGTTCTGCCCGGCGCTCCCAGAGTGAGCGCATATGCGCTGCGTACCGGGGGAACTTCGCCTCGGCCTGCGCGGCGATGTCGGGGAAGGTGGCGATGTTTATGAGCGTGGGGACGATTGGCACGTCCTGTTCGACGAATCGCGGCAGGTGCCGCGGGAGCAGGCCGGTGGCGTGCTCGATGCAGTCGATCCCGGCGTCGAGCATGTCATCCAGGGTTTCTTCGGCGAAGCAGTGTGCCGTGACCCGCGCGCCTTCGTCATGGGCGGCCCCGACCGCGTCCCTGAGCACCGCGGCG
>NZ_AUPJ01000271.1:0-1086 GCF_000427315.1 Arthrobacter sp. TB 26
GAGGTCGCCGGCGTCCCGGTCGATCCAGTCCCCCACGAGCTTGACCCAGCCGTCGCCGGCGCGCGCCTGCTTGCGCACGGCCTCGACCAGGTCGCGGGGTTCGACCTCGACGGCGAAGCCGCGCAGGTACCGCCGCGTCCTGGCGATGTGCCGGCCCGAGCGGATGAGTCGCGGCAGGTCCGCACGGTGCTGGATCCAGCGGGTGTCGTGGACGGCGCCCGCGTCGCGGACCAGCAGGGTGCCGGCGTTCCGGTCGGTGACAGCCTGGTGTTCGGCCAGCTGCTCCGGGACATCCCCGCCGGGACCAAGGCCGATGTGGCAGTGTGCGTCGACCAGCCCGGGAATGACCCACCCGTCGAGGACGAGGTCCGGGGCGGCCGCGGGACGGTCAAAGGTCAGCTGGCCGTCCACGGACCAGAGGCCCCCGCGTTCCTGGTCGGGGCCGGTGAGGACGGGGCCGGTGAACTCGATGATGCGGGTCATGGCTTAAGCCTAATCCGCATGACGATCCGCGGGCCCTCGTCGATTGCCGCACCCACCGAGGACCGTCCGATCCCGCGCCCCGCAGAGTCGGGATGGAGGCGGCGCGCTGCGGCGTCGAGTACCCCCAGCGCAAAGAGGTCTTCCGGGGTCGCAGTCCTGATGCGTGGCACGGCCCAGGGCTGAGTCACGTCGCCACGCCATCACCGCATCAAAGGCCCGGCCGACGTCACACTCGGCAGCCATTGGAACGGCACGTGGTAGCTTCGTCTACGACCACACGGGTGCCCTTGCAGGGGCTGAGATCGGGCTGACGCAGCCTGCGACCGTTGAACCTGTCCGGGTAATGCCGGCGAAGGAAGTGAGTATTTCCGTGAACACACCATTGACACAGCACAGCCCTGTCCAAAACCAGCCAGCCGACAAGCAGCGGCGCCAGGGTCAGCCCGCGGCCCCCACACGATCGTTGGAATCCCATTCACTGGCGTTTTCCCACGATCCGGAACACGGCATCCACGTCCCGGTGACGGACATCGCGCTGGCGGACTCCCCCGACGGCACCGCGAACGCCCCGTTCCGGGTGTACCGCACGGCCGGGCCCGGCAG
>NZ_AUPJ01000271.1:1092-1240 GCF_000427315.1 Arthrobacter sp. TB 26
GATCCGGTCCACGGGCTGGAGCCGCGCCGGGCTCCGTGGATTGCCGCCAGGGCCGACACCGTACGCTACGACGGCCGGGCCAGGGAGCTGCTCGACGACGGTAAGTCCGCCGTGCGCCGGGGTGCGGCGTCGGCAGAGTGGAGGGGCG
>NZ_AUPJ01000272.1 GCF_000427315.1 Arthrobacter sp. TB 26
GGACGTCGTCTGGCCCCCGCCGAGCAGTCCGCCCAGCAGGTCGCCCAGCCCGCCGCCACCAGCCCCACCGGCGCCGCCAAGGATCCCGCCCAGAATTCCGCCGAGGTCAATCCCGCCGGCCTGGCCGGACCCGCCGGTACCGCCTGATCCATCCGCCCCGGAGGACTGTCCGCGGCCTCCGAGGACCTTGTTCGCAAGGTAGGACATCACGATCGGGGCCAGGATCGGCAGCAGCTTCTTGATCAGGTCCCCGCCCACACCACCGGGTTGGGTCGTTCCGGCCAACTGGCTGGCCACCTGGTCCTGCTGCCCGCCAAAGACGTGGCTCACGATCTTTTCACCGTCCGCAGTGTCCACCTGCGAGGCATCCACTCCGCCCTCCATCAGCCCGTCCCGGTGCTGGCTGAGCGCCGACTCAAGCGAGGCGGCGCCGTCGGAGGCTTGTGCGTTGTTATGCATGCCGGCCAGGAGCGTGGGTACCGCGGCCTCCACTGCGGCCTGCGCCGTCTGCCGGTCCGTGCCGAGCATGCCGGCAATCTGGTCTACCGGGATCTGCCTCAGGATGTCGTCGAACTCGGTCATGGGGTTCTCCTTCAGCCGCACCTCAGGGCGGGCCTCGCTGGAAACGGCGCCCGCGCAGACGCCGCCGGATTGTTGCCTCTGCATCCTAGCCGGGGTGTCCTGAACCCGAAAGGGCGCTGCCCGGTGCCCGGCAGTACCGTCGGAAGCCCGCCACGTTTGCGGGTAATCTAGGAGAGTTCCGGAGCCGGCAGGTTTCTCCGGAGGTGCACATGGCAGGAATCAAAAGGCGAGGTTGATGGTCCACATCTGGAACGATCCGTCCGAAGTCCCGGCGGACTTTGGTCCTTCCGTCGTTACCTTCGGCAACTTTGACGGTGTACACCGCGGCCACCAACAGGTGCTTTCGCAGCTCATCCGGGTCGCCCGCCTCAACCACGCCCGGGCCGTCGCCATCACCTTCGACCCGCATCCGGCGCAGGTCCACCGCCCCGAATCAGCCCCGGAACTGATCATGGGTCTGGAAGACAAGCTGGTCGCGCTCGGCGAACTGGGCCTCGACGCCGTTCTGGTCATGAAGTACTCCCTCGAGCTGGCCAGCCTCACCCCCGAAGAATTCGTCGCCAGCGTCCTGGTCGGCAGCCTCAAGGCGAGCCATGTGGTGATCGGCCACGATGCACGGTTCGGCCGGAACAACTCCGGGGACCTGGAGACCATGCAGGACCTCGGCAGGAAGCTCGGCTTCGAGGTGCTGGTCATCAGCGAGTTCGGCTCGGAAGGCTTTCCGCTCCACAGCGAAGGACATAGCGAAGCGCACGACGGCGACGACGGCAACGACCGCCGTTGCTCCTCCACCTGGGTGCGGGAGGCACTGCGGGAAGGGGACGTCGCCACGGCGGCCGCCGTCCTCGGAAGGTCGCACCGGATGCGGGGCAAGGTGGTCCACGGCGCAGCGCGTGGCCGCGACCTCGGCTTCCCGACCGCCAACCTTGCCTCCGACGCGAGCGGCTACATCCCGGCAGACGGCATTTATGCCGGCTGGCTCGTGGACCAGGCCGGCACGCGCTGGCCCGCCGCCATCTCCGTTGGCTCCAACCCGACTTTCGACGGCGTCAGCAGACAGGTCGAGGCGCACGTGATCGACCGGCCCGAAGAGGCCGTCGAGGACTTCGATCTGTACGGCCAGACAGTAGTGGTGGAATTCGTCGCCCGGCTGCGGGGCATGGTGGCGTACCGTGGCCCTGAAGCGTTGGTGGACCAGATGCGCCTGGACGTCGTCAAGGCCCACAACATTCTGTACGCGCGCTAGGGCGCCAAGGCGCTGAACCGCTGCGATCAGCCGCCGTGCTGCACCTCCGGACCGCTGAACCCCCACCCGGAAGCGCGGGCCGGCGG
>NZ_AUPJ01000273.1 GCF_000427315.1 Arthrobacter sp. TB 26
CGGCCGGTCCGCGCGGTGAGGCACAGCCATTGGGCAAGGAAGGCAAGAAACGTGACGATTGAGAAAAATACGCGGGAGCTGGACAAGGATATTGTCCGCGACTTCAGTTCCCGGATGAGCTACGCGTCCTACCTGCAGCTGCCGACGCTGCTGAGCGCCCAGCAGCCGGTCAGCACGCCGGAGCACCATGACGAGATGCTGTTCATCATCCAGCACCAGACCACGGAGCTGTGGCTCAAGCTGGTGCTCCACGAGCTCCGCAGCGCCGCCGCCTGGCTCCGCGCCGACGACCTCGGCTCGGCGCTGAAGGCGATCGCCCGGGTCAAGCACATCCAGAAAACACTCACCGAGCAGTGGTCCGTGCTGGCCACCCTCACACCCACCGAGTACTCGCAGTTCCGCGGTTTCCTGGGCAACTCCTCGGGATTCCAGTCCAGCCAGTACCGCGCGGTCGAGTTTCTGCTGGGCAACAAGAACCGCAAGATGCTGCCGGTGTTCGAATCCGACCCCGAGGCCCACGCGATGCTGCTGGAGATCCTCGAATCGCCGAGCATCTATGACGATTTCCTCGCCTACCTCAAGCGCCAGGGCTTCGACGTGCCCGCCGCACTGCTGGAGCGGGACGTCACCAAAGCGCACGAGTTCTGCGCCGAGCTGGTCCCGGTATTCAAGTACATCTATGAGAACGCCGCGGACAACTGGGGCGCCTACGAGGCCTGCGAGGAACTCGTGGACCTCGAGGATAACTTCCAGCTGTGGCGCTTCCGGCATCTGCGCACCGTGCAGCGCACCATCGGCATGAAGTCCGGCACCGGCGGCTCCAGCGGTGCTGCCTTCCTGCAGAAGGCGCTGGAACTGACGTTCTTCCCCGAACTCTTCGCCGTCCGGACGGAGATCGGCCAGTGAGCGCACTGACCCCGGCAGGGGCTGCGGCACAGAACCGCGATGCTTTGATGCAGCGCGCCCGGAAACTGGACGCCGCCGATCCGCTGGCCGCCTACCGCGACCACTTCATCGCTGCCGACACGGAACTTGCCTACCTGGACGGCAACTCCCTCGGCCGGCCGCTCAAGCGCACCGTCACCGACATCAGCAGCTTCATCCGGGACAGCTGGGGCGGCCGGCTGATCCGCGGCTGGGACGAGGAATGGCTGGAGCTCCCGCAGGCCATCGGCGACCAGCTCGGAAGGGCCGTCCTCGGTGCCGCCGCCGGGCAGACCATCATCGCCGACTCCACCACGGTGGTGCTATACAAGCTGATCCGGGCCGCGCTGGCTGCGGTCACGGACCCGGCGCGCACCGAAATCGTCCTTGACACAGAGAATTTCCCCACCGACCGCTACCTCGTCGAGGGCATTGCCCGCGAAGAGGGACTGACGCTGCGCTGGATCGACGCGGATCCCTCCTCCGGTGTGACCGTCGAGCAGGTACGCGCCGCCACCGGCCCGGCCACAGCCGTCGTGGTCCTGAGCCAGATCGCCTACCGCTCCGGGTTCCTCGCGGACCTGCCGGGGATCACCGCGGCAGTCCACGACGCCGGTGCGCTGGTGGTGTGGGACCTGTGCCATTCCGCCGGGTCGGTGGAGATCGCCCTGGACGCCGCCGGCGTCGACTTCGCCGCCGGCTGCACGTACAAGTACCTCAACGGGGGACCGGGTTCGCCCGCGTTCGCCTATGTCAACGCCCGGCACCTGCCCGGCCTCCAGCAGCCGATCTGGGGCTGGATGGGACGCAAGGACGCCTTCGAAATGGGGCCCGGCTACGAGGCCGCTGCCGGCATCCGGGGGTTCCTCAGCGGCACCCCGGCGGTCTTCGGGATGCTCGCGATGCGCGGCACCCTGGACCTGCTCGAGGAGGTCGGCATGGCCGCGGTCCGGGAGAAGTCACGCCTGCTGACCGCGTTCGCCGTCGAACTCCACGACGCGTGGCTCGCCCCGGCGGGGGTTGAACTCTCGACACCGCGGGATCCGGAACTGCGCGGCAGCCACATCACTGTGGACCACCCCGCGTTCCGGGAGATGACCGCGGCGCTGTGGGAGCAGGATGTCATCCCGGATTTCCGGGCGCCGCACGGACTCCGGATCGGGCTGTCCCCGCTGAGCACATCGTTTACCGAGGTGTACCGCGGGGTGGCCGCCATCCGCGAACGGCTGGATGAGGGCCCTTCCGGAAAACAGCAGGACCGGCCGTTTCGACAAGATTAGCGGCGTGCCGGTAAACTAAACGTTGGATCCGGCTGCAGTCCGTGGCGGCTGGCTCTTGTTGTGTACGGGAAATCCTCTCTTCGGAGCAGAATCACCGGCGCAGCACCCCCGGCAGTGAGTTACTGATTCGGGCCTCACGGCACATCTCTAGGAGTTATCGTGGCACTTGAAGCCGCTGTAAAGACGTCCATCATTCAGGATTTCGCAACGTCCGAGGGCGATACCGGTTCACCGGAGGTCCAGGTTGCAGTCCTGACTCAGCGGATCAAGGATCTCACTGAGCACATGAAGGTGCACAAGCACGATTACCACACCCAGCGCGGTCTGCTGGCCATGGTTGGTCGTCGCAAGCGCATGCTGACCTACCTCAAGAACACTGACATCACCCGCTACCGTAAGCTCATCGAGCGTCTCGGCCTGCGCCGCTAGTCAGCTTTAAGGGGCGGCCCCTTCCGTGACGGAAAGGGCCGCCTTCTTCACACAAAACTCAACAGGAGGATCAACCGCATCACGCATTCGCGGTCTTCGGTAGTGACTTCCGGGAACGGCTTCAACGAGTGAAGCCTTAGCCCGTGGGTCTCGATCGATGACCGGGTGCAGTGCAGGCCAGCAGACAGATGCTGGACTGGGTTGATGCGGCTGGACTCCGTGAACCACGAAACGGAGGTGACTCTCTATGGAGGGTCCCGAAATCCAGTTCTCAGAAGCAGTCATTGACAATGGCCGCTTCGGCAAGCGTGTAATCCGCTTTGAAACCGGCCGCCTTGCCAAGCAGGCAGCCGGCGCAGCGATGGTCTACATCGACGAAGAGACCGCGCTGCTGTCCGCAACCACCGCCGGCAAGCACCCGCGCGAAGGTTTCGACTTCTTCCCGCTGACCGTCGACGTCGAAGAGCGTATGTACGCCGCCGGCCGCATCCCGGGTTCGTTCTTCCGCCGCGAAGGCCGCCCCTCCACGGAAGCCATCCTGGCCTGCCGCCTGATGGACCGTCCGCTGCGCCCCGCCTTCGTCAAGGGCCTGCGCAACGAGGTCCAGATCGTCGTCACCGTGCTGTCCATCAACCCGGACGAGCTCTACGACGTGGTAGCGATCAACGCTTCCTCGATGTCCACCCAGCTCTCCGGCCTGCCCTTCTCCGGCCCGATCGGCGGCGTCCGCGTTGCCCTCGTCCAGGACGAGCACGGCCCGCAGTGGGTTGCGTTCCCGAAGCACTCCCAGCTTGAGAACGCCGTCTTCAACATGGTCGTTGCCGGCCGCATCGCCGGTGACGACGTCGCCATCATGATGGTTGAAGCCGAAGCCACCGACAACTCCTGGAACCTCATCAAGGAACAGGGCGCCACCGCCCCGACCGAAGAGGTTGTCTCCGAGGGCCTCGAGGCTGCCAAGCCGTTCATCAAGGCACTCTGCGAAGCACAGTCCGACCTGGCAGCACGCGCCGCCAAGCCGACCGTCGAGTTCCCGGTCTTCCTGGACTACCAGGACGACGTCTACGCCGCCGTGGAGTCCGCTGCCGCCGAGAAGCTGGCCGCCGTCTTCCAGGTCGCCGACAAGCAGGAACGCGACACCGCCTCGGATGCGCTCAAGGACGAGGTCACCTCTTCCCTGGCCGGCCAGTTCGAAGGCCGCGAGAAGGAGCTGTCCGCAGCCTTCCGCTCCGTCACCAAGCAGGTTGTGCGCCAGCGCATCCTCAAGGACCAGATCCGCATCGACGGCCGTGGCCTGACGGACATCCGCCAGCTCACCGCCGAGGTTGAGGTTCTGCCCCGCGTCCACGGCTCGGCCATCTTCGAACGCGGCGAGACCCAGATCATGGGTGTCACCACGCTGAACATGCTCAAGATGGAACAGCAGATCGACTCGCTGTCTCCCGTGACGCGCAAGCGCTACATGCACAACTACAACTTCCCGCCGTACTCCACCGGCGAGACCGGCCGCGTCGGTTCCCCGAAGCGCCGCGAAATCGGCCACGGTGCGCTTGCAGAGCGCGCCATCATGCCGGTGCTGCCGTCCCGCGAGGAATTCCCCTACGCCATCCGCCAGGTGTCTGAGGCCCTCAGCTCCAACGGTTCGACGTCGATGGGTTCCGTCTGCGCCTCCACGCTGTCCCTGCTCAACGCAGGTGTGCCGCTGAAAGCCGCTGTTGCCGGTATCGCCATGGGCCTGGTCTCCGACCAGGTTGACGGCCAGACCCGCTACGCCGCCCTGACCGATATCCTCGGTGCCGAAGATGCCTTCGGCGACATGGACTTCAAGGTCGCCGGTACCGCCGAGTTCGTCACGGCCATCCAGCTGGACACGAAGCTCGATGGCATCCCGGCCTCCGTCCTGGCCGCCGCCCTGAAGCAGGCCCGCGAAGCCCGCCTGCACATCCTGGACGTCCTGAACTCCGCGATCGACACCCCGGACGAGCTCTCCGAGTTCGCGCCGCGCGTCATCGCGGTCAAGATCCCGGTAGACAAGATCGGCGAGGTCATCGGCCCGAAGGGCAAGATGATCAACCAGATCCAGGAAGACACCGGAGCCGACATCTCGATCGAGGACGACGGAACTGTCTACATTGGCGCCACCAACGGCCCGTCTGCCGACGCAGCACGGTCCGCGATCAACGCCATCGCCAACCCGCAGATCCCGGAAATCGGCGAGCGCTACCTGGGCACGGTCGTCAAGACCACCACCTTTGGCGCCTTCGTTTCCCTGACTCCGGGCAAGGACGGTCTGCTGCACATCTCCGAGCTGCGCAAGATCGCCGGCGGCAAGCGCGTGGACAACGTCGATGACGTGGTCTCCGTCGGCCAGAAGATCCAGGTGGAAATCACCAAGATCGATGACCGCGGCAAGCTCTCCCTCTCTCCCGTTGTGGCTGACGAGGCAGGCTCCGAGAACGCTGACGACGCTGAGGTTTCCCTGGAGACCGCAGAGTAGTCTTTCCTGACTCAAGCGGCGG
>NZ_AUPJ01000274.1 GCF_000427315.1 Arthrobacter sp. TB 26
CCGCCGCTGTTTGAGCCGGGCTCGGGTTATGCCGCAGCTTCCGGCGCCGCCACCGGACCATCGGGGAGTGCCCCGCTGGTACGATGGCAGGCAGATTTGGCATGTATTTACTGAAAGGCCTTGATGACTGTCGTCCCCCTGCCGCTCGAGCAGAACCAGCACGCTGACACCCTGATCCACGGCGCCGACGGCGGTTCCGAGGTGCGCCGGTCGGTGCTGCCCGGCGGCGTCCGCGTGCTGACCGAGGCGATGCCGGGCCAGCGCTCCGCCACCATCGGCTTCTGGGTCGGCGTCGGCTCACGCGACGAGGCGCCCGGACAGCACGGCTCCACCCACTTCCTGGAACACCTCCTGTTCAAAGGCACCAAGCGGCGCACCGCCCTTGAGATCGCCTCGGCCTTCGACGAGGTTGGCGGGGAATCCAACGCCGCCACGGCGAAGGAAAGCACCTGCTACTTCGCCCGCGTGCTGGACACCGACCTGCCGATGGCGATCGACGTCATCGCGGACATGATCACCGGCGCCGTGCTGGACCCCCAGGAGATGGAACAGGAACGCGACGTCATCCTCGAGGAAATCGCGATGGACAGCGACGACCCCACCGACGTCGCCCATGAACACTTCGTCGCCGCCGTGCTGGGCACCCACCCGCTCGGCCGCCCGATCGGCGGC
>NZ_AUPJ01000275.1 GCF_000427315.1 Arthrobacter sp. TB 26
CCGCCGCTACTACCGCCCGGACGAGCTCGTCATCACCGCCGCCGGGGGACTGGACCACGACGTTGTCTGCGGACTTGTCGTGGCGGCCCTGCACTCCGCCGGCTGGAGCCTGGAGCCGGACGCGGCACCGGTGCAGCGCCGCTCCACCGACCGGGCCGCCATCACCGGCACCGCAGGACTGCACGTGGTGAAGCGTCCGGTGGAGCAGGCCAACATCATCATGGGCTGCCCCACCATCGTCGCCACCGACGACCGCCGCTTCGTGATGAGTGTGCTCAACGCCGTGCTCGGCGGCGGCATGTCCTCCCGGCTGTTCCAGGAAGTCCGCGAGAAGCGCGGGCTGGTGTACTCCACCTACTCCTTCGCCTCCTCCTACGCTGATGCCGGCTACTTCGGCATGTATGCCGGCTGCACGCCGTCGAAAGTCCGGCAGGTCGTGGACCTGCTCGGCGCAGAACTCGACAAACTGGCCTGGGGAGGGATCTCCGAGGAGGAACTCCGCAAGGCCGTCGGGCAGCTGTGCGGCGGCATCGTCCTGGCGCTCGAGGACACCGGTTCGCGGATGTCCCGGCTGGGCCGCGCCGAACTCGTTTCCGGTGAATACCAGGACATCGACGAGACCTTGCGCCAGATCAAGGCCGTGACCGCGGCCGAAGTCCAGGAACTCGCCCGCGAACTCGCGGCCGCCCCGCGGACCGTCACGGTGGTGGGTCCCTTCGAGGAAACAGAGACCTTCGGCCTCTGAGGTGTGCCGCTGCCCTCTGGCTGCCCTCTGGCTGCCCTCTGGCCGCCCTCCCGCCTCCGACCGCCGGCCCCGCAGGCCCCTGAGCTGGGCCTGCACCGGCCGGAGCGGTGTACCCGCACCTAGACACGGCAGGCGGCGCCGCGTGATGATGGGGACGGGGTCACTCGGGAGGACCCCCACCTGGAAGGGAACCCTGAAAGGAAAAAATGGACCGGCCGCTGCCAGGCAGTGCCCACGAGGCGCTTGAGTCGTTCCTGGGGCATTGGGTGGGAACCACGCAGTGGCAGTCCACGCCCTGGGGCCCGGCCCGTGAGGCCGCCGTCGAACTGACGTTTGCCCGCGCGGCCGCAGGGCTGGCCGTTACCTACAGCTACCGGCACACTGATTCAGACGGCACCCGCACCGAAGGCCACGGTGTCTTCACCATGGACCCGTCCCGGCTGGACACCCTCTGGTACCACGTCAACAGCATGGGGCTGCCCCCGGAGGCGCCCGCGCGTGCCAGCTGGCAGGACGGCACCCTCACCATGGAACGGCGCAGCGACCGCGGCACGTCCCGGCACACGTTCCGGGTGGACGACGGCGTGCTGACGCACAGCGCCGGGCTCCGGCTCGGTTCCGCGAGCGAATTCACGCCCTTTATGACCTCGGTCTGCCACCGCGCGGCCGAGGGCACCGCCGTCCCCGCCTGACGCTCCCCAGCCGACCGCCCGAGAGGCTCCTTCCCCTGATGGGAGGGAGCGTCGGACGTTCCCGCTCCTGATCTGAGGGAGCGCCGGACGTTCCCTCACCCAACAAACGTTGCCATAACGTTGCAAAGCCGCCCTAGAAATCCGTTGACACGCCCTGAGCTGCCCCATAGATTTGCCGTAATCTGAATCACCTTTCAGGTTCAGCGCACTTCCTGCTCAGATCTCCTGCTCAGATTCCGCGGATTCTCAACGAAAGGCATCCCGTGAAGGATACAAAGAAGTTCCTAATGGCCGCCGTTATGGCCACCGGGCTGGCCCTCAGCGCCTGCGCGCCCACTGCCGGCAGCGCAGCGCCGGCAGAATCGGGCGGCACCAAGGCCGCCGAACCGGTCAACGTCGGCATCATCTACTCCAAGACCGGCCCGCTGGCGGCCTACGGCGCCACCTACTATGAGGGCCTGCAGGCGGGCATCGACCACGCCACCGGCGGGACCGGCGCCGTCAACGGCGCCAAGATCAACCTCACCTACGCCGACGACGGCGGCGATCCGGACAAGGCCGTCACGGCTGCCAAGGACCTGATCGGCAAGGGCTACAAGATCATCGGCGGGACCGTTGTCTCGGGCATCGCGCTCAAGCTCTCGGAACAGGCCGCACAGAACAAGGTCCTGTATATCTCCGGACCCGCCGCCACCGACGCCATCCAGGGCATCAACAAGTACACCTTCCGCTCGGGCCGCCAGAGCCTGCAGGACGTGGCCACCGCCGGTTCCTTCATCGACACCAAGGGCAAGAAGGTGGTCGTGTTCGCGCAGGACAACGCCTTCGGCCAGGGCAACGTCGCAGCTGTCAAGGCCGTCCTCGGAGCCAAGGGCGCCACCGTCGAATCCGTCCTGGTTCCGGACGGACAGGAGCTCACCCCCTTCGCCCGCCAGCTCATCGACGCGAAGCCGGACATGGTCTTCGTGGCCTGGGCCGGGGCAACGTCCGGCACCATGTGGCAGACCCTGAGCCAGCAGGGCGCCTTCGACGCCGCCCCGATCGTCACCGGGCTCGGCGACGCCGCCACCTTCGGCGCCTACGGTGAGGCCACGGCCAAGATCAGCTTCCTGAACCACTACTTCCCGGGCGCCTCCGGGACCGAGGTGGAGAAGAAGATGATCGCGTCGGTCGAGAAGGCCGGCAAGAAGGCCGACCTCTTCACCCCAGACGGCTTCGTGGCCGGCCAGATGATTGTCCAGGCCATCAAGGAGGGCGGCTCCGACGCCGACGCCATGGTCAAGGCACTCGAGGGCTTCAGCTTCGACGGCCCCAAGGGCAAGGAAACAGTCCGCGCCTCGGACCACGCCCTGGTCCAGGACATGTACCAGGTCAAGCTCGTCCAGACAGGCGGCACCTGGGCCCCCGAGCTCATCAAGGTGGTCCCGGGCGACACGGTCGCCCCGCCGGAAAAGAAGTAGCCCGACGCGGCGCTGTGCCGCACAACGCTGCGGGACTCTGCAGAACGCTGCACTCCATGGCACGGCGCCGCACACCACCCTCACGGCCCAGCGAAAACACAAAGGACCCGCATGAATTCCCCAGCCCTGCCCGCCCTCGCGGTGGACGGCCTCGGTCTGCAGATCGGCGGTGCGCGCATCCTCCAGGACGTGGGCTTCGCCATCGGCACCGGCGAAATGGTCGGTGTCATCGGCCCCAACGGTGCCGGCAAGACCACCCTGTTCAACCTGATTTCGGGCGTGATGCGGCCCACCGAGGGCAGCATCACACTGAACGGCAGGGAGATCACGGCCGATCCGGTCCACCGCCGGGCCCGGGCAGGGCTGGGCCGGACCTTCCAGACCTCCAACCTGTTTCCCCGGCTCAGCGTGCTGGAAAACGTTAGGCTCGCCGCCCAGGCGAAACTCGGCGGCAGCTTTAGCATCCTGCGCTTCCCGTCCGCCTCCGACGAGGCCACCCGCATTGCCCGCAGCACCATCGAGGAAGTCGGGCTCACCGGCCAGCTCACGACGGCGGCGGGGGACCTCTCACACGGCGAGAAACGCAAGGTGGAGATCGCCGTGCTCCTGGCGACGGACCCCGCCGTCGTACTCCTGGACGAGCCGATGGCCGGGGTGGCGTCGGGGGACGTCCCGTCCCTCACCGCGATCATCCGCGGAATGCACCGGGACCGCGGCTGCACCGTGATGATGGTGGAGCACCACATGGACGTGGTCCTGGGCCTCGTGGACCGGGTGGCCGTGATGCACCACGGCAGGCTGCTCGCCCTGGACAGCCCGGAGGCCGTGATGTCGGACCCGACCGTCCAAAGTGCCTACCTTGGAGAACCCGTATGACCGCCGCAGCGGACCCCCGCCCGATTCTCAGACTTGAGGGCCTCACCGCCCATATCGCCGGACAGCAGGTCGTGGAGGACGTTTCCTTCACCGTCCCGGCCACCGGCATCACCGCGCTGCTGGGCCGCAACGGCGTCGGGAAAACCAGCACCATCAAGGCCATCATCGGCCTGATCGACCGCACCGGAACCGTGGAGCTTGACGGTGTGCGGATCGAGAAGGAGCCGACGTTCAAGATCATCCGCAGCGGGGTGGGCTACGTCCCTGAGGACCGTGAAGTGTTCTCCAAACTCACGGTGGCGGAAAATCTCCGGCTCGCCGAACGCGACGCCGCACCCCGGCGCCAGCTCGTCGAGGAACTCTTTCCCGACCTGCTGGCCCGGTCAGCCCAGATGGCGGGCACGCTCTCCGGCGGCCAGCAGCAGATGGTCTCGCTGGCCCGCGCGCTGCTGAACACCAACAAGATCCTGCTCGTCGACGAACCCACCAAGGGCCTGGCCCCGAAGATCGTCGCCGAGGTCGCCGAAACCCTTGCCGAAGCCGCCAGGACCGTCCCCATCCTCCTGGTCGAGCAGAACCTGCACGTGGTCCGGCAGCTCGCCGCGGGCGCCGTCGTCCTCTCCGGCGGCCGGGTGGTCCACACCGGCAGCGCCCTGGAATTCCTCGACGACGCCGAGCTGACCCAGCGCCTGCTGGGTGTCTCCGCGGAGGGCCACGCACGGGAGAGTACTGGGAAAACAGCCGAAACACCGGCCGGGAAAGGCGCCGCCCTGTGAGTACCGTCGTCCTCCTGCTCTTCACCGGCCTGGGCCTGGGGGCCCTTTACTTCCTCGTGGCCGCCGGCCTGTCCCTGATCTACGGGCTGATGGGCGTGCTCAACTTCGCGCACGGCGCGTTCCTCACCCTCGGAGCCTTCACCGGCTGGGAAATCGCCCGCCGGACGGGGTCCGACAACTGGGGGACGTTCCTGCTGTCCCTCCTGGTCGGGGCCGCGGCCGGGGCCGCGTTTGCCGCCTTCACCGAGTTCGTCCTGATCCGCCGGCTGTACCAGCGGCACATCGAACAGGTCCTCATCACGGTGGGACTCTCGCTCGCCGCGGTTGCCCTCTTCGACGGCATCTGGGGCACCGATCCGGTGTTCATCCAGGGACCCGCCTGGTTCAAGGACACCACCGAGATCCTGGGCGCCCGCGTCCCCAATGACCGGTTTGTCTGCATCATCGCCGCCGTCCTGGTGCTGCTGGCCCTGGTGTTCTTCCTGAAGAACACCCGCTACGGCATGATCATCCGGGCCGGCGTCGAGAACCGCTCCATGGTGACGGCCCTCGGCATCGACGTCCGGAAGGCCTTCACTCTCGTCTTTACGATCGGCGGTGCCGCCGCGGGGCTGGGCGGCGTTCTGGCCTCGCACTACTTCGGCTACGTCTCGCCGATGCTGGGCGGCTCGCTGCTGATCTTCGCCTTCATCGTCACCGTGATCGGCGGACTGGGCTCGCTGACCGGCGCGGCCATTGCCGCCGTCGCCGTCGCCGTCCTGCAGCAGTTCGCGAACTTCTACCTCGGCGGCACCGGCGACTTCGTCGTCGTGCTGGCCCTGGCGCTTGTGCTGCTGTTCCGTCCCTCCGGCCTGCTCGGGAGAACCTCATGACCACCGATACCGACG
>NZ_AUPJ01000276.1 GCF_000427315.1 Arthrobacter sp. TB 26
GGCGGCACGCGCGCGGGCGCCTAGCGGCTGAGCGCGTCCAGCAAACGGCCGGCGTTGGCCTCCAGCCAGGCGCCGCGGCGGCGGATCATGCCGCCGACGCCCTCGTCCCACATTCGGGCCCAGCCGCCGCCGAGAACGCGTGCGTTGTGTTCCATCCGCTCGTAGCTCAGCGCCGTGGCCTCGATCCCGAAAGCCGGCAGCCGCCGTCGTTCCCCGGCATCCCAGCCGTAAGCGTCGGCGAAGATCCGGAGCCGCCGGAACGGGTCCGCGTCTTCCCATCCCGGCCACCCGTCGGCCGGGTCCCGAAGCGGAACCCAGTGCATGGCGGTGTTGAAGGAATCCTTGAAAGCCGTCGTCGGGCCGGCCAGGTCGAAGTCCACGATGCCGGCGGCACGGCCGTCCCGGACCACGACGTTCTGCGGTGTGACGTCCAGGTGGCAGACGAGATCCGCTGGATCCTGGCGGACCGGGCGGGGCGGAAACGGGTGCCCGTCCGGCAAGAAGCCGGCCGAGGCCCCGTGCAGCCGGCGCAGCAGCTGCGCCACGGATACCAGGAGCTCCTCGGCCCGGACCCACGCCTCCGGGACCGGACCGGCGCACTGACCGGGCAGGAAAGTCAGCACGTCCCGGCCCTCAGCGTCCCGGCCCAGGAACCGCGGGGATCCGTCGAAACCGGCGTCTTCCAGCCAGTCGAGATACGCGGCGACGGCCAGGGACTGCGGCTGGTGCGGGCGGCGGATGGTCCCGCCAACCCGCACCACACCGTCGGTGACATCGCCCGCCGGCATGAGTTCGACGTCGGACGCCTCGCCGGCGGCGAGGACGTAGACGCGGGACTCAAGCGGTGCGCGGTGCCTGGAGCTCATCGGGTCAGCGTACGCCGCCCATGAGCTTCTTGATGGCCGGCGAGGCCGCGGCCAGGCCAACGGCCAGCAGCATCGCGGTGCCGCCGATGCCGATGAAGTACGGCAGTTCGTCCTCCGGGTTGTACAGCCCGGACAGGATGCCGGCCAGCGTGGTGCCCAGCGAGACGGAGAGGAAGAACAGCGCCACCATCTGGGTGCGGAACGCCTCCGGCGCCAGCTTGGTGGTCACGGACAGGCCGATGGGGGACAGGAACAGTTCCGCGAGGGTGAACAGGAACAGGATCCCGACGAGTGCCAGCAGCGGGGTCTTGCCGTCCCCGGCCAGCGGGATGAAGGCCAGGAACGCCAGGCCCATGACAAAGAGGCCGATCGAGAACTTCAGCGCCGAGCCGGGCTGCCTGCGGCCCAGACGGGTCCAGAGCGCAGCCAGAACGCCGGCGAAGATGATGATGAACACCGGGTTGATGGATTGGACCCAGGCGGCCGGCATTTCCCAGCCGAACAGGTTCCGGTCCAGCTTCTCCTCCGAGTACACGGCGATGAAGGTGAACTGCTGCTGGAACAGGGCCCAGAAGGCGGCCGAGGCGATGTACAGCGGGATGAATGCTGCCACCCGGCGCCGTTCCATGCCGTTGACCTTCTTGCTGCTGAAGATCAGGCCGAAGTAGAGCACGGAAGCGCTGATCGCCGCGTAGGCCATGGACAGGGCCAGGTTTTCGGCATTCACGATGCCGGTGGCCAGCAGCACGGCGATCACGGCGGCGATGGCGGCGAAGCGCAGGCCGTACTTGGTGCGCTCGGCGGCGGGCAGCGGGTTGTGCACCCAGTGCGCCTCCTCGGGCAGGTTCTTGCGGCCGAGCGCGTAGATGACCAGGCCTACGGCCATGCCGACGGCGGCGGCGCCGAAGCCCCAGTGGAACCCCTGGCTTTCCTGCAGCCAGCCGGTGACCAGCGGGCCGATCAGTGCGCCCGCGTTGATGCCCATGTAGAAGATGGAGAATCCGGCGTCGCGGCGTTCGTCCTTCTCCCGGTAGAGGCTTCCCACGAGGGCGGTGGCGTTGGCCTTCAGCCCGCCGGAGCCGACGCCGACCAGCACCAGGCCGGCGATCAGGCCGGGAATGCCCGGCACCAGGGCGAGGGCGATGTGGCCGGCCATGATCAGGACGGCGGAGCCGAACAGCACCTTTTCGGAGCCGAAGAGCCGGTCCGCGAGCCAGGCGCCCAGGATGGTGGAAAGGTAGACGCCGCCGCCGTAGGCGCCGACGAGGCCGGCGGCCAGGCCCTGCTCAATCCCCAGGCCGCCCTCGGCGGCTGTGAAGTACATGTAGTAGAGCAGGATGCCCTGCATGCCGTAGAAGGAGAAGCGCTCCCACATCTCTACGGAGAAGAGGCTGGCCAGCATCTTTGGGTGGCCAAAAAAGGACGTATCGCCCGGCGTTGTAACGGGGCGATCGGATAAATGAGTAGTGCTCATTTACTTAATGCTGACAGTGTGACGCGCGATTGTCACATTCGCGGCGCCGCGGGGCAAGTCATTCGCCGGGTGTTTTGCCCGCCGGTTCCGCCCCCGCGCCGGGCTAGCCTGCGTCGAACATAATGACCTGGCGGACCGCTTTGCCGTCGGCGAGCTGGTCCATGGCCTGGTTGATGTCCGCCAGGGCGATGCGGGACGAGATTAGCTCCTCGACCGGCAGTTTTCCTTCCCGCCACAGCTGCGCGTACTTCGGGATGTCCCGGGCCGGTACTGCGGAGCCGAGGTAGCTGCCGACGATCGTGCGGGCCTCGGCCGTGATGGTCAGCGGCGAGATCTGGGCACGCGCGTCCGGGTGCGGCAGGCCCGCGGTGATCGTGGTGCCGCCCACCGCGGTGGCGGCGAAGGCGGTCTCGAAGGCGCGCGGGTTCCCGGCGCATTCGATCACGTACCGGGCCTTGATGCCCTCCGCCAGGACCTGCTGCGGGGTGTAGGTTTCGTGGGCGCCCAGGCGGCGGGCGTGTGCCAGCTTTTCCTCGAGCGTGTCCACGGCGACGATCCGCGAGACCCCCTGCGAAACCGCCGTGATCAGCGCGGCCATGCCGACGCCGCCAAGTCCCACGATCATGACACTGTCCTGCGGCCGGGGCCGGGCCGCGTTCAGCACCGCGCCGCCGCCGGTCAGCACGGCGCAGCCGAGGACGGCGGCGACGTCCGCCGGGATGTCATCACCGACCGGGACGGCCGAGGCGCGGTCCACAACGGCGTGGGTGGCGAAGCCGGAGACGCCCAGGTGGTGGTAGATCTTTTCGCCGCCGCGGCCCAGGCGCATCGATCCGTGCAGGAGGGTACCGTCGCCGTTGCTCTTGGACCCCGCGGTGCAGGGGAGCCGGCCGTCTTCGGCGCAGTTCGCGCAGTGTTCGCAACGGGGCAGGAAGGACATCACCACGCGCTGGCCGGGCGTCAGGTCCGTGACGTTCGAGCCGATCTCGACGACGCGCCCCGCAGCCTCATGCCCCAGCAGCATCGGCACCGGGCGGACCCGGTTGCCGTCCACCACGCTCAGGTCCGAGTGGCAGATACCGGCGGCCTCGATCTTCACCAGGATCTCGGTGGGTCCGGGGCCCTCCAGCTCCAGCTCGGAGATGGTGATGGGTCTGGAGTCCGCGTACGGACGGGGGCGGCCGATTTCCTCAAGTACTGCACCGGTGATCTTCATCGATCCCTCTCGTGTGGTTTCCAGACGGGTCATGTCCTGACCTTGCTCAGCTAAACCGTATCGGCACCTGCCCGCGAATTCACCGACGGCCCGCGGGCAGTGGGGCTAGAACCCCAGTTGCGCGGCCAGTTGCAGCAGCAGCGCCTCGGAACCCATTGGCCCGATCAGCTGGATGCCCATCGGCAGTCCGGCGCCCTTCGCCCCGCCGGTCCAGTGCACCGGAATGCTGATCGCGGGCAGCCCGCACACGTTCACCATGGACGACCAGGGCGCGTACTCGCACTGCTTGCGGTAGTCGCCGTCGGCATCCCCGGCCCATTCCGCGGCCGGCCAGTAGCCGTCGCCGTGGGCCGCCCCGGTGAACCAGCCCACCGGGCGGGGCGTCTGGGCCAGAGCAGGCATGAGCACCAGGTCCCAGGCGGCGTACTGGGCGATGGTGTCGTGCTGGAAATGGCGCAGGAAGCTGAGGGATTCGGCGAGTTTCGCGGGCCCGCGCTGCTGGGCGCGGCGCCGGAAGGTGCGCGTCAGCGGGGTCAGGAGCGCCTCTCGCTGGGGAACGATCCGGGCATCCCCGACGGCGGCGGTCCAGGCCGTCGTGAAGGCGGCCGGGTAGCGGTTGTCGTAGCGGATGGAGGCGTCCGCGGTTTCGTGGCCGGCCGCCTCCAGCAGCCGGATGCCTTCGGCGAGGGCATCGAGTGCCTCGGCGTCCGGGGTGAAAGGGAAGATCGTCTGCCACGGGCTCTCCAGGCTCACCCCGATCCGCAACTTGGGCGGATCCTGGGCGGCCAGGTCAAGGTAGCTGGGGGAGGGGACGGCGGACTCACCGGTTGCGGGTGGGCCGGGCACCAGCGCATCGAGCAGCAGAGCGGCGTCCGCCGCGGATCTGGCGAGCGGGCCGGACACGACCAGGCCAGCGGGATCGCCGGTGCTCTCACCCGCGGGGACCAGGCCGCGGCCCGGCTTCAGGCCCACGAGCCCGCAGGCCGCGGCCGGGATACGGACCGAACCGCCGCCGTCGGACCCGGGCGCAAAGGGAATCAAACCGGCGGCCACCGCAGCGGCGCTGCCGCCGGTGGATCCTCCCGAGCTGCGGCTGAGGGCATACGGGTTCCGGGAGGGCGGCGCGACCCGGTTCTCGCTGTACGCCGTCAGTCCGAATTCCGGAACCTGGGTCTTGCCCAGCGAGATCACTCCTGCCTGCTTGAGTGTTGCGACGAGGGCTCCGTCGGTCAGTGCGGGTTTGTGGTCCAGTGCTGCGCTGCCGTGGGTGGTCACGACGCCAGCGACGTCCGTCAGGTCCTTGAAGGCGACCGGCATGCCGTGCAGCAGCGCCGGTTCGGTCCCGTCCCGGGCGGCCCGGGCGTGGGCCTCGTCCGCCCCGGCCGCGTCCAGCAGGGCCTGCTCCGCGGTGACGGTGATGAAGGCGCCAAGGTGCCGGTTCTCAGCGGCAATGCGGTCCAGGAAATGCCCCGTGGCCTGCCGCGACGACAGCTCGCCGGAACGCAGTGCGTCACGAAGTTCCACGGCGGAGAGCTCATGGATCTCAGCCACGCTGGCCCCGCCCCCGCGGATCCCCGGTGGGACATGCCCAGTGCTGGTGCGGGCCCTCCGGGGGACATGCCCAGTGCTGGCGCGGGCCGGTGGACATAGTGGGATTGTGCCCAGTGGTTGCGGCCGGGGGAGGGCATGTCCAGCGGGCGGGGAGGGAGCGGGCCGCCGGAATCGCGCGACGGTCAGCTGCCGGGGGTCTCCTGTGCGCCATCCCAGAAGCGTAACCTGCTGCCGGGTAAGGGTGCGGCACCGGCGGCTGGCGATACGCTGGAGGCAAACCATGCATTCTGCGGAAGGACGACCATGAGCGACTTTGATACCGTGACCGTGTCCGACATCCCCGAAGGTGCCAGGATCCTCGACGTCCGCGAAGACTACGAGTGGGTCGCAGGCCACGCCGCCGGTGCGCTCCATATCCCGTTGGACCAGCTCCCGTCCCGGCTCGATGACCTCGATCCCGACGAGGACCTCTACGTTATCTGTCGCACCGGCGGCCGTTCCTTCCGCGCCGCCCAGTGGCTTACCGGACAGGGATATTCCGCCCTGAACGTGGCCGGCGGCATGGACCAGTGGCTGGAAACCGGCATGCCGCTGGTGTCCGACAACGGGCTCAAACCCGTCATCCTGTAGTTGAAGAGAGAAACGCCGATGTCCGCAGCACCTGTCACGTATACCTTCCTCGGACCCGCGGGCACCTTCACCGAGGCAGCCCTGATGCAGGTTCCCGATGCGGCGGAGGCCATCCGCGTACCGTCGTCGAACGTCAATACAGCGCTGGACAAGGTCCGCGACGGCTCGGCGGACGCGGCCATGGTGCCGATCGAGAACTCTGTGGAGGGCGGCGTCACCGCGACCCTGGATGCGATCGCCACGGGACAGGAACTGCGCATCCTGCGCGAAGCCCTCGTGCCGATCAGCTTCGTGCTGGTGGCCCGGCCCGGGACCCGGATCGAAGACATCCGCCGGATCTCCACCCACGGCCACGCCTGGGCACAATGCCGGCTCTGGGCTGAGAATAACATTCCGAACGCGGAATATATCCCCGGGTCCTCCACAGCCGCGGCGGCCATGGGGCTGCTGGAGGGCGACATCCACTACGACGCGGCAATCTGCGCCCCGATCGTGGCCGCCGAGCAGCCTGGACTCAGCGTGCTGGCGGAGAACATCGGCGACAACCCGGGGGCGGTCACGCGCTTTGTGCTGGTTGGCCGGCCCGGCCAGCTGCCGGAGCCCACCGGAGCGGACAAGACCACCGTGGTGGTTCCGCTGCCGGAAGACCGCCCCGGCGCCCTCATGGAGATCCTCGACCAGTTTGCCACCCGCGGCGTGAACCTCAGCCGGATCGAGTCACGGCCCACGGGCCAGTACCTGGGCCATTACTTCTTCAGTATCGACGCCGACGGCCATGTGGCGGACGCCCGGGTGGCGGATGCCCTGGCAGGCCTGCATCGGATCAGCCCGGCCACCCGCTTCCTGGGTTCCTACGGACGCGCCGACGGGCACCGGACCATCGTGGAGCCGCACACCTCGGACCAGGCGTTCCGGGCGGCGCATGCCTGGGTCAAAGACATATTGTCCGGAGCATCTGTGGTGCCGGAATATACCTCCAAGGCTTCGCCCACAGCGTAGACAAATGCCACATGAGGCACTTCCGCCCCTCTGAAACTGTGCGTATGCTTGCCTGATCCATATTGGGGAAGTCCTCTACCGAGGGAGCAGGTCATGGCAGATACCAGCCTTGAAAATGACGGCCAGGGAATGATCGTGAATCCCAAGCCGACCGCCGACAACCAGGACTGGGACGGCGACGACGCCGACCGTGCAGACCGGCTGCGCTTCGAAGAGGAGCAGGCAATGATCCGCGAGCAGTCTGAAGCGCGCGCCGCCAAGGCAGCCGCGGAAGCGAAAAAAACCGCCGCCGCGAAGGAAGCCAGCGCCTAATCTCCCTCGGTGCCGTCCTTGACCCGGACGAGCAGCGAGCCGGGGGCAACCTGCACGGTGACTTTCGTGGCCTCGCCGGTCGGATCGCCGTCGACCTGTGTGGGCATCGGCTCCGCACAGCGGATGGTGATTTTTCCGGAGCGGTAATACGCCATCACCGGCAGGTTTCTCTTGTGCTTCAACACGATCTTCCAGTACATCGCCAGCCAGCCGATCGCGCTGCGCGGACTCATGACCACAACATCGAGCATTCCGTCATCAATCATGGCCTGCGGGATGAAGTCGATCCCGCCGGGGATCAGGCCGCAGTTCGCGAACAGGACGCTGCGGATCTTCCGGCTCTGCTCCGGCTGGTCGTCCAGCGAGATGGAGACCTTCTTGCGGCGGCCGGGGAGGTGCCGCACGCCCGCTTCGGTGTAGGCGAGCCAGCCCACAGCCTTTTTGAGCCCGTCGTTGGTGTCGCCCACGACTTCGGCGTCCATGCCGATGCCGGCAATGACCAGGAACGTGTGCTCCGCTGACTCGTTGGTGCGGGAATTCTCCACCCTCATCCGCGCCGTATCGATGAAGCGCTGGTGCCCGAACAGGGCGGTTTCGATGCTTCCGTGCAGGTCGCCCACGTCAAGGTGGATATTGCGGGCCAGCAGGTTGCCGGTGCCGAGCGGGATCAGGCCCATGGCGGTGTCGGTGCCGGCGAGGATGTCTGCCACCACCCGCACGGTGCCGTCACCGCCGCCCACGAGGACGACGTCGGCCCCGTACTCGACGGCGGCACGCGCCTGTGAGAACCCGGGGTCCTCGGCGGTGGTATCGAAAAACCGCGGCGGCACCCAGCCGGCCGCGGCGCACGCATTCCCGATCAGGGTGCGGGCCTCGTCCGACCGGGCCTTGATCGGGTTCATCACCACGGCCACTTTCTGCTGGCCAAGGCCCGGGCTGTGCGTTTCCTCCCACACGGCGCTGCGGGTGTGCCTGGCCTTGAGCTTGCGCACTCCCCACCAACTGGAGACGGCAAACGCCAGGACTCCAGCGATGACGAGGTACAGCAGCCAGTCGCGCATTGTGCTCCAACACTATCCCGCCGCTGGCCGGCTGCCTGATTGCCCGGCATTGGTGGCCGGATTGGATACTCTTGTCAGGTGATCGACGTAAAAGACCTCAGCGAAAATCCGGACAAGTTCCGGGCCAGCCAGCGCGCCCGCGGCGCCGATGAATCCGTGGTGGACGCGATCATCTCCGCGGACGCGGCCCGGCGTGCCGCCCTGATCCGCTTCGAAAACCTGAGGGCCGAGCAGAATGCCTTCGGCAAGAAGGTGGCGCAGGCCAAGGGGGAGGAGAAGCAGGCCCTGCTGGCAGAGGTCAAGGTCCTCGCCGGAGAGGTCAAGGCCGCGTCCGCCGAAGCCGACGTCGCGCAGGCCGCCCACGAGGAACTGTTGCGCGGCATTCCCAATCTCATTGAGGACGGTGTCCCCGAGGGCGGCGAGGATGACTACATCGTGGTCAAGACCGTCGGCACCCCCCGCGAGTTCACCGATTTCGAGCCCAAGGACCACCTGGAAATCGGTGAGCTGATCGGCGCCATCGACATGGAGCGCGGCGCCAAGGTGTCTGGTTCCCGCTTCTACTTCCTGCGCGGCGCCGGAGCCCGGCTGGAAATGGCGCTCCTGCAGATGGCCATGGAACAGGCAATCGACGCCGGCTTCGTGCCGATGATCACCCCGACCCTGGTGCGCCCGGAAACCATGCAGGGCACCGGTTTCGACGTCAAGCACGACGCCGAGATCTACCGCCTTGCCGAAGACGACCTGTACCTCGTGGGCACCTCGGAGGTGGCCTTGGCCGGCTACCATGCGGACGAGATCCTGGACCTCTCCGCGGGCCCGATCCGCTACGCCGGGCAGAGCTCCTGCTACCGCCGCGAGGCCGGTTCGCACGGCAAAGACACCCGCGGCATCATCCGGGTCCACCAGTTCAACAAAGTGGAGATGTTCATCTACACAACGGTCGAGGAGGCTCCGGCCGAGCACGCCCGGCTGCTGGCTTGGGAAGAGGAGATGCTGGCCAAGTGCGAACTGCCCTACCGGGTGATTGACACCGCTGCCGGAGACCTCGGCAACTCCGCAGCCCGCAAGTTCGACTGCGAGGCCTGGGTTCCGACGCAGGGCGCCTACCGCGAGCTGACCTCGACGTCCAACTGCACCACCTTCCAGGCGCGCCGGCTCAACATCCGCGAACGCGTGCTGAATGAGGACGGGGCATCCAAAGGCACCCGTGCGGTCGCCACGCTCAACGGCACCCTGGCCACCACCCGCTGGATCGTGGCCATCCTGGAGCACCACCAGAACCCGGACGGCTCCGTCAACATCCCGCAGGCACTGCAGAAGTACCTCGGCGGCATGACGGTCTTCCCGGTCATCTGAGCCGCAGCCGGCACGGGCTTCAACAGCTGTTCACCCCGGATTCACCGCGCGCTGTGGCCTGCGTCCTAGCGGCTGTCGGGGGTGTCTGCTCTACTTATTGGATGACAACATTGACTGAAACCTCAGTCGCCGGCAACGATGACCGGCGAGACAACAACCGGAACAACCAGAACACCACAGCCCGCAAGCTGATGGTCGCGCTCGACGTCGACGGCACCCTCGTGGACCATGACGGCCACATGTCCGTCCCCGTCCGCGAGGCCGCCCAGGATGTTGTGGCGGCCGGCCACCACGTCACCATCGCGACCGGCCGCTCACTTAACGCGACGCTGCCCATCATTGAGCACATCGGCATCGAAAACGGTTATGCCGTGTGCTCCAACGGCGGTGTCACCCTGCGGCTGGATTCCAGCCTGTCCGACGGCTACGAGATCGTGCACAAGGCAACATTCGACCCCGGCCCCGCGCTCCGCGCACTGCGGAAGCGGCTGCCGTCGGCCAAGTACGCGCTGGAGGACGAGGACGGCAACTTCCTCTCCACCGAGCGCTTCCAGGATGCCAGCTTCGGCGTGGAGGCCATCGGCGTCGACTTCCAGACCATGCTGGAAGCCACCGCAGTGCGGGTCGTGGTCTTCAGTTCCGAGAACACCCCCGAGGAGTTCAACACGGCCATCCGCCACATCGGTCTGGCCGGCGTGACCTACTCGGTGGGCTGGACGGCGTGGCTGGACATCGCGGCCGCCGGCGTGACCAAGGCGAGCGCGCTCGAGCACCTCCGCGGCCGGCTGAGCATCGAGGCGCACCACACCGTCGCCGTCGGCGACGGCCGCAATGACATCGAGATGCTCACCTGGGCCGCCCGCGGTGTCGCCATGGGCCAGGCACCCGAGGAGGTCATCGCCGCAGCGAACGAGGTCACCCACTCCGTTTTCGACGACGGCGCCGCCCACGTGCTGCGCAGCCTGCTGCTCTAGCCAACGCGGGGCGTCGGGTCAGCGGACTTCGAGAATGAGGCCCAGAAGCCTCGCCGCGGCGGGCCGCGCCGCATGCTCCTCATTCCACTGGGCCCGTGCCACAGCCTTGCTGACAGCCTGGGTGGTGATCCCGAGTTCCTCGGCCACCGCCTTCTGCTGTCCGCGGACCCCGGGGGTCAGCAGGTCCAGCACCCGCCATTCCGCGGGGCTGCGGTCGTGCACGATGTGCCCCAGCAGCCGCAGCACGGCCTCGGACTCCGCGGCGAGGTCGGCCTGCGGGCCCTCCACAGCGACCGGGATCCGGTCCTTGCCGCTGCGCAGCCGGTCGACGGCCCGGCGGGCATAGATCAGCCCGTGGCCGGAGGCGTCCTTGATCTGGTTCGGCAGGGGCTCATTGACCGGCCCGACGCCGATGCCGACGTACCAGCTGCCGGTCCGCAGGGCGATCATCGCCGCGTCCACGGCCTGCCGGGGGCTGTCCACAATGCCCTGGACCTCGTCCTCCACGGAACGGTCGAAATCGAGGCGCGCCGGGATGTGCCGCAGGTCCTTGAGGAGCTGCGGCACGCAGTCGCCGTCGCGCCGGCTGTCGGTTTGGTTGATCGTCAGCGTGAACATTCTGGATCCACACTACCCGGTGGAGGCAGTCAGGCAAGCGCCCCGGCCCAGGGCCCCGGCACAGTCCCAGCCGCAGCTGACCGGGCGGTCAGGGGAGCGGAATCTGGTGCCGGAGCGACCCGCGGAAGGTCGGAATCCAGACCCCCTGCCGGCCGGCCTCAGCCGGACTGGCTC
>NZ_AUPJ01000277.1:0-10056 GCF_000427315.1 Arthrobacter sp. TB 26
GCGCGCCGCCGGGTCCCTTGTAGCCGCGGGCCAGCAACCCCCAGGACTCCAGGGACGCGGCCGGATAGACCTCAGCGAGCCGGCCGCTGCCGTCCCTGGACTGCGGCCCGTGAGCCCGTGCAATTTTGGCCTGGATGACCGCGCAGCGCATCGCCGGGTGTGCCAGCCTGTCGGCGGAGACACTGAGCGGGATCAGCCCGGTCCGGGCGGTTCCGTCGCTCCATTCGAGGGCGGCGGCCGCAGTTTTCCTGGTGGCCGCGGGGAGGTCGACGCCGAGGGTCTTCACCGCGGTCTGCCGGGAGGGGCCAGGGAACTGTTCATGCGAGAGTTCCTTCGACTCAGACCGAGCGGTACCGGAGGACGCCGGGAATCCCGCCATGGCTGTCCAGACCCTCCCCGGAGGCAAAGCGGGCCCAAATGGCGCGGAGTTCACGGCCCGGGGCGTTGATTTCCTCCCAGCTGGCGCCCGTGAGCAGCCCGGCTCCTGCCCACGTGCTTTCGTTGCCGAACAGCAGTGGCAGGTCCACAGTGTGCGCTGCGCCGTAGAAGTTTCCCGGCGCGGCCCAGGACAGCACGTAGCTGTACGCAGTGCCGCCGGCCCGGGCGTGACGGCGGGNCGGGCGAATTTCCTGGCGGCCCTGCCGTACACCGCCTCTGTCACGCCCCAGTTGATGGCACGGACGACGGCGGTCCCGAGCACCGGGACCTGGGACAGGCGGCTGACGGCGCGGTTGCGCGGCAGGAACATCCGGGCTTCCTCGGAGGTATGTCCGATCAGGACCTCGATCCCGGGGGCCGTGGCGTTCCACGCGTCCTCAATGCCGGATTCCGCCGGCAAGGGGGCGTGCCCGTACTGGGTGCCGAACGGCATGGCCGCTATCAGCCCGAACTTCCGGGCCACCTGCGATACGTGCCCCTCGATTTCCACAACGTCCATCGCCGGGGTGTCTTCGGTGACGGTTTCCGCGGCGATGCCCATGGCGGTGCTCATCTTTTCCCTTCCCCGGGTGATGCCCAGGGGTGCGCTTTGGATGATGGCGCGCTGGAATAGGGCCGGGGCTTCCGGCGTCGCCATGAGGTGGGCGACGGCGTCGCCTCCGGCGGACTGCCCGAAGGCCGTGACGTTTCCCGGGTCGCCGCCGAAGGCGCTGATGTTGCGCTGCACCCAGCGGAAGGCCTCCAGCTGGTCAAGGAGGCCGAGGTTCGCGGGCCGGCCCGTGCCGGTTGCGAGGTAGCCGAACAGGCCGAGGCGGTAGGTCACGGACACCACGATGACCCCGTTCTCGGCCACCAGGGCCTTGGGGTCGAAGATCGCCAGGTCCCCGGAGCCGGAGGTGTAGGACCCGCCGTGGAGCCACACCATCACGGGCAGGCGTTCGTTTCCGGCGAGGCCGGCCGGCAGGGTGATGGAGAGCCGCTGGCAGTCCTCACTGCCGGGCAGCTCCCCATAGCGGGTGCCGAGGATGTCGTCCAGGAACGGAACCGGGGCCTGCGGGCACGCCGGGGAAAGGGACGTGGCGGCGAGGACTTCGGTCCAGTCGGGCGGACTGGCCGGGGGCTGGAAACGTCCCGCCGTGGCGTAGGGGATTCCGGTGGCGCGCACCACCTCACCGTCATGCCATCCGGTGACCGGACCGCAGGGAGGACTAAAAGCAGGCACGTCGTTCATGAGATAACGATTTCACACATTCCTGACCCGGCTTAAACAGCAACGCGGGGTCACTTGCGGCCCATGTCCGGCGGCCGGATGGGCGGTAAGTGACCCCGCGTTGGAGTTGGGAGGTTAGTGCGTGTGCGGCACGAAACGCTTGATGGATGCCTCAAGCTCGGCCTCGGCGGCGGCTCGGTCGCCCCAGCCCTCGGCCTTGACCCACTTGCCCGGCTCCAGGTCCTTGTAACGGGTGAAGAAGTGCTCGATTTCCTTGATCAGGTATTCGCTGACGTCGCTGATCTCGTTGATGTGATCGAAGCGGGCGTCGGCCGGCACGCAGAGCACCTTGGCGTCTCCGCCGCCGTCGTCGGTCATGTTGAACACGCCGATGGGACGGGACTCGACGATGACGCCGGGGTGCAGGTCGAAGTCCTGCAGCAGCACGAGGGCGTCCAGCGGATCGCCGTCTTCACCCAGGGTGTTCTCGAAGAAGCCGTAGTGCGTGGGGTACTGCATGGAGGTGAACAGGACGCGGTCCAGGCGGACGCGGCCCGTTTCGTGGTCGACTTCGTACTTGACACGTGATCCCTTGGGGATCTCGATGGTCACGTCATGCTTCATGGAATGCTCCTCGACGAATTCAGGGGGTTCGCGGCACCCGTGACATTCACAAAAAGCGCTGCCGGTGCCGCCGACTACTATTGAGGATATAGCGAGAGGCCCAGGTTTCAGGAACTAGTGGGGACATTTCAGGACTAAAGGACCAGTAGCAGCATGAAACGCAGAACGAGCCGCCCGGGCGCGGACCCGGTCGCCGGGCTGTTGCGGCGGAGCCTCCCGCTGCTGCTGCAGACCCTGCTGGTCGTGGCGCTCGCCCTCCCCGCCGGCATCGCCCTCGCGCCAGCCTTCCTCGGCCCCGCCCCTTCCGGAACTACGGCCCAGGCCGCCCCGCCCTGGCAGCAGGTCCCCGGCACCCTGGCCGCCCGCACCGGCGGCACCATGGACGGCATCGAACCGCTCACGGACGCCGCTCCCGTTCCGGCAGCGGGTCCCCTCTCGGCTCAACTCAACGAAACCCTGAAGACCGACGGCGCCGGCAGCTTCACCGGAGTGGTGCAGGACGCCCTCACCGGGGAAGTGCTCTTCGACCGGTCCGGCGACACGGCCCGGGTACCTGCCTCCAACATGAAGCTGTTCACGGCCGCCGCAGCCCTGCGCACCCTCGGCCCGGAGCGCCGCTTCAGTACCAAGGCCGTGGCGGGCGCCGCCCCCGGCGCCGTCGTGCTCACCGGCGGCGGGGACGTGCTCCTGGGCTCCGGCGAATCGGTCCCCGGCGCCGTGCTGGGCCATGCCGGGCTCGCCACCCTCGCCCAGTCAACCGTCCGAGCCCTGCAGGACGACGGCGTCTCCGTCCCCTTAACGGTGCTGCTCGACGACTCACTTTTCACCGGTCCCGCGCTGAACCCGGCCTGGAGCCCGGAGGATGTTGCCGCCGGTGAGGTCGCGCCGCTGTTCCCGCTGGCAGTGAATGCGGCCCGGTTCGACCCCGCCAAGACCACCGGCCCCCGCCCCCAGGACGCCGCGATGAGCGCCGCCGAGGCGTTTTCCGCCCAGCTCTCGACCGCGGCCGCCGCCGCCGGAATGACGGTGGCGCCCGGCGTTGTCCGGGTCCCGGCCGGGACGGACGCCGGCAGCGCCGGAACCAGGGTCCTGGCCGAGGTCCAGTCCGCCACCGTTGGCCAGCAGGTGGACCTGCTGCTGCGCACCTCGGACAACTACCTGGCCGAGACGATCGGCCGAATGACGGCGGTGGCGGCCGGAAAGCCCGGCAGCAATGAGGGCGCCGTGGCAGCAGTGCTGCAGCAGCTGGAAGGCCTGGAAATCCCCGCCGCCACCCTGCGTGCCGCGGACGTCTCCGGACTGGCGCTGGCCAACCGGGTTTCCGCCCGCCAGCTCACCGGAGTGGTCCGGGCCATCACCTCGGGCGCGGACACCCGGCTGCGCGCCGCCCTGGCCGGGTTCCCCGTCGCCGGGCTCACCGGAACCCTGGGGGGGCGGTACGTGGACGCCGCGACGGCGCGCGGTGCAGGGCTGGTCCGGGCCAAGACCGGCACACTGAACACGGTGATCGCCCTGAGCGGCTACGTCGTCGACGCGGACGGACGGCTCCTGGTGTTTTCCTTCATCGGTAACGGCCTGACCCCGGGGGCGGCGAACAAGGCCGCGCTGGACCGCACCGCCTCCGTCCTTGCCGGATGCGGCTGCCGCTGACACCTGCGGCAGCCGTCGAACCGTCGACTGCTCCGTAAACGCCCTTTTGGACCCCCAAAACGGCAGTTACGGAGCAACGGATGGCCTGCACGACGGCGATGATTTAAGGCGGATTGTCAGTCCCCTGTGATCTGATGGAGCCTATGGAGTCCTCTGCCAGCGAGACATCAGCCCAAGCCCAAGCACTCATCAACTGGGAGCTTGCCGCTTCCACCGCCGCCCGGCTGACACCGGCCGGGCCCACCCTGGGATCGGCGGAAATCGGTGCCGCCGTAGACAACCTGCGGCTGATGGCGGACATTTCCGTGCCCCACGTCCATGACATCACTGGCCTGGAAGCCGCCCGTGACCTCCGCGACTCCTCGGTCCTGGTGGTGGACCGGGCGTCCTGGTCCAAGGCCAACACCCAGAGCTTCGCCGTGATGCTCAAACCGGCGATGGAAAAGATGCTCGAGGGCCGCCGCGGCACCCTGAACCCCGGCGCGGCCAGCGTCAGCGGGGCCATCACGGGCAGCCAGCTCGGCGCCATCCTCGCGTTCCTCTCCAGCAAGGTCCTGGGCCAGTACGACCCCTTCTCCGCCCTTGCCGAGAACTCGACCGCCCCCGCCGCCGGGCGCCTGCTCCTCGTGGCGCCGAACATCATCTCCGTCGAGCGCGAAATCAACGTCGAACCCGAGGATTTCCGGCTCTGGGTCTGCCTGCATGAGCAGACCCACCGGGTGCAGTTCGCTGCCGCGCCCTGGCTCCGGCACCACATGCTGGACGAGATCGAAAGCCTCAGCGGCCAGCTGCTCGGCAACGTCGACTCCCTGATGGAACGGGCCTCCGCCGCAGCGAAATCGCTCAAGGACCGCACCGCGTCCGGCGCCGCCCCCAGCCGGGGCGCCATCCTTGACCTGCTGCAGAACCCCGAGGAAAAGGCCGCGATCTCACGCCTGACCGCCCTGATGAGCCTGCTCGAAGGGCACGCCAACGTGGTGATGGACGCGGTGGACGCGAGCATCGTGCCGTCCGTGAAGACCATCCGGCAGCGCTTCAACACCCGGGGCGCGGACCGCGGCGTGATTGAAAAGTTCATCCGCAACCTGCTCGGGCTGGATGCCAAGATGCGCCAGTACAGCGACGGGTCAAAGTTTGTCCGTGAAGTGGTGGATGTAGCCGGCATGGAGGGTTTCAACAAGGTCTGGGAGTCCGCAGACCACCTGCCCAGCGAGACTGAAATCCACAACTCCAGGCTCTGGCTCGAACGGATGGGGCACTAGTTCCCGTGACATCCAGTCCCGCTTCCAGCGGCCGGGTTTCCAGCGGCCGGCGCCGGCCCGGCCGGCTGGCTCCCGTCGTCGGCACGGCACGGAAAGTGCTGCAGGACGCGCTTGCCGGAGCGGGCTACCCGGAACGTGTCCTGGTCGCCTGCAGCGGCGGACCCGATTCTCTGGCCCTCGCCGCCGTCGCCGCCTACTTCGCCCGCCGCGGGCACGTGGACGGCCACCCCATTTCCGTGGGCGCCGTCGTCGTCGACCACCAGTTGCAGCCCGGTTCCGCCGACGTCGCCGCCGCTGCTGCGGTGGCCTTGCGGGAACTGGGCCTGTCGCCCGTCCAGGTCAGTACAGTCACGGTCGCCTCCACCGGGATGGGCCCGGAGGCTGCCGCCCGGGACGCCCGGCACGCCGCCTTGGAAGCCGCCGCGGACGACGCCGGAGCCGCGGCCATCCTGCTCGGCCACACCCTTGACGATCAGGCCGAACAGGTGCTGTTGGGGCTCGCCCGCGGCTCGGGAACGCGTTCCCTGGCGGGGATGCGGCCTGCCCGTGGTCGCCTGCTGCGGCCGTTCCTGGGGCTGCG
The DNA here is from genome assembly GCF_000427315.1 of Arthrobacter sp. TB 26. Lineage (GTDB taxonomy): Bacteria > Actinomycetota > Actinomycetes > Actinomycetales > Micrococcaceae > Arthrobacter. The sequence continues at coordinate 5,765 of NZ_AUPJ01000277.1, forward strand.
CCGCGCCGACACCCTCGCGATCTGCGAGGCCGAGGGCCTGGACCCGTGGCACGATCCGAGCAACGCGGATCCGGCGTTCGCCAGGTCCCGGACCCGCGTCGAGGTACTGCCGCTGCTTGAGGAGAAGCTTGGTCCGGGGGTGGCGGAATCGCTCGCGCGGACTGCCGCAATCCTGCAGCTGGACGCCGACTACCTCGAGGACGTGGCGAATGACACCTTCCTCGAGCTGCGGGAACAATCCGGTGGCACGATCAGCCTCCCGGAGGAGGCCCTGCGCGGGCTCGCGCCGGCCGTCAGGTTCCGGGTCATCGCAAAGGCCGCGGCCACCGTCGGAGGCCAGCAGCCCAGCTACCAGCGGCTCCTCGCCGCGGAGGCGCTCCTCCGCCGGCAGGGATCTGCGGGTCCCGTGGAGCTCCCCGGCGGGGTCAGCGTCTACCGGCTCTCACTCGCGCAGCTCCTCGCCGAGGGGCAGCCCGGCCCCGGCGGTGTTCCCCGCGAAGCGGCCCGCTGTGGGAAGCTTGTATTCCGGCCTCAAAAACCGCCCAAAATATAGTCGCCCCCGCATCTACACAGGAGTTATTGGTGGATTCAAACGACGTCCAGTCAGATCTCAAGCACGTTCTGTACTCCAAGGAGCAGATCCAGTCACGGATCACCGAACTCGCTGCCCAGATCGACAAGGACTACGAAGGCCGCGATCTGCTGATCGTCGGCGTGCTCAAGGGCGCCGTGATGGTCATGGCCGACCTCGCCCGTGCCCTTCACAGCCACGTTTCAATGGACTGGATGGCCGTCTCGTCCTACGGGTCCGGCACGCAGTCCTCCGGCGTGGTCCGTATCCTCAAGGACCTGGACACTGACCTCATGGGCAAGGATGTCCTGATCGTCGAGGACATCATTGATTCCGGCCTGACCCTGTCCTGGCTCAAGACCAACCTGGAATCCCGTGGCACCGCGTCGGTGGAAATCTGCACCGCATTCCGCAAGCCCACCGCCGCGAAGGTCCAGATCGACGTCAAGTACGTCGGCTACGACATCCCCAACGAGTTTGTGGTGGGCTACGGACTGGACTACGCCGAGAAGTACCGCAACCTGGACTTCGTCGGCACCCTGGCACCGCACGTCTACGAGTAGCAGACGGCCGCCGCGTCCGGCAGGACAAACCCGGCAGGACAGGTCCGGCACGGGGCCGGTCCTGCCCGGCCCCGCTACGCCCTCAGGGAACTTTTGGACTTCACCGTGCGTGAGCTACTGCGACGGTGTATAGCTAGACACTGATGCAGCACCACACGCGCGCAGATCGGTCGCCGTGCAGCACTACCAGGAGGGACGGGGCCTGCCCCGAACAGATGAAAGCTAAGAGTTTCTTCAAGGGCCCGGGCATCTGGATTGTCGTTGTTGTTGGCATGCTCCTGCTGGCCTTTGCGACCCTGTCCCCGGGCGGTTCGTCCCGGATCGACACCGACAAGGGTCTTGCGCTGCTGACCGACGGCGGCAAGGTTGAACAGGCCAAGATCTTCGACGCGGAAAACCGCGTGGACCTGGTGCTGAAGGAAAACCTGCAGGTTGACGGCCAGGACAAGGGCAAGAACATCCAGTTCTACTACGTCAATGCCCGCGCCGCTGACGTGGTCAAGGCCGTCACGGACTCCCGCCCGCCGAGCGGCTACACCGACCAGCCGGTCGAGAACAACTGGTTCGCCGGACTGTTCTCCCTCCTGATTCCGGTCATCCTTCTCGGTGTCCTCTTCTGGTTCCTGCTCTCCCGCATGCAGGGCGGCGGCTCCAAGGTCATGCAGTTCGGCAAGTCCAAGGCCAAACTGGTCAACAAGGACATGCCCCAGGTCACCTTCGGCGACGTCGCCGGAGCCGACGAGGCCGTCGAGGAACTCGAAGAAATCAAGGAATTCCTCCAGGAACCGGCGAAGTTCCAGGCCGTGGGTGCCAAAATCCCCAAGGGCGTCCTGCTCTACGGCCCTCCCGGTACCGGTAAGACCCTGCTGGCCCGCGCCGTCGCCGGCGAGGCAGGCGTTCCGTTCTTCTCGATCTCCGGTTCCGACTTCGTTGAAATGTTCGTCGGCGTCGGCGCGTCCCGCGTCCGCGACCTGTTCGAGCAGGCCAAAGCCAACGCGCCCGCCATCATCTTCGTGGACGAGATCGACGCCGTCGGACGACACCGCGGTGCCGGCATCGGCGGCGGCAATGACGAACGCGAGCAAACCCTCAACCAGCTGCTGGTCGAAATGGACGGCTTCGACGTCAAGACCAACGTCATCCTGATCGCCGCCACGAACCGGCCCGACGTCCTCGACCCGGCCCTGTTGCGGCCGGGCCGCTTCGACCGACAGATCTCCGTCGAGGCGCCCGACCTGATCGGCCGCGACCAGATCCTGAAGGTCCACGCCAAGGGCAAGCCGATGGCTCCCGGCGTCGACCTGAGGGCCGTGGCCAAGAAGACCCCCGGGTACACCGGGGCGGACCTGGCCAACGTCCTCAACGAGGCCGCACTGCTGACAGCCCGCTCGAACGCCAACCTGATCGATGACCGCGCCCTCGACGAGGCCATCGACCGTGTGATGGCCGGCCCGCAGAAGCGCAGCCGCGTCATGAAGGAACACGAGCGGAAAGTCACCGCCTACCACGAAGGCGGGCACGCCCTGGTGGCGGCGGCGCTGCGGAATTCGGCTCCGGTCACCAAGATCACCATCCTGCCCCGCGGCCGCGCCCTGGGCTACACCATGGTGGTTCCGGAGAACGACAAGTACTCCGTGACCCGCAACGAACTGCTCGACCAGATGGCCTACGCCATGGGCGGCCGCGTCGCGGAAGAACTCGTGTTCCACGACCCGTCCACCGGCGCGTCCAACGACATCGAGAAGGCCACCGGGATCGCCCGCAAGATGGTCACCGAGTTCGGCATGAGCGAACGGGTCGGCGCAGTGCGCCTCGGCCAGGGCGGCGGCGAGCCCTTCCTGGGCCGCGACGCCGGCCACGAGCGCAACTACTCCGACCAGATCGCCTACATCGTCGACGAGGAAGTCCGCCGCCTCATCGAGGGTGCCCACGACGAGGCCTACGCCATCCTGACCGAGAACCGCGACGTCCTGGATGAGCTGGCCCTCGAACTGCTGGAACGCGAAACGTTGAACCAGGCCGAAATCGCCCAGGTCTTCATCAACATCCGCAAGCGCGATTTCCGCGAGATCTGGCTCTCCAAGGAGACCCGTCCAATCCAGGACGTCGGCCCCGTGGAGTCCCGCCGCGAGAAGGCCGAACGCGAGGCCCAGGAAGAAGCCAAGGAAGCACGCCTCGAGGAACCGCTGGACACCTTCCCGCCGCACGCCCAGGGTGTCTCCGGACAGGAGCCGTTCCAAGGCGGTGTAACGGATCTCGGGCCCGACGGCCATCCCGGCTAGGCTTCTTCCGTGACTTCTTTCTTCAATGACGACGACGACGCTCCCGCCACCGAACCTTTGGCGGCGGGAGGGGCCGTCCCCGGCCCCGCGCCCGTGGACCAGGCCCGGATCAGGGCGGCGGTCCGTGAGATCCTGATCGCCATCGGCGAGGACCCGGACCGCAGCGGCCTCCTGGACACCCCGAAACGGGTCGCCAAGGCCTACACCGAGATGTTCGCCGGACTCCACCACGATCCTGCGGAAATCCTCGCCACCACCTTCGACCTGGACCACGAGGAACTGGTCCTGGTCAAGGACATTCCGTTCTACTCCACGTGCGAGCACCACCTTGTTCCGTTCCACGGCGTCGCCCATGTGGGCTACATTCCCTCCCACGACGGAAAGGTCACCGGGCTGAGCAAACTGGCGCGGCTGGTGGACATGTTTGCCCGCCGCCCCCAGGTCCAGGAACGGCTGACCACCCAGATCGTCGAAGCCCTCGTCACCCATCTCAAGCCGCGCGGCGCAATCGTCGTCGTCGAATGCGAACACCTCTGCATGTCCATGCGCGGCATCCGCAAGCCCGGCGCCAGGACCGTCACCAGCGCGGTACGCGGGCAACTCCATGACCCGGCCACCCGTGCCGAAGCCATGAGCCTCATCATCGGAAGGTAAGAACACAGACTATGGACTCCCTAGCCGCAGCCCCCGGAACCGGACCCGCGACTTCGCCCCTGCCCGTACTGCGCAAGTCCCGCCCGGCAGCGAAATTCGAGGATCTTCCCACGGACCGGACGCTTGTGATGGGGATCCTGAACGTCACCCCGGACTCCTTCAGCGACGGCGGCCAGCACGCCACCGCCGACACCGCCATCGCCGCCGGCCTGCGGATGTTTT
>NZ_AUPJ01000277.1:10065-12630 GCF_000427315.1 Arthrobacter sp. TB 26
CCGACATCATCGACGTCGGCGGCGAATCCACCCGCCCGGGAGCGACCGAAGTGGAGCCTGACGAGGAACAGCGGCGGGTGTTGCCCGTGATCGCGGCCCTGGCCAAGGCCGGCGCCCTGATCAGCATCGACACGACCCACGCCGCCACCGCTGCGGCGGCGCTGGACGCCGGTGCCGTGATCATCAACGACGTCTCCGGCCTCAGCATGGAGCCCGAGATGGCCGAGCTCGTGGCCCGCAGCAAGGCCCCCTACGTCCTCACCCACCGCCGGGGCAACGCCAGCACCATGGACACGCTGACCGAATACGGGAACGTGGCTGCAGACGTGGCCGCGGAGCTCGCCGGAGTCCGCGACAAGCTCTACGCCGCCGGTGTCACCCCGGAGCAGATCATCGTTGATCCGGGCCTGGGTTTTTCCAAGACCGACGTGCAGAACTGGGAGCTGCTGACTCACCTGGATGTGCTGCAGGCGATGGGGCACAAGGTGCTCGTGGCCGCCTCCCGCAAACGCTTCCTCGGCAGTCTCCTGACGGTCGCCGGCAAGGCCGCCCCGCCGGCCGAGCGCGACGCCGCAACCGCCGCTGTGACCGCCATCAGTGCCCACCGGGGCGCCTGGGCGGTCCGGGTGCACGACGTCGGGCCCAGCCTCGACGCCGTTAAGGTCGCCGCCCGCATGACGGCGGCGCAGGCACCAGCTGTGCCCGCCGCCGGCGACAACTGAACCGGCGGGCACCATGGACCAGATCACGCTGAGCGGCGTCACCGCCGTCGGCCATCACGGAGTGTTTGATTTCGAGCGGCGCGACGGCCAGCCATTCGTGGTCGACGCCGTACTGCACCTGGACTTCAGCCGCGCCGCCGCCTCCGACGACGTCCTGGACACCGCGCACTACGGTGAAGTGGCCGAATGCATCCGGAGCTGGATCACCGGGGAGCCGCTGAACCTGATCGAGGCACTGGCCGTGCGGATCGCCGAGGACGTGCTGCGGAAGTTCCCCGCCGCCGCGGTGGACATCACCGTGCACAAACCCAAGGCTCCGATCGAAGTCGAGTTCGGCGACGTCTCCGTCAGCGTCCGGCGAACCCGGCAGGAACAGCCATGAACTACACCCGCGCCGTGCTTGCGCTCGGCAGCAACCTGGGGGCGCGCAGCGACACGCTCTCGGCTGCCGTCGCGGACCTCGTCGACCCGCCCGAGGTCCGCCTCCTGGCCATCTCCCCGATCGTCCAGACCAAGGCGGTCGGCGGACCGGCCGGCCAGCCGGACTTCCTCAACATGGTGATCGCCGTGGACACGACACTGACACCTCGTGAACTGCTGGAGCACTGCCACGCTGTGGAACAAAAGCACCACCGGGTCCGCGACGTCCACTGGGGCCCGCGCACCCTCGACGTCGACATCATCACCTACGGGGACCTGGTCAGTTCCGACCCGGAACTCACCATTCCCCACCCGCGTGCCGCCCAGCGGGCATTCGTCCTGTACCCGTGGTCGTTGATTGACCCCGCGGCGGAGCTGGACGGCGAACGCGTCGGCGAGCTCGCCGCGAAGGCCGCCGACTTCGCCGGCCTTGTCCCCTTCGACGGCTTCGAAAACCTCCACGGCGTGGCCGGAGCGGTGGAATGATGAAGCTGACCAGCCCACTGGTGCTCTTTATCATCGGCCTGGCCGTGGGGGTCCTCGGCTGGCTCGCTGCCCTCCTGACCACCCGCTACAGCCTGAACACCCCCGTCCTGCCGCTCAACGGGCTCATCACAATGGGCGTGATCGTTGTGCTCACCCTCGTGCTGGGCGTGCGGGTGCTGCGTTGGCGGAACGGCAAGAAGAAGAAGATGCTCAACCCCATCCTGGCCGCCTGGACCCTCGTCCTCGCCCAGGCCTGCGCCTACACCGGCAGCGTCCTGCTCGGCTGGCACGCCGGGATCTTCATTGACCAGCTGCGGCTCTGGAACCTGCGCAGCGACCAGACCCTCGCCTGGCAGGCCGTGGCCATGGCCGGCGGCGGCCTGGTCATGATCGTTGTTGGCCTGGTCGTGGAACGCTTTTGCCGGATACCCCCCGAGGATGGAGAGGGCGAATCGGCCCCCGGCCGCCAGGAGAAGCGCAAGCCGAAATCGGAAGGCGAATATGCATACCGAGGCGATTGACCCCCCGGGCATCACCTGGCTGCGCGTCTCGCAGAAATACGTCACGGTGAGGCTCACCAGCTGGGCGCTGGCGAATCTCCTCGTCGTGGGGCTGCTGTGCCTTCCCTTGGTCCTCGTCATCAACGGCTGGTGGCAGTCCTTCCCGCTCTGGCTGGCCGTCGCCCTCCCGTCCGTGATGCTGGTCCTGGCCCTGTGGCGGCTCCTGCTCATTCCCCGCCAGGTGCGGGCGCTCGGCTACGCCGAGCGTGAAGATGACCTCCTCATCCGCCGCGGTATTTTCTTCCAGCGCACCCTCGTTGTCCCCTACGGCCGCATGCAGTACGTCGACATCGGCGCCGGGCCGGTGGAGCGCGCCCTGGGGCTGTGCACGCTGAAACTGCACACGGCCTCCGCCGGCACCAACGCGGAGATCCCCG
>NZ_AUPJ01000278.1 GCF_000427315.1 Arthrobacter sp. TB 26
GCGGCAGCCGCGCCGGTCATGTCCCCTTCGGCCAGGCACTCAATGCCCAGCCGCACATCCATGGGTGAGTCATCCGGGTAGACCTTGTCCGCCACGGCCCCATAATCCAGTTCCACCACCGACCCCGGGTGGAAGAGCTCCAGCCATTCGGTGAGCTGGGTGAGATCCTCCAGCATGTCCAGATCCGGTGCGGCCAGGGCCAGGTGGGCCACCGCATAGCGGACCCGTTCCAGGGCCTCGGCGATCGTCGCGCGGATACGCACGGTGACAATCCGCCCCTCGGATTCCACCACGTCGGTGGGGTCCGACTCCGTAAACAGGCAGAACCAGCTGAAGGGGATCCCCCAGGTGGACGCCCGGGTGTGCACGCGGCCCAGCCCGGAATGCGCCCGCACTTCATCGATGCGCTCCTGGTGCCTGTCGCGCTGCTCCTCCGGGATCAGCATCTGGGCCAGCGGCCCGTGGATGCCCTCCATCAGGGCGTTGGCAGCCAGCCCGGCCCGCAGCACCAGCTGGCTGGGGCAGTACAGCAGCCGCTCGGGCAAAGCGGCGTCGGGAGCCCCGCCG
>NZ_AUPJ01000279.1 GCF_000427315.1 Arthrobacter sp. TB 26
TGCCGGGGCAGTGCCGCCTGCCAGCGGTACTGCCAGGACACGGACCAGGTCCGTCGCACCGGTGGGGAACGGGTCCCCGCCCGGTCGGGTAATGCGGCCCAGGGAGGCGAGCAGTTCGGCGTTTTCGACGGCCGCCCGGGAAACGCTCCGGGCCCCCGCCGTGCGCAGGGCAGCCTGCTGGTCCTCCGGGAACGCCGCCAGGGGTTCGTAGATCCGCAGCGCGGAGGAGAACGGCAGCCCGGCCTGCCCGCGGTAGAGGTTTCCCGTCACTGGATCACGCCGCTTCCCTGGGCTGCGCCCATCAGTCGCTCAGCTCCACGATCACGGGGGCGTGGTCCGACGCGCCCTTGCCCTTGCGTTCCTCGCGGTCGATCGCCGCGCCGGTGACACGGGCGGCCAGTGCGGGGGAGGCCAGCACGAAGTCGATCCGCATGCCTTCCTTCTTGGGGAAGCGCAGCTGCGTGTAGTCCCAGTACGTGTAGACGCCGGGGCCGGGGGTGTGCGGGCGGACGACGTCCTGGAAGCCGGCGTTCTCAAAGGCGTGGAAGGCAGCCCGCTCCGGGTCGCTGACGTGCGTGAGGCCCTCGGCGCGGAAGTAGTCGATGTCCCAGACGTCCTCGTCCTGCGGGGCGATGTTCCAGTCGCCCATCAGGGCGATCTGCGCTGCGGGATCCTCCCGGATCCAGCCCTCGGCGTGGGTCCGGAGGGTGTCCAGCCAGCTGAGCTTGTACGGCATGTGTTCATCGTCGAGGGCCCGGCCGTTGGGGACGTAGAGGCTCCAGACCCTGATGCCGCCGCAGGTGGCGCCGATGGCGCGTGCTTCCTGCACGGCGTCCTTGCCGTTCTTGCCGAAGACGGGCTGGTCCAGGAAGGTGCGTTCGACGTCGTCGAGCCCCACCCGGGAGGCGATCGCCACACCGTTCCACTGACTCAGGCCAAAATGCGCCACCTCGTAGCCCATGTTCTCGAACAGCTCCCACGGGAAGTTGTCGTCCTTGCACTTGGTTTCCTGGATGGCCAGGACATCACAGTCGGTGCGCTGAAGCCAGGCTTCAACACGGTCGGCACGGGCGCGGAGCGAATTCACATTCCAGGTAGCAATCTTCACAATCCCTAACTTACCGAACTTGGCTGCCGGACGAAGCTGCCCGCCGGCCACGCCCCTCTGGAATTTAGTAGGAAGTCCGAGTATATTCGGGAGCAGATGATGGCGTGGGTCACACGTGGCCCGGCCGTCACTACGGCAATCACACGGTGCAAAGGAGCATTCCATCATGGTTCGCGAACTATCCCATTACATTGACGGACAGCATGTTGAAGGCACCTCGGGGCGCTTCAGCGATGTCTACGATCCCTGCACCGGCGAGGTCCAGGCCAGGGTGCCGCTGGCCAGTGCGGAGGAAGTCCGCAACGTTGTCTCCAACGCGGAAAAGGGCCAGCTCGAATGGGCGGCCATGAACCCGCAGCGCCGCGGCCGGATCCTGCTCAAGTTCGTTGACCTGGTCAATCAGAACCTGGACGAACTCGCCACCCTGCTGTCCTCGGAACACGGCAAGACCTTCCTCGACGCAAAGGGGGACATCCAGCGCGGCATTGAGGTCGTGGAGTTCGCCGCCGGCGCCCCGCACCTGCTCAAGGGCGAATTCTCGGACAACGCCGGAACCGGCATCGACGTCCACTCGCTGCGCCAGCCCCTCGGAGTCGTCGCCGGCATCACCCCTTTCAACTTCCCGGCCATGATCCCGCTGTGGAAGTCCGGCCCGGCCCTCGCCGCGGGCAACTCCTTCATCCTCAAGCCGTCCGAACGGGACCCCTCGGTGCCGCTGCGCCTCGCTGAACTCTTCACCGAGGCCGGACTGCCGGCCGGCGTTTTCAACGTCGTCAACGGCGACAAGGAAGCGGTGGATGCCTTGCTGGAGGACCCCCGGGTCCAGGCCATCGGCTTCGTCGGGTCCACCCCGATTGCGCAGTACATCTACGCCACCGCCGCCGCGAACGGCAAGCGCGCCCAGTGCTTCGGCGGCGCCAAGAACCACATGGTGATTATGCCGGACGCGGACCTGGACATGGCGGCCGATGCGCTGATGGGCGCCGGCTTCGGCTCCGCCGGGGAACGCTGCATGGCGATCTCCGTGGCGGTGCCGGTCGGCAAGGCCACCGGCGACGCGCTCGTCGCGAAGCTGGAGGAGCGGATTGCGGACCTCAAGGTCGGCCACAGCCTCGCCAAGGACTCGGACTTCGGCCCCGTGGTGGCGGCGTCCGCCAAGGAGCGGATCGAAGGTTACATCCAGGCTGGCGTCGACGAGGGCGCCACCCTGCTGGCCGACGGCCGCGGCCTCAAGGTTGAGGGCTACGAGGGCGGCTTCTGGGTCGGCCCCACCCTCTTCGACAACGTGACAAAGGACATGACAATCTACAAGGAGGAGATCTTCGGCCCGGTGCTGAGTGTCCTCCGTGCGGAGGACTACGACGAGGCCCTGCGCCTGTGCAGCGAGCACGAGTTCGGCAACGGCGTGGCCATCTTCACCCGCGACGGCGACTCCGCCCGCGACTTCGCCAGCCGGGTCCAGGTGGGCATGGTCGGCATCAACGTCCCCATCCCGGTGCCGATCGCCTACTACACCTTCGGCGGCTGGAAAGCCTCCGGCTTCGGGGACCTCAACCAGCACGGCGCCGACGCCTTCCGCTTCTACACCAAGACCAAGACGGTCACCACCCGCTGGCCCTCAGGCATCCGCACCGGCGCCAGCTTCGTGATGCCGGAAGGCAGCTGATGGTAGGGAAACACTCCGGGGACAGCCCGTCAGCGGAGGTGCTGTTCGAACAGCGCGGCCGGCTGGGCGTGGTCACCCTCAACCGGCCCCAGGCCGTCAACGCGCTCACCGCGGGCATGGCCTCGGCCATGCTGAAGCAGCTCACGCTCTGGGCGGACGACGACGCCGTGGCTTCGGTGCTGGTCCGCGGTGCCGGTGACCGGGGGCTCTGCGCCGGCGGCGACATCGTGGCCATCTACCGCGACATGCTCGACGGCGGCGGCGCGACAGCCGACTTCTGGGCCGGGGAATACCAGCTGAACTCCCTGATCGCGGGCTATCCCAAGCCGTATGTGGCGTTCATGGACGGCCTGGTCCTGGGCGGCGGGGTGGGGATTTCCGCGCACGGCTCGGTCCGGATCGTCACCGAACGCACCCGGATGGGCATGCCGGAGACCACCATCGGTTTTGTGCCCGACGTCGGCGGAACCCTGCTGCTCTCCCGCTCACCGGGGGAGACCGGCACCCATGCGGCCCTTACCGGCGCGCACCTGAACGGCGCCGACGCGCTGTTCCTGGGGCTCGCGGACCACTATGTCCCCTCGGATGAGCTTGCGGAACTTGCCGGGGCCCTGGAGAACGAGACGGCGGACGCCGCCGTCGCGCGTTTCGCCGAGCAGCCCCCGCCCTCCGTCCTCGCGGCACAGCAGGAATGGATCGACGCCTGCTACTCCAGCGACGACGCCGAGGAGATCGTGCGTCGGTTGCGCGCAGTAGGCGGGGAAGCCGCAGACGTCGCCGACACCATCGAGGCCAAGTCGCCGACGGCCGTGAAGGTGGCACTGGAATCCCTGCGCCGGGCCAGGGGACTGAGCCTTGAGGAGGCCCTGGAACGGGAGTACCGGGTGGGGCTGCGGTTCCTGGCCGGGCCTGACTTCCGGGAAGGCATCCGCGCCCAGGTGGTGGACAAGGACCGCAATCCGCGCTGGCAGCCCGCCACCCTCGCGGAGGTCAGCCGGGCCGATGTCGAATCCTGTTTTGCGCCGCTCGGCGACCGTGAACTGAAACTTTCGAAGGAGCGCGACAATGTCTGAAGCACCGCCGTCTGAACCGGCGCAGCCCGGCGCCATCGCCTTCCTGGGCCTTGGCCACATGGGCGGGCCGATGGCCATCAACCTGGTCAAAGCCGGCTACACCGTGACCGGATTCGACGTGGTGCCGGCCGCGCTGGAAACTGCCCGGGCGCACGGCATCGCCACCGCTGACACCGCCGCTGAGGCCGCGGCGGGNCGGGCGCCGCCGTCGTGCTGACCATGCTGCCCAGCGGCAAGCATCTGCTGGACGCGTACCGCGGCATCCCCGGCCAGCCGGGACAGCCCGGCCAGCCGGGCCTGCTGGACGTGGCGTCGCCCGGCACCCTCTTCCTGGACTGCTCCACGATTAACGTGGACGAGGCGCGCGAGGCCGCCGAACTTGCCGTCGCGGCCGGCCACCGGGCCGTTGACGCTCCCGTGTCCGGCGGCGTCGTCGGGGCCGAAGCGGGCACCCTGACCTTCATGGTGGGTGCCCTTCCGGAGGATTTCGAGGCGGTCAAGCCGATGCTCGAGGTCATGGGAAAGCGCGTCGTCCGCTGCGGGGAGCACGGCGCCGGGCAGGCCGCGAAGATCTGCAACAACATGATCCTCGGCGTCTCGATGATCGCGGTCAGCGAGGCCTTCGTGCTGGGCGAGAAGCTGGGCCTGACGCACCAGGCGCTGTTCGACGTCGCCTCCGCGGCCTCGGGCCAGTGCTGGGCGCTGACCACCAACTGCCCCGTGCCGGGACCGGTTCCGACCAGCCCGGCCAACCGGGACTACCAGCCCGGTTTCGCGGGCGCCCTCATGGCGAAGGACCTCAAGCTGGCGCTCAACGCACTGGAAAGCACCGGTGTCGCCGCCCGGCTGGGGCCGCTAGCGTCCGAAATTTACGATACCTTTGCCGCGGAAGGCGGGGCGGGCCGGGACTTCTCCGGCATCATCACCGACATCCGGGACAAATCCGAACAGCAGCTGAGGGGACAGGCATGACGGAGCAGTACTCAAACATTCTGGTGGAGCGGCGCGGCCGGGTGGGGCTCGTGACCCTCAACCGGCCCCAGGCGCTGAACGCCCTCAACAAAGCCACCATGGACGAACTCGTGGCGGCCGTGTCCGCGATGGATACCGACCCGGACGTGGGCGCGGTTGTGCTGACCGGGTCCGCCAAGGCCTTCGCGGCCGGTGCGGACATCAAGGAAATGCAGTCCAAGGGCTACATGGACATGTACGCGGCCGACTGGTTCCGGGGCTGGGAAGACTTCACCCGGCTGCGCATCCCGGTGGTGGCGGCCGTGTCCGGATTCGCCCTCGGCGGCGGCTGCGAGCTGGCCATGATGTGCGATTTCATCATCGCGGGGGACAACGCCAAGTTCGGGCAGCCGGAAATCAACCTGGGTGTGCTCCCCGGCATGGGCGGCTCACAGCGCCTCACCCGCGCCGTGGGCAAGTCCAAGGCGATGGACATGATCCTGACCGGGCGCTTCATGGACGCCGATGAAGCCGAACGCGCCGGGCTGGTGTCCCGCGTGGTGCCGGCCTCGGACGTGGTTGAGGAGGCCCTCAAGGCCGCCGAAGTGATTGCCTCCAAGTCCAAGCCGGTGGCGATGGTCGCCAAGGAAGCAGTCAACGCCGCGTTTGAGACCGGGCTGGCTCAGGGTGTGCTCTTTGAACGCCGGGTGTTCCACTCGCTGTTCGCCACCGAGGACCAGAAGGAAGGCATGGCGGCCTTCACCGAGAAGCGCCAGCCGGACTTCACGCACCGCTAGGCCGCGCGACGCGCCAACGGTCCTGCGACGCGCAAATTATCCCGTGCTGCGCAAAGGCCCTGCCGCTACCGGAATACCGGTGGCGACAGGGCTTTTGCGCGTCGCCAGGCAGGACCCGCCGCGTCAGATCCTGATGCCGAAGAGGCCAATGATCAGGGCCATGACCATAAGCGTCACGAGTTCGTGGGCGCAGTTCAGCGCCGTGAGCCCGGCCGGGCGGCCCTCGAAGGCATCGTGGGTAATGAACCGGGCGGCCGTGAACCCTGCCCAGAGGATCAGGGCAGTGACCAATGTGTTGGCCAGGAAATTCCCGCCGTAGAAGTGCTGTGAGATGGCAGCGGACCCGGCGAGCACCCAGGCGCTGATGAAGCTGACCACCAGGGTGATCAGGATCGGCCTGACGGCGTCCCTGGCATCCCCGCTCGGCGTGACCTTGGCGACGCGCATCCAGTAGTTGCCGAACACCTTCGGCGTGTACCAGACGGACCCGACCACCATGCTGGACAGCGTGGCCAGCAGTACCGCCCAGATGTTGATCTCCGGAATCATCGTGCTCTCCTCACATCCAGGGTTGCTTCTTCCCGAAGTCTAGGGGACCGCCCGGGCGGTCCCGCGCTTTTGGTGACTACCTCTTTTGGGAGGTAGTTGGATGTCCACGCTTTTCGCTACGGTGATCTGAGTCACACAGCCTGGCATTGGGGCTGTCATCAAAGGAGATTGCCATGACCTCAGTTTCACCGACTTCGCCGGCCGGGCTGCAAGCGCCGCCCAGCCGCAAGACACTGCGTAAGGTTGCCTTCGCCAGCGCCGCCGGAACCACCATCGAGTTCTACGACTTCTTCATCTACGGCACCGCGGCTGCCCTGGTCTTCCCGGTCGTGTTCTTCCCGGCCCTCGGCGCCGCGGCCGGCACCATCGCTTCCTTCGGCACGTTCGCTGTGGCCTTCTTCGCCCGTCCCGTCGGCGCGATCATCTTCGGCCACTTCGGCGACCGGATCGGCCGGAAGAAAACCCTGATCACCACGCTGCTCATGATGGGGATCGCCACCGTGATGATCGGCCTGATTCCCGACGCCAGCACCATCGGTGTGGCCGCCCCCATCCTGCTGGTGGTGCTCCGCTTCGTGCAGGGCCTCGCTGTCGGCGGTGAATGGGCCGGTGCCACCCTCCTCGTGGCCGAATACGCCCCCAAGGGGAAGCGCGGGCTCTTCGGGTCCTTCCCGCAGCTGGGCCCGTCTGTTGCCTTCGCCCTGGCCAGCGGCACGTTCCTCATCACCAACCTCACACTGGGAGACAAGTCCGAGGCCTTCATCACCATCGGCTGGCGGGTGCCGTTCATCCTCAGCGCCGTGCTGGTGCTCGTGGGCCTGTGGGTCCGGCTGAGCATCGAGGAAACCCCGGTGTTCAAGAACGCCGCCAAGGTTGCCGATACCAGCACCAAGCTGCCCATCCTCGAATCGATCAAGCGCCAGCCGCGCGAAATCCTGCTCGCCGGCGGCTCGCTGACGCTCCTTTTCGCCTTCTTCTACGTTGGCACCGCCTACCTCACCAGCTACGCCACGAGCCCCACCGGTATGCAGCTGAGCCGGGTGGAGGTGCTGGGCACGGGCATCGTCGCCTCGCTGTTCGTCGCCGCAGCCACGCTGGCCTCCGGCATCCTCTCGGACCGCTTCGGCCGCAAGAAGGTCATCGCCACCTCGTGCATCCTCGCCGTGCCGTGGTCCCTGGCGCTCTTCCCGATCCTCAGTGCGAACACCGTGTTCGCCTTCGGTGTCGGCCTGACCGTCACCCTGGTGATCTTCGCCATCGCCTACGGCCCCGCCGGTGCCCTGCTTCCGGAACTATTCGAAACCCGGTACCGCTACACCGGTGCCGGCATGGGCTACAACCTCGCCGGCGTTGTGGGCGGAGGCATTGTCCCGCTCGTGGCGGCCCAGCTGGCCGGCACGTCCGGAGCATGGTCCGTCGGGTACCTGCTCGCCGGGATCGGGGTGTTCAGCGTGCTGTGCACCCTGGCCCTGCCCAACCGCGAAAAGCAGGGGCTGGAAGACGGCGGTCCGCACACCTCCCCGAAGCACGTGGACGAGGCAGCATTTATCGAGCCCGTCGCCGGTCCCTAGGGATCCGAGCCGAGTCAATGGAGACTGCGGTTCCGGACTTTAGGGGATCCGCTGGTTTGGGGGAGCGGGG
>NZ_AUPJ01000280.1 GCF_000427315.1 Arthrobacter sp. TB 26
CCGCGGCCGCCAGCCACCGGCGCCGGTCGGAAAAGATCGACCACATGCTTCACTGTGGCACCACCGGCCACAGCCGGACTAGGGCTGAAGTGCCCAGTACCAGCGAAAACTCCCAAGCAACGCGGGGTCACTTGGCGCCCATGGCGACCCGCCGGATGGGCGCGATCTGACCCCGCGTTGCTAGGCAGAGCCGAAGGACGCTGCCGGGATCAGGCGGTCGGCGCGGTACCTGTCGAACAGGCGGAGGAAGGAATCTTTCGTCCGGCGGTACCCGGTGAAGCCCGCAAGGCGGCTCTTAGGCGGCGAGCGCGGGCTACATGCGCCGCCAGCGGAAAATGTCGCCGTCCACAATGTTGTAGGCCTCGTTGCCCACCCCGTCGGCGGTGGCCGCCCAGATCATGTGTTCCGCCAGCAGCCCGCTGTCCGTCATGTCCGTGAGGCTGTTCCACTGCGTCTCGGAGCCGGGAAGATGAACGGCTGCCCCCGTTCCCGGCAGATCGATGCCTGGACGGCGAGCGTAAGACCCATGTTCATGGCGTTGCCGACCGCATGCCCGATGACCGTGTGCGCCCTCGCGCCGGATCGGGCCGCCGGTGCTTCGTAACCTGTGCCCCGACGGTCCTGCCGGGGAGGGGTCCGCAGTAGGATGCAAATAGAGGAAGACGCGTGTAGACAACGCGAATACTAAGGCAGGGTATCCGTGAAACTTTTGCTCCGGTATCCGCTTGTTGCGGGCACGATCGCTGCCCTGCTCGCGGTGCTCATACTGCTCCTGTCCGGGCAGCCGCTGATTGCGCAGGTCTCAGCGAGCATTTATGCCCTGGCGGTGGCGGCTTATCTGGCCGTCGGCATGGTCCGCCGGCTGATGGGCGGCCAATGGGGCATCGACATCCTGGCGGTCACCGCAATCGTCAGCACCGTCCTGGTGGGTGAGTTCATCGCCTCCATGATCATTGTCCTCATGATGGCCGGCGGCACAGCCCTCGAGGACTACGCCGCCGGCCGGGCCAAGAAGGAACTGACATCCCTGTTGGAACGTGTCCCGCAGACGGCCCACCGGGAACGGAACGGCACTCACGACGGCGCCCAGCACGAGGATGTTGCGGCCACTGACGTCCAGATCGGCGACATCCTGCTGGTCAGGCCGGGTGAAGTGGTGCCCCTGGACGGCATCCTGCTCTCTGAATCCGGCAGCTTCGACGAGTCCTCGCTCACCGGGGAGAGCCTTCCGGTGGAGCGGGTGGCCGGCGAGGGGCTGATGAGCGGCTCGCTCAACGGCGAAGCCGCGGTCCGGATGCAGGTCACGGCCCTGATGGAGGATTCGCAGTACAGCCGCATCGTCGCCCTCGTCAAGGAAGCCGCGGACAGCAAGGCGCCCATGGTGCGGCTCGCGGACCGGTATGCCGTGCCGTTCACGGCCCTTGCCTACGTCCTTGGCGCGATCGGCTGGATCGTCAGTGGCAGCCCGGCCCGCTTCGCGGAAGTGCTGGTGGTGGCGACGCCGTGTCCGCTGCTGATCGCCGCACCCGTGGCTTTCCTGGGCGGCATGAGCCGCGCCGCGCGCGGCGGCATCATCGTCAAATACGCCGGCGTCCTGGAGCAACTGAGCCGGATCAAAACCGTCGCCTTCGACAAGACCGGCACCCTGACCTACGGCCGCCCGTCCCTGGTCGGTGTCCGGACGTCGGGGTCCTTCACCGAGGACAAGGTCCTCGGGCTGGCGGCCTCCGCCGAACAATATTCCTCCCATGTGCTCGCCGCCTCGGTGATGGACGCTGCGCGGACCCGCGGGCTGGTATTTGAAACCGCCACGGAGGCCAACGAATTCGCCACGCACGGCGTCCGGGCGCGCTTCGATGGCCGCGATGTCGTGGTCGGCAAGCCGAATTTCGTGGCGGAATCGGTCGCCGGCGTCGAGGAAACGGCGCTGGCCAGCGGCGAACTCGCCATCTACGTGGGCGTGGCCGGGGAGTTCGCCGGGGCCCTCGTGATGAGCGATCCCATCCGCAGGGAAACCCGCCGCACCCTGGCCGAACTCCAGGAACTCGGCGTCAGCCGGACTGTCATGCTGACCGGCGACGCCCTCGCCACGGCCGAGCACATCGCGGCCGAGGCCGGGCTCACCGATGTCCGCGCCGAGTGCCTGCCGACGGATAAGGTCGAAGCCGTCCGGTCCCTGCCGCTGCGCCCGGTCATGATGGTGGGCGACGGCGTCAACGATGCCCCCGTCCTGGCCGTCGCCGACGTCGGCATCGCGATGGGGGCGCGCGGCTCGACGGCGGCCGGCGAGTCTGCCGACGTCGTGATCATCCTCGATGACCTGTCCAAGGTGGCCTCGGCCGTGCGGATTGGCCAGCGGACCGTCAAGGTGGCCCTGCAGAGCATCTGGATCGGCATCGCGCTGAGCGTGGCGCTGATGCTCGCCGCGGCCGCCGGCTTCGTCCCGGCAATCGCCGGCGCCCTGTCCCAGGAGCTCGTGGACCTGGCGACGATCCTCAACGCGCTGCGCGCGCTCAGTGCCGGCAAGACAGCGGCCGGCCCCACGGGTGCGGGTACAAGGAGCAAGGGGCAGAAGGACGCCGGCGGCACTACTGGGAAGCCGCCAGTTTCTCGGCTTCCGCGATCCGCGGAACGGTCCTGAGATAGCTGTCCGGGTTCAGCGAGATCGAATCGATGCCCTCGCTGACCAGGAACGCCGCGAACTCCGGGTGGTTGCTGGGGCCCTGGCCGCAGATGCCGATCTTGATCCCGGCGGCGTGGGCCTTGCGGATGGCCTCGCTGATCATCGCCATAACGGCCTCGTCCCGCTCGTCGAAAAGTGAGGCCAGCTGCGCCGAATCCCGGTCCACGCCCAGGACCAGCTGGGTGAGGTCGTTGGAGCCGATGGAGAAGCCGTCGAAGCGGGTGGCGAACTTTTCGGCGAGGACGACGTTGGAGGGGATCTCGCACATCATGTAGACCTGCAGTCCGTTCTGGCCCCGGACCAGACCGTTTTCCGCCATCACGGCCAGGACCCTGTCCGCTTCCTGCGGGGTCCGGCAGAAGGGGATCATCACGATGATGTTGCCGAACCCGAGCTTCTCCCGGACCCGTTTGAGGGCCGCGCATTCAAGGGCGAACCCCTCGCGGTAGCGCTCGTCGTAGTAGCGGGACGCGCCGCGGAAGCCCAGCATGGGGTTTTCCTCCGGCTCCTCGAAGGCGGAACCGCCGATCAGGTGCGCGTACTCGTTCGTCTTGAAGTCGCTGAGCCGGACGATCACGGGCCGGGGATGGTAGGGCGCTGCGATCTTGGCAATGCCGAGGGCCAGGGCGTCCACGAAGTAGTCCTTCGGGTCCGCATAACCGCTGGTCAGGGCACGGATCTGCGCTGCGTCCTGGGGGTCGGTGACCCGTTCGGGATGGACCAGCGCCATCGGGTGGACCCGGATCAGGGCGCTGATGATGAATTCCATCCGGGCCAGCCCGACGCCGTCGGCCGGCAGCCGCCACCACTGGAACGCGGCCGCGGGGCTGGCGATGTTGACCATGACTTTGGTGTGCGTCTCCGGCAGCTCCCCGAGGTCCACGTCCTCGGTCTCAAACGCGAGGCTGCCCTCGTACACCCGGCCTTCGTCGCCCTCGGCGCAGGAGATGGTCACGGCCCGGTCTTCTGCCAGGACCGTGGTCGCGTTGCCGGTGCCGACGATGGCGGGGACCCCGAGTTCGCGGCTCACGATCGCGGCGTGGCTGGTGGGTCCGCCGCGGTCCGTCACGATACCGGCCGCCCGTTTCATGATCGGAACCCAGTCCGGGTCGGTCATCTCGGTGACCAGGATGGCGCCGTCGCGGAAGTTTTCGATGTCCGCGGCGCTCCGGATCACGCATGCCGTGCCCTGCGCGATGGAGTCGCCGATCGCGGCGCCGCGCGCCAGCACGGTGCCGGTTTCCAGCAGGTGGTGGAGGGTGAACCGGGAGCCGGTCTTTTGCGACTGGACGGTCTCCGGCCGGGCCTGGACCATAAACAGTTCACCGGTCACGCCGTCCCGGGCCCACTCCATGTCCATCGGGCGGGCGTAGTGCTCCTCCACGCTCACGGCCCAGCGTGCCAGCGCGAGGATCTCGGCGTCGGCCAGGACAAACGCTCGGCGTTCCGCTTCCGAGGTGTCCACCATTTTGGTGCGTGCGTGGCCGCCCAGGCTGTAGACCATTTTCCGGTCCTTGGAACCGAGGGTCTTTTCGATGATGGGACTGATTTCATCCTCGGTCGCGGCTTCCGCCAGGAGCGGTTTGAACACAACGTATTTGTCCGGGTTGATGGTGCCCTGGACCACGGTTTCGCCGAGCCCCCAGGCGGCGCTGACCACGGCCACCCGCGGGAAGCCGGAATCAGTGTCGATGGAGAACATCACGCCGGAGGCGCCGACGTCGGAACGCACCATACGCTGCACCCCGATCGAGAGCGCGACGTCGAGGTGGTCAAAGCCCTTGACCTCGCGGTAGCTGATGGCACGGTCGGTGAACAGCGAGGCGTAGCAGCGGCGGCAGGCGTCCAAGAGTTCCCGTTCCCCGGCGATGTTCAGGAACGTCTCCTGCTGCCCCGCGAAGCTTGCGTCGGGCAGGTCCTCGGCCGTGGCGCTGCTGCGGACCGCGACGGAGAGCCGGTCCAGGCCGGCGCGCTCCCCCAGTTCCCGGTAGTGGGCGCGGATGGACCCGGCGATGTCCGCGGGGAACTCACTGTCCAGGAACAGCTCCCGGATGGCTTCCCCGGTGGCGCGCAGGGAGGCTTCGCCGGCACGGTAGGACTGGATCCGCGAGCGCATCGCGGGCTCGATCCCGTTGGCGTCGATGAAGCGGCGGTAGGCGTCCGCGGTGGTGGCGAAGCCGTCCGGCACCCGCACGCCCTTGGCTTTGAGGGACTGGATGAGTTCGCCCAGGGAGGCGTTCTTGCCGCCCACCTGCGGGACATCGCCCATGCCGATCTCGTCAAACCACAGCACCGGGGAGTCAGTCATGGACCCATCCTGTGGCGGCGGCCGGTCCGATGTCAGAGGCTTTGGACCTTGGTGGCCGTTGTGGTCTTCCCGACCCGGCGGTGGCGGACGATTTTGTAGAGCCAGTCCGCGAGCAGCACACCCGGGATGGCGGCGAGCGCCACGGCCAGGCCGCCGGGCGACGGCGGGGCGTGGCCCAGCAGGGCTGCCAGGGGCCCGAGGAACAGGAACACCGCCAACAGACCGAGTTCGGCCAGCACAGCCCAGACCAGCAGCCGATTGCTGAACCAGCCAAG
>NZ_AUPJ01000281.1 GCF_000427315.1 Arthrobacter sp. TB 26
AGGCGAAGGCGTTGGCGAGCTGGGCCAGGACCACGGTGGTGAACGCGGCGCCGGAAGCCGCCATCAGCACGTCCGCCGCCGGCAGCTCCGCCCCGGGGGTCCAACCGGCACCGAGCAGCACAGCCGTGTACGCCGTCATTTCGAACAGTGCTTCGACCGGGCCCAGCAGCCCGAATACGCGGAAGATCAGCGCCCGATCCATCAGGTGCCTCCGCTCCGGCGGCCGCTTCAACGTCCCCTTGCTCGGGGCCTCGCTGCCCAGCGCCAGCGCCGGCAGCAGGTCGGTGCCGATGTCGAGGGCCAGGATCTGAAGCACGCTCAGCGCCAGCGGGAAGCGCCCGCCGGAGAGCGCCCAGATCACGAACGGGGTGAGCTCGGCGACGTTGTCCGTCAGGTGGTAGGTCAGGAAGCGCCTGATGTTCGCGTATGTGGCACGGCCCTGCTCCACCGCCGCGATGATGGTGGCGAAGTCGTCATCCAGCAGCACAAGGTCCGCGGCCTCGCGGGCCACGTCCGTGCCGCTCAGGCCCATCGCCACCCCGATGTCCGCCTGCCGGAGGGCGGGGCCGTCATTGACGCCGTCGCCCGTCATTGCCACGACGTGGCCGCGGCGCTGCAGCAGGCGGGCCACCCGGAGTTTCTGTTCCGGGGTGACCCTGCTGACCACCACCCCGTCACGGTCCAGCAGCGCCGTCAGTACGGCGTCGTCCTCGGGCAGGTTGTGCCCCTCCAGTACGAGCTCCGGCGTTCCGATCAGCCCGGTTTCCCGGGCGATGGCGGCCGCCGTGAAGGCATGGTCTCCGGTGACCATGGCCACCTTGATGCCGGCCTCGCGGGCCGCCTCGAGCGCCACGCGGACCTCGGCGCGGGGTGGGTCGTGGAGGCCAATCAGCCCCAGCAGCGTCAGTCCGCGCTCCACCTCCTCAAGCTTGAAGTCGGCGCCGGGCAGGCCAGGCAGGCCCCGCTGGGCGACGGCCAGCACGCGGAGCCCGTGCGAGGCCATCTGGTCGACCATCTTTAGGGCCCTCTGGGCGGCGACACTGTCCCCGTCCCCGCCGCACAGCGGAATCACGGACTCCGGGGCCCCCTTGACGTACAGGGTGGTCCCGACGATCGCGGACTCCCGCAGCCGGCGGGGATCGAAGGCGAAGCGGTGCGATACGTCGGGATCATCGCGTGGTTGTCCCGGATCTGCCAGCCTGGCGGCCAGCGCATCGATGGCGGCCTCCATCGGGTCGCCCTCTGCGATCCACTTGCCCTCGTGGAGCACCGCGCGGCCCACGGAAGCGGCCAGCGCGGCGGTGCTGAGGTGCAGCGCCTCCCCGGTTCCCGTCCCGGTGACCTCAGCCTCCGGACCGTACCCCGCGCCAATAATGCTGATCAGCCCGGCCGGGGTCCAGACTTCGACGGCGTTCATCCTGTTCTGGGTGAGGGTGCCGGTCTTGTCCGTGCAGATGAAGGTCGTGGAGCCGAGGGTTTCCACGGCTTCCAGGTTGCGGACGAGTGCGTTGCGCTGTGCCATCCGTTGCGCCCCGACGGCCAGGGACAGTGTGACCGTGGGCAGCAGGCCCTCGGGCACCAGCGCCACCATCACGCCGATGGCAAAAAGAAAGGCGTCCCGCCAGGAGATTCCGATCAGAAGGGAGAGCACAAAAAACAGGGCGCCGATGCCCAGGGCCATCGCTGCGGTGATCCGGACGATTCGCTGCAGTTCCCGGGCCAGCGGGCTGGGCGGGGCCTCCACCTTTCCCGTCAGGGCCGCGATTTCGGCGAGCCGGGTCTTACCGCCCGTGCTCGCGACCACGCCTTCAGCCTGGCCGTTGACCAGGAAGGTCCCGCCAAAAACGGTGTCGCCGGGGACCTTGGCGAGCGCCTCGCTTTCACCTGTGAGCATCGATTCGTCCACGGAACAGCCTGCCGCCACCGCCAGACGGAGATCCGCCGGGACCCGGTCGCCGGCAACCAGCACGACGGCGTCGTCCGGTACGAGCTCGGTGGTGTGGACCTTGACGATGCGGTTGTCACGGCGGACCGCGACCATCGCCGGGAGCAGCTCGCGGAGCTTCGCGGCGGCATGCTGGGCGCGCTCCTGTTGGACATAGGCGAACACCCCGTTCACCAGAATCACGACGACGATCGCGATAGCAAGCTGCGGCATGCCGGCCAGGTAGGCCAGCACGGAGGCGCACCACAGCAGGATGGCGAAGAAGTGGGTCAGTTCGGCAAGCAGCCTCCGCCAGCCGGGGACCGTGCCGGCCTCCGGCAGCTTGTTCGCCCCGAATTGAGTGAGTCTTCGGGCCGCCTCTGCGGAGCTCAGGCCGGCTACACCAGGCAACGCACCGGCGCCTGGCCCTCCGGCTGGCGCCTCCGGCGTCACGGCTGGCCGGGGCTGCTTAGGCGCAACACCGTAGACCGGCCCGGGTCAGGTAGCTCATGGATTGAGGGTGCGCCCCGGGCGTGCCGGCCGTTAGGGCCAAAGGTCACGGCGGCGCGCCGTCACCCTATTGCACTCGGCGGAGTTCCGGCGGCGCCAACAGCGCGTAGCCGGAGTTCCCCCGGCGACCCAGCGGTCCAGGGGCGTCACCGCGCCGTGGGAGTCGAAAACTAGGGAGCGGCCGGCTTACCGGCTGGCAGTCCCGCATCCAGCCGCCGCGGCATCCTGTCCACTGTATCCGGGTGCCGGATTACCCGTTCGTGCCGCCTTCGCGCCCGTCGATTCCGCTGGATCGTCCGCGGTGCGGAGGGACTTCGAGGTAGAGGATTACTCCGGCGGAGGCCGGCAGGTACCAGTGTTTGCGGTGCCTGACGGGCCGGTAGACGTGACCGAAAGGATCCCGGACATGGACGTTCCCCAGCTGGTCCTGACCGGAGAGGCGGCGATCTACATCCTGAAGGGTATGACGGCTCGTGATGATGCCGTCGATGTCCAGACTCCATAGCCCCGTGGCCGTGCCGTGTTCCAGGGAGAGAGTTTCGAACAGATCAGACAGCAGCTTGTCCGGAGTCTCCGGGTAGAAGCGCCGCAGCCGGTGATCTTCGGTATGTACCTCGCGGGCATCCACCATTGCCTGGCGGAGCCAGTGGAATTCTGCCGGACCGTGTGCCGGCCCAAGGATCAGGTGCCGGTTCGGATCGAGCGCGAGATCATAGGAAGTGCCGGCACGGTCGAGAATGCACGCGGCCTCCCTGACATACTCAAACGCCGCTATTAGCGCCGGTTCGGACTCATGATATGAAAACGCCCCGCTGTCATCGACGGAGACGAAATCCCTGGCACCGCCGGCAGTCGGCGGAACACCCGGGGTGGGTGGTTTCGGTCGTGGTGTGGTCTCCATTGCGAGTTCGCTCCTGCTGGGGATCGATCCGCGGCCGCACTGGCTGCGGTAGCCCCTCCCTTCATGACATCACAGCCAGAGCCATTCGGTGACGGTCTTAACGCTTTCCATATGGTGACCGGTCAGAAAACAGCGTCTGCACCTCTGGCGGGGAGAAGGGACGTACTCTCCTCTCGCCGCAGGAAGAGTTTCAGCACGTCATCGTGTTCCACAATACGGCGGACGGCCTCAACGTCCAGGGGAACGTTCAGAAGCCGGCCGATGAGGAAGACCGCCCCGACTGCTGCCAGCCCGATGCTCCTTCAGTGAGTGGTCGGACCCAGTCCTGCAGATACTGGAGGACCAGCGATGAGACCACGTCGACGACCGCTCACATTTCCAGCGACCTCGTGCCCCAACGGGCCGGCAAGGTCGGAGCCGCCGCGTCCCACGAGAATCGCACTGCTGTCGAACGGACTAAGGCCAGTTCAAGGACGCCGAAGACTAGGGCGGCCGCCACTGTCGCTCCTGTGAGAGCCACCGGAATCAATGTGACCGGCGCGCTGCTCACCCGACCGTGATCCTGATCCCGGCGACCGCCCCGGTCCAGGCACCCGCAGGGTCGCGGCGCCCTACCAGCTGGGCACCGATGTACCCCTTCTGGAACTGGACCACCTGCGTCTGGGTTCCCGAGCAATCGACTTCGAAGACCTTATCTTCGCCGCCGCCTACCGCGTACTGGGAGAGGCTAATCTGGGCTTGGGGGATGCCTACACACGCTGCGGTGACAGTGTGCGGGCCAGCGGTTGTCACTGTCGCGCCCTTGCTGAATCCGACGCCTGGCCCGTCGGCCGGGCCGGTGTCGGCCAGGAGAACCGACCCGGGTACCTTGGCCAGGCGCTGATCCAGCTCAGCGTAGTTGCGCGCTTCCACAGCCAGTATGTCCGGGTCCTTCGCGGGGAGGGTGCGCCCGGGCCGGAGGCTTGCGCCTACCGCCGTTGGCTGGGGATCGTCCCCGTCCTCGTAAGCGCAGGCGGCCAGGCCCCCGGCCAGCGACACAGCGGTAATGAGCGCCAGAAGGCAGCGGACTGTTTTCGTTCCCCCAGGACCGGACATAGGCCGAGTCTACGGCCGGTCCACCGGATGGCAAGTCATCTGCCCGGAACTTGGCTCTCGGGTGGCCGGTTCCGGCCCAGCGTCCGGAGGTAGGCGCTGAAGCCGTGCGGCGCCCTGGCCTGGAGCCGGCCCGATGTCAGAACGCGCATGCTGTCCGTCGCCGTCACGGTGAACGCCCGGTTCCGGAGGCTCTGCACCAGGGTCCGGTCCTCGTGCGAGGCGAGCTTCGGGAAACCCCCGGCGGCCAGGTAGGCGGAGGCCCTGACCCCAAAGTTGGCTCCGTAAATGTGCGGGTGGTCCTCCTCGAAAGGGTGGCGCTGCAGCCAGCGCCGGAGCAACTCCGGGTCCATCCCGGCGGGGTCCGGTTCCACCGAGCCCAGGACGGCGTCGGCTCCGGCCTCGGCGAATTCCAGCTGTCGGAC
>NZ_AUPJ01000282.1 GCF_000427315.1 Arthrobacter sp. TB 26
GTGCCTGCCGGGGTTCCTGAGATGCGGGGGCCGGAGCGGGCCGGCTGCTGGGGCGGCCCAGGATTTCCTCCTCGATCCGCCGGGCTTCGGCATCGACATCGGAGGTTCCGCCGCCGCCGGGGGCCGGAGCAGGAGAAGGAGCTGCCGCGCCGGTGTCTGCCGCGGCCTTCCCGGAGATCTTCTCGTAGGCGGAGACGTTGTCGACGGCGGTGCCGTACTTGGGCAGCAGCGCCGAACCGGCCACAGTGCTGGAGATCAGGGCGTCGGCGCTGGGACCCATGACGGATTCCGGCGCGCGCAGCCGGGTGAGCGCCACCGGCGTCGGGGCGCCCTTCTCGTTCATGACGGTGATGACCGCCTCTCCGATCCCGGCGGAGGTGAGGGTTTCCTCAAGGTCGTAGTCGCTCATCGGGAAGGTGGAGACGGTGGCCTTGAGCGCCTTGGCATCCTCCGGCGTGTAGGCGCGGAGGGCGTGCTGCACCCGGTTGGCGAGCTGCCCCAGGACCTCGGCGGGAACATCCTTGGGGGTCTGGGTGACGAAGAAGATGCCGACGCCCTTGGACCGGATCAGCCGCACAGTGGTGGTGATGGCGTCCAGGAATGCCTTCGAGGCACCGTTGAACAGCAGATGGGCCTCGTCGAGGAAAAATACCAGCTTGGGTTTGTCCAGGTCGCCGGCCTCGGGCAGGTCTTCGAACAAGTCGGCCAGCAGCCACATCAGGAAGGTGGAGAACAGCATGGGCTTGGTCTGCAGCGTGGGGAGCTCCAGGCAGGTGATGACGCCGCGCCCGTCCGGGGCGGTGCGCATCAGTTCGGCGGTGTCGAACTCGGGCTCGCCGAAGAACTTCTCCATGCCCTGCGCCTCAAGCGTGATGAGCTCGCGGAGGATCACCCCGGCGGTCGACTTCGACAGCCCGCCGAGTTCCTCGAGCTCGTCCTTGCCTTCCGCGGAGGTGAGGAACTGGATGACGGCGCGCAGGTCCTTCAGGTCGATCAGTTCGAGGTTGTTCTTGTCCGCGAAATGGAAGACCAGCTGCAGGCTCGATTCCTGCGTGTCGTTGAGCTCCATGATGCGGGAGAGCAGGATGGGGCCGAAGGACGTGATGGTGGCGCGGACCGGGATGCCGTTGCCGTCGCCGCCCAGGGCCAGGAACTCCACCGGGAATGTTTTGCCGGACCAGGACTGGCCGATACCGTCTGTGCGAGCCATCAGTTTCTCGCTCCCGGTGGCCGCCGTCGCCAGACCGGAGAGGTCTCCCTTGATGTCCGCCAGGAACACCGGGACCCCGGCGGTGGAGAGCTGTTCGGCCATCATGTGCAGGGTCACGGTTTTGCCTGTGCCGGTTGCCCCGGCCACCAGCCCGTGGCGGTTCATCATGGCGAGCGGGAGCCGGACGGGGGCATCCTTGTGGACTTCGCCGTCGATGATCGCAGCGCCCAGCTCAATCGTGGGGCCCTCGAGGGTGTACCCCTTCTGGATGGTGGCGACTTTGTCTGCGGTGGATTTGATGGCCATGCGGACAGCTTAGCCGGGTCCGGCACCCCGGACCCGGCTTCGGCGGGTGTTGCTTCAGCGCTGCTATTCGGCGAGGGCCTTGAGGACTTCCTTCGCCACGTCCTCGCTGGACTGCGGGTTCTGGCCGCTGATCAGATTGCCGTCGCGCACCACGTGGGAGCTCCAGGCGGCGGCGTTCTCGACCACCGCGCCCTTGTCCTTGAGCACGTCCTCCACGAACCACGGCGTGTTCGGGCCGGTGCCGCCGTTGAGTTCCTCCTCGTTGGTGAAAACGGTGAGGCGGCGTCCCGCGAAGGCGAAGTTTCCGGCGTCGTCCGTGGCGCTCAACAGGCCGGCCGGGCCGTGGCAGAACGGGGCGATGACCTTGCCGGCCGTGTTCGCCGCAACCAGCAGCCTGCCGAGGTCCGCGTCCCGGTAAAGGTCGGTCATTGGGCCGTGGCCGCCGGGCAGGACGATCGCGTCATAGCCGGAGAGCTCGACGTCGGCCAGCGCCAGCGGCGCGGACAGCTCGGCGTCGATCTCCGCGAGGTACTTGCGGAAGCCGTCGGCGCGGTCCTGGCCGCCGGCGGACTCGGCCGCCAGGCTCACCTCGTCCACCGTGGGCTTCGCGCCTCCGGGCGTGGCGAGGTGGACAGTGTGTCCGGCGTTGAGCAGGGTCTGGTGGGAAACCACCAGTTCCTCGGCCCAGTAGCCGGTGGGGTGTTCGCTGCCGTCACGCATGGTGAGGGAATCGGCAGCGGATACGACCATCAGGATGTTAGCCATGTCAGGCTCCTGTTCTGCCGGCCGCAGGCCGGCGTTGATAAGTAAAGGACTTAGTGTGCGGCTTCGAGTGTGGCGTACGTGGCGTCATCCAGGACGACGCCGGCAGCGGCCAGGTTCTCTTCGAGGTGCTTGACCGAGCCGGTGCCGGGGATCGGCATCATGACGGGGGAGCGGCGCAACAGCCAGGCAAGTGCCACCTGCGACGTGGTGGCGCCGAGTCGCTTGGCTGCATCATCCAGCGGGCCGCCGGGCTGCGCCAGTTCACCGGCGGAGATCGGCGCCCAGGGGATAAAGCCGATTCCGTTCTCCTCGGCGTAGTTGAGCACGTCCTCGGAACTGCGGTCGGTCAGGTTGTAACGGTTCTGCACGGTGGAAACGGTGAAGTACTTCCCGGCTTCCTCAAGCTCGGCAACGCTGACCTGGGACAGACCCAGTGCCTTCACCTTTCCCTCCTTCTGCAGGTCGCGGAGAACAGTGAACTGCTCCTCCGGATCCACCTTGGGGTCGATCCGGTGCAGTTGGAGCAGGTCGAGCGCGTCAACCTTGAGCTTGCGCAGGCTCAGTTCAGTCTGCTGCCGGAGGTATTCGGCCCGGCCCAGGGGCACCCACTCGTGCGGGCCGGTGCGGGTGAAACCGACCTTGGTGGCGATCCGCAGCCCCTCCGTGTAGGGATGCAGCGCCTCGGCCAGGATCTCCTCGCTGATGTTCGGCCCGTATGAATCGGCGGTGTCAATGAAGTCGACGCCGAGTTCCACCGCGCGGCGGACGACGGCGATGGCGGCCTTGCGGTCTGCCGGCTCGCCCCAGACGCCGTCCCCGACTATGCGCATGGCACCGAACCCCAAGCGGTGGACAGTGCCCAGGTCCTTGAGATCGATCGTGGCGGATGATTCGGGATGCTGTGAGTTGTCATGGCTCATAGGTGCGGCAACTCCCTAAGCCAGCTGAGTATTCCGCTCGCCGACCCGCCCGGCGAGTTTCCCGGTCCCGGGCGGAGCCGGACGTAAGCTGGGGCATGGCTATCCGGGTACTGACGAAGCTTGCGTCCGCCGCCATCACACTTGGCCTGGTCCTGCTGGGTGGAGGGCCGGCCGGCGCCGCCCCGCCCCGCACTTCCGAGCCCACCGGCATTGACGTTTCCTGGCCCCAGTGCGGGAAGACCCTCCCCAAACAGCCGGCATTCGCGATCGTCGGGGTAAACAACGGCCTGGCCAACACCACCAACCCGTGCCTGGCCGCGCAACTGGCCTGGGCAAACACCGCCCCGAATCCGCCGCTCACCGCCCAGCCGCGGGTGGCGCTCTACGTCAATACGGCCAACCCGGGCCTCCAGGGTTCGTGGTGGCCCAGTTCGAACAGCTACGGCGGCGCGGACGTGGCCAACCCGTATGGTGTCTGTGGCAGCGGCACGGACGATTTCAAAGCCTGCTCCTACATGTACGGCTACGCGAAGGCCTACGACGACGCCACGATCCGCGGCGTCGACAACCCGCAGAATTACTTGTGGTGGCTGGACGTCGAGACCGGAAACAGCTGGCAGCCGGACAAGGCCGCCAATGTGGCCGACCTGGAAGGAATGGCCGCCTACTTCAAAAGCATCAACGCTAAGGTCGGCCTCTATTCCACCGCCTACCAGTGGAGCCAGATTGCCGGGACGGTCCCGGCAGGCAGCCCCCTCGCGGGCTTGCCCAGCTGGCTCGCGGGTGCGCGGTCCCTCACAAGCGCCAAGTCCAACTGCTCCTCGCCGGCGCTCACCCCGGGCAGCCGCGTGGCCCTGACGCAGTACATCTCCGGCGGGCTGGACTACAACTATTCGTGCCCCTGACCTAAAGCGGCCGTACGTTTTCACCCCTGATTACGCGCAGAATAGCCAGACCAAGTAGTCGCCGCCGGAAAAGCGAGTACACCCCCGAAAAAGACACGTAGAACTAACGAAAACACGAGTGGAGACGGCCCTCCGCGCCGCGTATTTCCACGCATAGCATCGGGACTACAAATTGCGGCCACAGCGGCCCGCATTTCCTGTGTCTCATTTGCCGTGTCTCGCCTGGGGGTCTCAATGCTCAATCCTTCGCACCACTCTGTCTTCACGCGGCGGCTTGCCGCAGCCGTCATCGTCCCCGGCGTGCTGACCAGCATGCTGCTCCTTGCCCCTCAGGCGAGTGCGACCACCGGGTCCGTCACCGGAGTCTGCAACGGGGTGGTCAACCAGCTGGCACACCGGGGCGCCGTCCAGGAGAACCTGCTCAAGGCCTCGGCGAGGAAGAATGCCGACATCATCGCCCGGCTTCAGTCCGAGCGCTCCGCCCTGCAGGCCAGCGCCGCTGCCTTGACGGGACAGATCGAAGCCGCGACGGCGTCCATCGCCGCCCTCGACGCGGCCGAGCTCGCCCTCGACGGCGAGATCAAGGCCGCGCAGGATGACCTGGCCTCGCTTGAGGCTGAGCGGTCCAGCGCCGACGCTGCAGTGCTCGAACTGCAGGGGACCCTGGCAGGTCTTGAAGCGGAGTGGGCAGCAGCAGGGAACGAGCTTGCACCCCTGCAGGAGGAACAAGCGCTGGCTGTGGCCGCCGCTGAGCAGGTGAAGACCCGCGCCGCCGCCGTCGAGACCCAGATCGCAGCGAAGAACACCCAGCTCAGCGCGGCCCTGGAGGAGCAGGAGACGCTTGCGGCGGCGGCCGGTGCAGCCGAGGCAGCGCTTGCCGGCAAGAACGCGGAGATTGCCGCGGCCGAAGACCAGCTCACGGCCCTGAACACCGCGGCGGCCACGGCGGCAGCAGCCGTGGTGACTGCCGGGACCGCCGTCACCGGTGCCGAGTCGGAACTGCAGAGCCTCGAGGACGCGGGTACCGCAGCCCAGGCCGAGCTTGACGCCCAGTTGGCCAAGATCGACGACGCAAAGGCCATACTCGCCGGCCTCCAGGACGCTGCCGCCGCGGCCGCGGGCGCCGTCACGGACCAGAAAGCAGCGATCGCAGCTGCCCAGGGCGAACTCGCGTCGCTGCAAGCCGATGCCAGGGCTGCAGCGGACGCGCTCGCGGCGCAGAACGCCGCGATCACCACGGCCCAGGCAGAGCTCACGACTTTGCAGGCCACAGCTCGAAGTGCGGCCGCGGCCCTTACCGCCAACAGCAACAAGATCGCTGCGCTGAACGCCGAGATCACCTCGCTGGAGCAGCAGATCGCGGCGAAGAACACGGAGATCACAGCCAAGCAGGCCCAGCTCACCACCGCGCAGAATGAGCTCGCCGCGCTGCAGGCCACCAAGACGACCCTGGAAGCCGAGATCGCGACGCTCACCGCCCAGATTGACGCGATCAAGGGCAACTCGAGGGAAAAGCGTGACCTGATCGCGGTGCGGGACCTCAAGCAGGCCGAACTCACCACCGTCAACAGCCAGATCAGCACCAAAACCGCCACCATTGCCGGCTACCAGGGAGACCTTGCCACGCTCCAGAGCGCAGTCGGCAACCTCAACGCGCAGCTGCTGGCCAAACAGCAGGAGAGCAGCACCCTGCAGCAGCAGGCAGCCCCGCTCCAGGCCTCGCTGACCGCCGCCAACGACGCCGTCACCCTCAAGGAAAGCGAGATCGCAGCGCTGAAGACGCAGATCCCGACGCTCCAGTCGGCTGTCACCGGCACCAATGCCGCGGTCGCCGGCAAGCAGGCCGAGCTCACGGCCCTCCAGGGCCAACTCCCATCACTGGAGACCGCTGCGGCCACTGCGGCCAGTGCGGCCGCAGCTCAGGAGCAGCTCGTGGCGGACCTGGAGGCAGCCGTGCCCACACTGACCGCCAACGTCGCCGAGAGCCAGAACGCGATCGCCGCGCAGAAGCTCGTGCTGGACCAGTTGAAGGGCGAACTGGCGGGCGNNNCCGCCCTCGCCGCAGCCCAGGCCGCCGCCGCTGCCAAGGAATCCGAGCTGGCCGGACTGCAGTCCCAACTGCCCGCACTGGCCAAGGCCCTGCAGGACGCCACCGCGGCAGTGAGCGCGAAGCAGGCCGAGATCGCAACCCTGAATGCCCAGATGGATACCCTCGTGGCCGAGGTCACCGCGCTGAACACCCAGATTGCCGCCAAGGAACGCGAAATCCTCGACCTCCAGACCAGGGTCGCTCCCCTGCTGGCGCAGCTTGACGCGCTGAACGGCGAGATCACCGCCACCGAAACGAAGCTGAAGGAGCTCCAGGCACAGCTGACGGGACTCGACCAGAAACTGACCGACGCCAACGCCACGCTCGCTGCCCTGCAGGCGAAGAAGGGTGCAAACAAGGATTCCATCGCCGCGCAGAAGAAGACGGTGGCCGGTCTCCAGGACCAGCTTGGCACTGTCCAGAACCAGATCGGGGCCATCGACAGACAGATCGCCCTGGGTGGTTGCGTCGCCTGACCGTGATGACCCGGCCCTGACGGTCCGGGGCAGCC
>NZ_AUPJ01000283.1 GCF_000427315.1 Arthrobacter sp. TB 26
GGCGGGAACAACCGCATGGGCAGTGCCACAGCTGCGGCAGAAATATCCCGGAGCCCGGCGTCGTTGTCCACAGTGTGACCGTGCCGGGACCCGGCGCGGCGCCTGAGACTTCCCCGCTACGAAAGGCCGGCTTTTCCGTGACTGTTCCGCTTTCCATCCTTGACCTGGCAACCATCGGCAAGGGCCAGACGGCGGCAGAAAGCTTCGCGGGAAGCGTGGCCATGGCGCAGCTCGCCGAGAAGCTGGGCTACCGGCGCGTCTGGTACGCCGAGCACCACAACATGTCCGCCATCGCCTCGTCGGCCACCAGCGTGCTCATCGCACACATCGCCGCGCAGACCGAGAGCATCCGGCTCGGCGCCGGCGGCGTGATGCTGCCCAACCACTCCCCGCTGACCATCGCCGAGCAGTTCGGCACGCTCGAGACCTTGCACCCGGGCCGGATCGACCTCGGTCTGGGCCGCGCACCCGGCAGCGACCAGAACACGCTGCGTGCCCTGCGGCGTGACCCGATGTCCTCGGACAGCTTCCCGCAGGACGTGCTGGAACTCCAGGGCTACCTGACCGGTCCCACCCGCATCCAGGGCGTGGAGGCCACCCCGGGCAAGGGCACCAATGTTCCCCTGTACATCCTGGGATCCTCGCTGTTCGGCGCCAAGCTCGCTGCGCAGCTGGGCCTGCCGTACGCCTTCGCCTCGCACTTTGCGCCGAGCGCACTCCGGGACGCCGTCGCCATCTACCGCCGCGATTTCCAGCCCTCCGCGCAGCTGGATGCCCCGCACGTGATCGCCGGCGTCAACGTGATCGCGGCGGATTCCGCGGCCGAGGCGCAGGAGATGTTCCAGGCCACCAAACGCGCCCGCGTCTCGCTGTTCTTCGGCAACGGCCGCGAGTTCAGCGACGACGAGGCGGACATGATCCTGGACTCCCCGCAGGGCCAGCACGTGGCCCAGATGATGAAGTATTCCGCCGTAGGCACCCCGGATGCCGTGCTGGAATACCTGGACGGATTCACCGCCCACGCCGACGCCGACGAGCTCATCGTCGCGCACCAAAGCACCGGCACCGAGGCCCGGCTGCGCTCGGTGCAGCTCCTCGCCGACGTCGCCGGACTCGTGCGGGTGTAGCCGGGGGTTCCGTCACTCCCGGCAGGCTTTTGCGAGGTCCGACGCCGTCCTACCGCGGAACGGCGCGGTGGGACGGCATCTTGGCCGCCGATAACCTGCCCTGAGTGACGCGGGCCGGTTGCGGATGTTACACAGCTGCAACAGCCGGGACACTCGCGGGAAATCGGGCCGGGCGGATACTGGGAGCACGCCCTTCACAGGCGGTCTCACGCAGGCATTGGGGACTAATCGAAGGACTCCGCGCATGCCCACTCCGCTGAACCAGTCCCTGGCCGATTCTGCCCTCCTGACGAAGTCCCTGCCGCTGGGCCTGCTCCGGGCTTTCGTGCAGACCAACGCCGCCGACGACGGGCTGACGCCGCAGCTGCTGGCGGAACTCAAGATCCTGGCCCGCAGCCCGGGGCTGCTCGTGGCCTGCAACTACGGCGGAACCCTGTGCGCCGCGGAAGGCATCTCCACCGAGACCCTGCCGCTGGGCAGTGCGGCGATTGCCCTCCGCGCGCTGGCTGCCCTCCCCAACACCCACGCCGCCGTCATCTCGGGGCGTTCCCTGCGTGACCTGGCCGCCGTCTCCCGGCTCCCCGCCGAAGTGCACCTGGTCGGTTCGCACGGCGCCGAGTTCGACATGGGCTACGCCCACGGCCTGTCCCTGGCCACCGAATCCGTGCTGCAGCAGGCCAGCCAGGCGCTCGCCGAAACGGTGGGCGCCTACCGTGGCATCACCATGGAGCGGAAGCCCGTCGCCGTGTCCGTGCACACCCGCCCGGCCGCGCCCGACGTCGTCGCGCTGGCCACGCAGCAGGCGGAGGAAATCGCCCGGGCGCACGGGCTGTCCTTCATTGTGGACGGCTCGGTCCTGGACCTGTCCGTCGTCGAGCCGGCCAAGGCCGGCGCCCTGGAACACCTGCGCTCCATGCTCGGCGTCAGCGCAGCCCTTTACGCGGGGGACGCCGCCAGCGATGAGCTGGCGATGGCCACCTTGCGCGGGCCGGACATGGCCCTGCGGGTGGGGGAGGGCCCGACGCTCGCCGCACACCGGCTGCGGGACCCCGAATCCTTCGCCCGGGTGCTGGCCATCCTCTTTGAACTGCGGAGGGCCTGGCTGTTCGGGGAGGACGCGGTCGGGCTCGAGCGGTATTCCATGATCGGCAACGGCTCCTCCACGGCCCTCATCACCCCGGATGCCAGGATCTGCTGGATGAGCCACCCGCTGCCGGACTCGGGATCCCTCTTTGCGCACCTCCTCGGCGGTGACGCGGCCGGCCATTTTTCGGTGGAACCGGTGAAAGCCTCGCAGGTTCTGGGCCAGCGCTATGTGGACAGCACCATGATCGTGGAAACCCGCTGGGCCGACGTCACCGTCACTGACTACCTGGAACCGGCACCGGAAGGTGTTACCAGCCTGGTCCGGGTGCTTTCGGGCACGGGGACGGCGCGGATTGTCTTTGCGCCCCGCCCGGACTACGCGAACGCACCCTTCAGCATGGAGGCCCGCGGAGCGGAGCTGCACGTCGTGGGGACCGCGGACCCCATCATCCTGCTCGCCCCCGGCGTCGGCTTCACGATCACCTCGGACGGCCGCCACGCCACCGCCACGGCCGACGTCGAGCTGCGGCACGGCCCCGTAGTGCTGAACCTGCGCTGCGGCGACACGGAACCCCAGCGCGCAAAGCCGCCCGAGGAAAACTCGCGCCGCGCCGCCGTCGCGAATCATTCCCGGCGCTGGGTGCAGGCGCTGCAGCTGCCCGCCGTGAAACCCTCCCTGGTCCGGCGGTCCGCACTGGTGCTCCGCGCCCTGGTCCACGAGCCCACCGGTGCGGTGCTGGCCGCGCCCACCACGTCGCTGCCGGAGGGGATCGGCGGCACCCGGAACTGGGACTACCGGTACTGCTGGCTGCGGGACGGTTCCATGACGGTCAACGCGCTGGTGGACCTCGGTTCGACCTCGGAGGCGGAGGGATTCCTGGCCTGGCTGGGCCGGATTCTTGCCCACGCGCCCGGCCCGGAGTGGCTGCACCCGCTCTATTCAGTCACCGGGGCGCCGCTGTCCACCGAGGCCATCATCGAGAGCCTCCCCGGCTACGCGGGCTCCCGGCCGGTCCGGATCGGCAACGCCGCGGACCATCAGGTGCAGCTGGACGTTTTCGGGCCGATCGCCGAGCTCATCGACGCCCTGAGTGAGCGGCAGGGGGCGCTGGCCGATGCCCACTGGGAGCTGATGGTCCAGATGGCTGCCGCCGTCCTGGCCCGCTGGCACGAGGCGGACCACGGGATCTGGGAAGCCCGGCGGGCGCCCCGGCACCACATCTACACCAAGGTGATGTGCTGGGTGGCCCTGGACCGGGCGCTGCGCACCGCCGCCCGGCACGGCCGGGCGCCGCTTCCGGAGTGGGAGCCGACGGCGGCGGTCATCCGGGAGGAAGTCCTGCGTAAGGGCTGGGATGAGGGTGCCGCGTCGTACACCGTGGCCTACGACAGCCCGGACCTGGACGCCGCGGTGCTGCACATCGGGCTGTCCGGCCTCCTGGACGTCGCCGACCAGCGCTTCCTGGACACGGTCACGGCAGTGGAACGTGAACTGCGCGTGGGTCCCACCGTGTTCCGCTACCGGTACGACGACGGCCTGCCGGGCCTGGAGGGCGGCTTCCACATCTGCACCACGTGGCTGATCGAGGCCTACGTGGCGGTGGGGCGGATCGAGGAGGCCTGGGACCTGTTCGACCAGCTGGTCAACCTGTTCGGGCCCACCGGGCTGCTGCCTGAGGAGTACGATCCAGGCACTGAAACGCATCTGGGAAACCATCCGCAGGCGTACTCGCATCTGGGTTTCATCCGCTGCGCGCGGCTGCTGGACGCGCTGCCGAAGAACTAGGTCCGCAGGACCCGTCCCCCTATTCGCAGGCGACGCCGTCGCGGTCGCCGTCCATCTGCTCGCGGTAGCCGGGCCGGCCTGCCCGCAGCGGTGCGGCTCCGGCGGCCCGGGCCGCGGCGCAGTTCGCGTAGTAGACCGCTGCGTCGACCGGGGCTGGGTCCGCCGGAACTTG
>NZ_AUPJ01000284.1 GCF_000427315.1 Arthrobacter sp. TB 26
AGGCCGGTGTGCCCTGGCTGCCGGGGGTTGTTGTGTCCGGGCAACCGCCCAGGATCCGCGCCATCGCATCGTGCTCGGCCTGGGTGACCCACAGCCCGTAACTGGACTTGACCGAGATCTGGCGGGCGACGTAGTCGCAGCGGTACGACTTGTTCGGCGGCAGCCAGGTGGCGGCGTCGCCGTCGCTCTTTTGCTGGTTGCTGGGGCCGTCCACCGCGAGCAGGTTCAGCGGATCGTTGGCGAGGGCGAGCCGTTGGGCCACGGTGAGCTGCTGGGCGCCTTTCTGCCATGCATCGCTGAGCGCCACCACATGGTCGATCTGCACGGCGGAGCTGGTGCTGTTGCCGCGGAGGAAGTTGATCAGCGTCGCCGTGTAGGGGTCGTTCAGGATGCCGGACAGAACAACGCAGTCCCCGGTGCCGGGCTTAAGGGCGAGGGCGGTCAAATCCCGGCGGAGCACGTCGTTGCGGGTGTCGCAGCCGTTGCGGTCGACGTCGGCCCAGGCCTGGCCGAACTGTTCGCGCGAGTAACCCGTTTTAGGCGCCCGGCCCTTGACCGGGATCGTGGCCAGCACGTCGAGGGCCTTGCCGGCGGCGGTGCCGGGCTCCGGCGGGA
>NZ_AUPJ01000285.1:0-2229 GCF_000427315.1 Arthrobacter sp. TB 26
GAGCCGGTCCTGGCCCATCACGATCTGGCTGCCGCCCTCCGCGGGGCGCATGTCCTCGAGCATCGACTGTTCCAGGAGCGGGTCGATCATGATCACGTTCAGCACGGGACCTTCCATGAACTTGGCCGTCAGCGCCGGGCCGAGGGCCTGCCGCGCGGATTCGACCAGTGATTCCGGGTCGGTGGAGATCTTGGCGCGGAGGGTGAGTGCCTCATAGATCCGGGCCAGGTCGTTGATCGGAACCTGCTCGTCCAGCAGGCCCTGGAGCACCCGCTGCAGCTCGGCGAGGGAGAGCAGCGCGGGCGTGAGTTCGTCGACGGCGGAGGGGCTCTGCTTCCGCACGCCCTCGGTCAGGACCCTTACGTCTTCGCGGGACAGAAGCCTGGCGGCGTTGGCCGTGACGATCGAGGACAGGTGGGTGACGAGGACCGAGACGCGGTCGATCACGGTGGCGCCGGTCATCTCGGCGTTGTGGCGCATTTCCGCCGGGATCCACTTGCCGGCCAGGCCGAACACGGGCTCGATCATCGCGACACCGGGGAGCGAGTCGAGGCTGTCGCCCAGGGCCAGCATCTGGCCGCTGGGGGCGGTGCCGGCGCCTGCCTCGACGCCGGCGATCCGGATCGAGTAGCTCGCCGGCGGCAGATCCACACTGTCCCGCGTGCGGACCGGCGGGATGACGAGGCCGAGCTCCATGGCAATTTTGTGCCGCAGGGACCTCACCCGGGCCAGCAGGTCGTCCGAGGCGCCGGAGACCATGTCCACGAGGTCCGGGGCCAGCAGGATCTCCACCGGGTGGACGCGCATGTCCTCGAGGAGCTTCTCGTTGGGGTCCATTTCCGGGAAGTTCAGGGCGCTGGCCTCGGCCTCGCGGGTTCGTGCCTCCCGCGACTGTTGGGCGGCGATCCGGCGCGACGCGAACAGCAGGCCCGCTCCGACCAGGAGGAACGGCAGCGGCGGCATGCCGGGGATCAGCGCCATCGCGATGGCGGCGACGCCGGCGATCATCAATGCGTTGGGTGACTGCATCAGCTGGGTGGACGCCGTGCGGCCCATGTCGGATTCCGCGTTGGAACGGGTCACGATCATGCCGGTGGAGACGGCCATCAGTAGGGCCGGGATCTGCGAGACGAGACCGTCGCCCATGGTCAGCAGCCCGTAGGTGCCGACAGCGTCGCCGATTTCCATGCCGCGCTGCAGCATGCCGATCGCGATGCCGCCGATGAAGTTGATGATGATGATGATCAGGCCGGCGATCGCGTCGCCCTTGACGAACTTCGAGGCACCGTCCATGGCACCGTAGAAGTCGGCCTCGGCCGAGACTTCGGCGCGGCGTTCGCGGGCCTGGGTGTCCGTGATCAGCCCGGCGTTGAGGTCGGCGTCGATCGCCATCTGCTTGCCCGGCATCGCGTCGAGGGTGAAGCGGGCACCCACTTCGGCCACACGCTCCGCGCCCTTGGTGACCACCACGAACTGGATGAC
The DNA here is from genome assembly GCF_000427315.1 of Arthrobacter sp. TB 26. Classification (GTDB taxonomy): domain Bacteria; phylum Actinomycetota; class Actinomycetes; order Actinomycetales; family Micrococcaceae; genus Arthrobacter. Next base: position 1,483 of record NZ_AUPJ01000285.1, read on the forward strand.
CACGAGGATGAGGAACACGACGGCGCCGATGATCATGGACCCGCCCACGGTCACCTTGCCGAAGGCTTCAATGACCTGGCCGGCGTACCCCTCCCCCAGCACCAGGCGGGTGGAGGCGACGTTCAGGCCCAGCCGGAAGAGCGTGGCGACGAGCAGGAGCGACGGGAAAACGGAGAAGTCCAGCGGCTTTTTCACGAACATGCTGGTCAGCAGCACCAGGAGTGCCAGCAGGATATTGCAGACGATGAGGACGTCCAGCAACGGCGCGGGCACCGGAACGACCAGCAGCAGCACAATGCCGACGATGCCGATCGGCACAGTCAGCGGGGCGAGCTTCTTCATGGTGCGGTCCTTTCACAGACGCTGGTTCGGGCGGTGTTCATATGGCGGCCGCCATCCGGTGCATGCCACGGGCGGCGCCCCGTGCCTTGAGTGACATCACGAACGCGAGGACGCCGGCCACCGCGCGGTAGAAGTCCACCGGGATCTCCTGGCCCAGCTCGCAGGCGCTGTGCAGGGCCCGGGTCAGCGGGATGTCCTGGACCATCGGGACGTCCCTGGCCTCGGCCTCTTCCCTGATCCTGGCCGCGATATGGCCTGAGCCCTTGGCCACCACGCGGGGTGCGGATTTTCCGGGTTCGTATTTGAGCGCCACCGCGAAGTGCGTGGGGTTGACCAGCACGACGTCGGCGTCCCCGATCGCCGCGATCATCCGGTTCCGGCTCATCGCCATTTGCCGGGCCCGCC
>NZ_AUPJ01000285.1:2238-4680 GCF_000427315.1 Arthrobacter sp. TB 26
AGCGGGTCGCCTTCGCTGCTCTTGTTTTCGTCCTGGACTTCCTTCTTGGACATCCGGGTCTTCTTGCGGTTGCGGCGCATCACGACAAAGAAGTCGGCCGCCGCCAGGACGATTCCGGCCGCCACGGCGAACTGGACCAGCGAGGCGATGCCGCCGCCCGCGGCCTGCACGACCCCGGAGACCGGCATTCCTCCGGCTGTCAGCAGCACCGGAACCAGGCCCTGCACGACGCTGTAGAGGACCAGCCCCACCACGCTGGCCTTCAGCAGCGCCTTGACGCCGCCCCAGATCGCCTGGGTGCCGAAAACACGCTTCAGGCCGCTGAGCAGTTTGAAGTGTTCGAAGTCGAGTTTGAACTTCTTCAGGTGCACGCCGCCCTGGAGCGCGGCTCCGGCGAGGACCACCACGAACACCACCATCAGCATGGGCCCGATGATCCCGGCGATGGCGGCAAGTCCGTCCTCCAGCGCTTTGACGGCCTTCCCCGGGTCCGGGGCTGCAACGATGCCGCGGACGCTGAAGAGCTGGTCCGTGGCGGCGTTCGAGGCGCGTTCCACGGTGGCGGGAATCATGATGGCGGCAGCGCCGACGCCGACCCACGCCGTGAGGTCCTGGGAGCGGGAAAGCTGGCCCTTGGAGCGGACCTCCTTCATGCGTTTGTCGGTGGCTTGCTCGGTTTTTTCCTGTGAATCCGACATCAGCCCACCCCCAGTACTGTCTTGGCGGCCTGGCCGGCGAGGCTGGAAACGATCCTGGGCAGCGCCAGGAAGATGAACCCGGCCAGCATGAGCGTCAGCAGGATCTTGAGCGGGAAGCCCAGGGAGAAGGCGTTGAGCGCCGGGGCAACGCGGGTCAGCAGGCCGAGTCCGACGTCGGCGAGGAACAAGACCACCACGAGCGGTCCGGCGATCTGGACGGCGGCGAGGAACATGCCGGTGACCGCCGACGTCATGGCCTGGACCGGCTGGGCCAGATCGATGCCGCCGGCCAGCGGCAGGGCACCAAAGCTGCCGGTGAGTCCGGTGATGACGAGTTGATAGCCGTCGGAGGCGAACAGCAGCGCCAGCGCCGCCATCTGCAAAAGTCTCGTGAACTGTGCGCCGTTGACATTCATCTGGGGGTCAAAAGCCTGGGCCATCTGAAAGCCGCTGAAGAGGTCGATCAGGCTGCCGGCGGACTGGACGGCGGAGAAGATCACGAGGACCAGGAAGCCGAGGGCCAGCCCGGTCACGAGTTCCAGCACCACCCCGGTGAGGAAGCCGGCCGTGTCGCGTGCCGTGTACCCGGCGGAGACCCGCTGGGACACCGCGAGGCCGAGCCCAAGCCCCAGCATGGCTTTGACGCGGCCCGGGAAGGCCTGATGCGCGAAAGGCGGTGCCACGATCAGGAATGCCGTCATCCTGACGGTGGCCAGCAGAAGCGCTTCCAGCCACGTCGGGTCGATCGGGATGCCCACCTCACAGGCCTCCGAGCAGGGACGGGATCTTGGCGAAGAGGTCGTTGGTGAAGGCGACCATCTCCGAGATCATCCAGTGGCCGCAGATCACCAGGGCCACCGCCACGGCCGCGGCTTTGGGCACAAAGGACAGGGTGGCTTCCTGCAGCTGGGTAATGGACTGCAGCAGCGCGATGGCCAGGCCGACGACGAGTGCTGTCACCAGGACGGGGGCGGAGAGCTTGGCCGCGACGATCATGGCCTGGAGGCAGATGTCCAGGACGGCGTTGGCGTTCATCCGGTGCCTGCATAGCTTTGGATGAGCGAGGTGATGATCAGGCCCCAGCCGTCCACGAGGACGAAGAGCAGGATTTTGAAGGGCAGCGAGATCATCACCGGCGGGAGCATCATCATGCCCATGGACATGAGGGCGGCGGACACCACGAGGTCGATCACGAGGAACGGGATGAAGATGACGAAGCCGATGATGAACGCGGCGCGGAGTTCCGAAATCATGAAGGCGGGAATGAGGGTCTGCATGGGCACGGCCTCGGGGGTGGCCGGGTTTTCCGCCGCGGCAGCCCGGGACATCAGGGCGATGTCCTCTTCCCTGGTGTGGGCCAGCATGAACTGCTGCAGCGGGCCGCTGGCAGCGCCGACGGCGCCGTTGAAGTCCAGGGTGCCGTTGAGGTAGGGCTGGATGCCGAGGGTGTTCATCTCGTTGATGACAGGCCACATGACGAAGATCGAGAGGAACAGGGCCAGCCCGGCGAGCACCTGGTTCGGCGGAATGGACGGCAGCGACAGGGCGTTGCGGGTCATCGCGAGGACCACAAAGATCTTGGTGAAGGACGTCATCATCAGCAGCAGCGCCGGCGCCACCGACAGCAGGGTGATGCCGATCAGGGTCAGGACCGCCGTGGAGGGTTTGCCGTCGAGTCCGTTGATCTCGATGTTGACGCTGCCGCCGCCGGGGTTTGCCGGATCTGTCGGGGCGACCGGCGGGG
>NZ_AUPJ01000285.1:4690-11437 GCF_000427315.1 Arthrobacter sp. TB 26
GGGTCGATGGGGGCTGCCTGGCCGGCCGAGGCGGTCAGCCAGAGCAGCAGCACCGCGAACAAGACGGCGGCGAGGCCCAGAGCCAAGCCCCTGGAGGATCGAATGGAGCCCGGGCGGGTGGCAGCTGGGCGCGCGGAGGCGGAGCGGGAAGTCAGAGAGCTCAATTGCGGCGCCCGCTCCTGAGAGCGGCAGCGGCCTGCTTCCACGTGGAGCCGGCCAGGATTGACCCGTGCAGGGGCGGATGGCCGGCCGCGCCGGACGTGGTTCCACGCAGTGCGGGCCCCCGCGCATGGGAGTCCCGGTGGAGGGTGCTGCGGCGGGGCAGCGGGGCGTTCGCGGGCCCGGAGTCGGCGGCGTCCACGCTGTCCTCGGTGAGTTCCTCGAAGGCGGCCTGCCGGCCGGGCAGCGGGCCGAAGCCGGAGAGTATCCGGGCAAATTCGCCGGCTCCGCGACGGGTTTCGGGGACGGCGGCTTCCTCAGCTTCGGCCGGGATGTCGCCGGTGTGCAGGACGTTGACGGCGTGTTCGGTGACGCCAAGGAGGAAGCGCTGCCCCGAGGCATCGACAACCACGACCGAGGCTTTCTGGCCGACGCTCTGCCGGCTGACAATGGTCAGTGCGCGGTCGGCCCGGCGCCGTCCGGTGCCCTTGCCGAGCCGTCGTTGCAGGAGCCACATGAGGCCCAGCACCGCGCCCAGGGCCACGAATACCCGCAGCCCGAGGATCAGTGCGTCCATTCAGCTAAGTCCCTCGGCAACATCGAGGATGCGGGTGATCCGGACGGCGTAGTCCTGGTCCAGAACCACCACTTCGCCGTGGGCGATCAGCCGCCCGTTGAGCAGGACGTCCGCCGGGGCGCCGGCGGAGCGGTCGAGTTCGATGATCTTGCCCGGTTCGAGCGAGAGCACGTCGCGCACCGACATGCGGGTGCGCCCGATCTCCACGGTGAGGGCCATTTCGATGTTGTTGATCCGGCCGAGGCGGCCGGCCACGGCCTCGCCGCCGGCGAACACGTCGCCTGCGCGGTCCTGGCTGGTGCTGTGTTCGCGGAGGCGGACGGCGAACCAGGCGGCGGCGTTGACGCCGTCGGAGAGTTCGAAGACCGCGGTGTCGGGGTCGGAGAGCAGGCCGGAGGCGTCGGACTCGCGCAGGTCGCTCAGGACTCCGGCGCCGAATACCGAGCTGGCGCTTTCCATCGCGGGGCGCAGCACGTCCGTCACTGAGACGACGCCGGGCTGGGCCCCCGCCATGCCGCCGGCTGCTTCGTCGAGGAAGGTGCGGTCGCTCAGCATCAGCGCGAGATCTGCGGTGACGGAGCCGACGAACGTGGCGGTGACGGCCTGGCGGGCGTACGCCGCGGCGGCGCGGGCCGGCACGAGTGCCAGCACTTTGAGCGCCACCGGGCTCGGCAGTTCTTCAACGAGCCGTTCCGCCGACGATTCGTGCCTGGTCAGGGTGATGCTCATCGGTGATTCTCCTCGATTGTGACAATGACTGCGGCCGCGCGGGACCCGTTGCGGGCCGGGGCCGCCGTGGCGAGCCGGGTGCCGTCCAGGGTGAGGTCAAACGGCCGGTTCTCCAGGTGCGGCAGGGTCAGGACGTCTCCCACCGCGAGGCCAAGGACCTGGCTGGGGGTGACAAACGACGTCGAGAGCCGCACCGACAGTTCCACCGGAACCCGTTCCAGCTGGGCGCTGACACGGGCGGCGGCGTCGCCCCGGTTGTCGGTGGGGTTGACCTTCTTGAGCCGACCCAGCAGGAGCGCTGCCGGGACGCCCAGGGTGGCGGGGGCGCTCATGTCGCCGACGTTGATGGTGAACGCAGCGACGATCATCAGTTCGCTGGGGGCTGCGGCCTGAGCGAACTGGGAGTTGTACTGGATAGTGTCGACCCGGACGGTTTCGCTCAGCAGCGGTCCCAAAGAGTAGCCGAGGTCTTCCAGGGCCTCATCCATAAGCCCCTTGACCAGGGCTTGTTCAATCTGGGTGAACTTGCGGTCCGGCATGGGCGCATCGTTGGAGGCGCCGAGCATGCGGTTCACCCAGCCGAGGGCTGCGGGGGCGGGGAACTGCACCACGAGCTTGGAATCGTGTCCCTCGACGGTGCAGAGCACCATGGCGGTGACCGCGGGCAGGGAGGCTGCGTACTCGTCGTAGCTGACCATGCTGACGTCTTCGAGTCGGACCACGGATTTGACGCGGACCTTGGCGGTCAGCTGGGTTCCCCACTGGCGGGCGTAGGTTTCAAAGGCGAGTTCCAGGACGCGGCTGTGTTCCCGGGCGAGCGTCGCGGGACGGCGGAAGTCGTAGACGCTAACCGCCCGCTCCCGCGCCACTTCCCGCTCATCCAAAACACTCACGGTTGCCACTATCGGCAAGGGATCCGCAGTGGTAAGCAGTACGCAGCAAGCAGTAACCGCCTATTTCCCGCTGTGCTTGAGCACTTCCGGAATCAGTGCCCGGACGACGTCGGGCTGGTCCGAGATGATCACGATGTCCACCCGGCGATTTCGTTCCATGAGCTCGGGGGTGGAGTCGTCGTTGACCTGCCGCGCGGAGCCGAAGGCGACGGCGCCGATGGTTGCCGGCGCGATCCCGCCGCGATCCACCATGTAGCGCAGGACGTTGACGGCCCGGGCCGAGGACAGCTCCCAGGTGGACGGGTAGGCGGTGATGCCGTTGGCAGCGTGGCCTTCGACCATGATCTCCAGAGACGCCGGACCGAGGATCGGAGAGATGATTGTCAAGACCTGGGCCGCCCGATCGGTCAGTTCCGGCCGGTCCGGCGCGAAGAAGGTCTGGGAACCGATCAGTTTGACCGTAAGTCCGCGCTGGTCGATCTGGAATTCAACGTTCTCGCTGAGCCCGGCGGCCGCCAGGCCTGCCTTCATCTGCGTTTCAAGGGCACGCAGCCGGTCAACTTCCTTCAAGGCCGCTTCGAGGGCGTCGGGTGCTGCCGGTGAACCCGCGGACTGGAGCGCGGCGAACGCCTCCAGGTTTTTGTCCGCAAGTTCGGGCGGAACCACTGTGCCCTCTGCCGTGTCCACTGTCTCGCTCGCGACCGCCCCAAAGCCGGTGGCGAGGGAATTGCGCAGCTTCTCGAACTTGTTCGCGTCGACCGTGGACATGGCGTAGAGGACGATGAACAGGCACATGAGCACCGTGACCATGTCCATATAGGACGCCATCCAGCGTTCGTCAACGTGGTGCTCTTCGGGTTTCTTGCGGGGGCGTCTGCGGCCACTCACGCGGCGGTGTCCATCGTTCCAGCGTCGCCGTTGGCCGCCTTGCGGCTGCTTCCGGGACTCTTGAGCTGGTGCTCGGGAACCATGGAGCGGAGCCTCTCGGCGAGCAGCAGCGGCTGAGCGCCGGACTGCACGGCGAGCATGCCTTCCATCAGCAGCGTCCGGCGTTCGATGTCCAGTTCGGACAGCCGGGCCAGACGCGAACTGAACGGGAGCCAGATGAAGTTGGCGGACAGCAGGCCCCAAAGGGTGGCGACGAAGGCCGCGGCAATCATGTGCCCCAGCTCATCCGGCTGGGACAGGTTTTCCAGCACGTGGGTCAGGGACACCACAGTTCCAACGATGCCGACGGTGGGGGCATAGCCGCCGAGGGACGCGAAAAACTTCGACGAGGCGTGATCGCTGCGGGACTTCGTATCGATCTCGTCCTCCATCTGCATCCGGAGGTCCTCGGCGTCGGTGCCGTCGGCAATGTTCTGCAGCGCCCGGGCCAGGAAGGGATCGTTGACGCCGGCGGCCTCTTCCTCCAGCGAGAGCAGGCCCTCGCTGCGGGCCTTTTCAGCGAAGCGCACCATCTGGTCGATGCTGTCCTGCGGTTTTGCCGTTTTCCCAATGAACATTCCCGGCACGGATTTGAATGCCTGGATGACATCCTTGAGTGTGTTTCCGGCCAGTCCGATGGCCAGGGTAGCCCCGAAAACGAGGATCATGGGGGCCGGCAGCACGAGGGAGCTGAGGCTGCCGCCCTCGAGAAGGACCATAACGATGAGGGAACCAAAGGCGAGAAGCAGTCCGATGACTGTTGCGGGATCCATGGATTACTTTCTTGGTGGCTCAGGTGCTGGGCGGCGGCGGTCGTCCGCGGGGTCCGACGGCGGAACGAGGCTCAAGGGGTATCCGGTCACCGCAGGGAAGTCCCGTGCTTTGCTTAGGACGTAGGCCCGGTAGTCGGCAATGAGTTCAACCACTTCGGCAAGGCTTTCCAGCACCACGTACGCGGCACCGTCGAGGGTCACCAGATGGGTGTCCGGGCTCTCGTGGATACGCTCGATCAGGTCCGGATTGACCGCGAAACGCGTTCCGTTGAGGCGAGTGACGACGATCATGGGCCGATTCTGCTCTGTTTTCTGCTCAGCGTTTGACCTGCTCAGCGATGCCAGGCAGGGGGAAGGGTGTTCTCCTTCTACTGTCGGCAGAGAGGCCCGGTTCGTTAGGCGGCGGGCCGTTCCGGCTGACTCACGAAAAGAACCGCCGCACCGTTGCCGGCACGGCGGTTCTCCCCACATGGTGTTCGGGAATTCTAGCGCTTGAGGTTGCCGAGCTCCTGCAGGACCTCATCCGAGGTGGTGATGATGCGGGCGTTGGCCTGGAAGCCGCGCTGGGCGACGATCAGGTTGGTGAATTCCTGGGACAGGTCCACGTTCGACATCTCCAGCGAGCCGCCGGAGAGGCTCCCGATGCCGGCATCGCCCGCTCCGCCGAGCTGCACGCCGCCGGAGTTGGCGGTAGCAACGTAGGACGAACCGCCAGCCTTCTCCAGGCCGGAGGGGTTGGTGAACTTTGCCAGCGCGATCTTGGCGAGGACCTGCTTGACGCCGTTGCTGAAGGAACCGATCAGGGAGCCGTCGTTGCCGAGGGTGAAGGATTCCAGTTTGCCGGCGGCGGACCCGTTCTGGCCGCTGATGGCGAGTGAGGTCAGCCCCGCGTAGGACGTGACAGTTGGGAGGTTGACGGTGATGGTTCCGCCGCTAACCGTGACCGGGTTCCCCGAGGTCAGCACTCCGCTGCCGTCGAATACCAGAGAACCATCGGTTGTAGCCCCGCCATCAGTCGACACATCCCACCCGGCAAGTGTCTTGCTGAAGGTGAGAGCCAAATTCTTCTCTGCGCCCTGGGCGTCGTAGGTTTTCACGACGCGCTCAAGCTTTGTGCCGTTCACGGCGTCGCTGGGCAGGTTGCCGTCCACCGCCACCGTCGAGGTTTTGTTGGCGGGAACCAGGGTGTTCGAGTTCAGGGTAATGCCGCTGACCGGACCGCCGGTGTTGACCACGCCATTATTGTCGGCGGGCCAGCCCTGCAGGATGCCGCCGTCGGGGCTGACCAGCTGGCCGGCGGCGTCGGGGTTGAAGGCGCCGGCGCGGGTGAAGAGTTGCTGGCCGCCCTTACTGGTGACGAAGAAACCGTCGCCGGAGATCATCATGTCCGTGGCGCGGCCGGTGCTCTGTGAGGAGCCCTGGGCGAAGTTGGTGCTGACGCCGGCGACTCGGACGCCCAGGCCGATCTGTGCGGGGTTGCTGCCGCCGGTTTCCGCCTGGGGGCCGGAGGCGCCCTGCGTCATCTGCGACAGTGTGTCCTGGAACTGGGTGGAGGAAGCCTTGAAGCCCGCCGTGTTCACGTTGGCAATGTTGTTGCCGGTGACATCCAGCATGGTCTGGTGGGCGCGAAGGCCGGAGATTCCGGAGTACAGCGAGCGGAGCATGGGAACTGCCTTTCTACGGGTGGAAAACTGGTCAGGAGGCGGCCGGAGCGGTGAGCCCGGTGATGGAGTCGAGGGGGATGGAGAGGTCGCCGACCTTGACGGTCGGAACAGCTCCCGAATACGACACGGAGCTGGCGATGCCCGTGCCGGTGGTGCCATCGCCGAGCGTGTAGCCGACGGAATGGCCGATCAACTGGGCTGCGGCCTGCCGCATCTGCAGGGAAAACCCTTCCTTGCTGTTGGTGGTCAGCTCCTGCATCTTCTCCATCATGGAGAGCTGGATGGTCTGGCTCATCATCTGGTTGGTGTCCATGGGGGCGCTCGGGTTCTGGTTCTTGAGCTGCGCCACCAGGAGGGACATAAAGACCTCCGAATCCATGGCCTGCACGGGCGCCCGCACGGCAGCAGGCTGCGGGGTCTCCCCCGCAGCCGTGACCGGCGATGAAGCGATGGGCTGGATCGTCATAAGTCGCGTTCCTTCGTGTCAGACAAGAATGTCGAGGGTGGTTTGGGGGCCGTTCAGGATCCGGGCGGTGCGCAGGGCGTCGCCGTCGGCCAGGGCGTCCCAGCGGTGGCCAGGGCGCGGATCGCCCGGGCCGTGGCGGTTGCCCGGCCCGGAGCTGGAGTCCCGCCCGGCGCCTTGCCCGTTCGGGTCCGGGCTGGTTCCGTCCCGTGCTGAGCTGCCCGGGCCGTTGTGCTCGGAGACGTCGAGGCTGGCCCCGAAGCCGGCATCGGCGAGTTCCTTGCGGAGTTCCGGCAGGATTGCGCGGATGGCGTCGCGTCCGGCGTCTCCCGGGGCGAAGAGCTCGATCCGGACTCCCGCGGCGTCGATGTGCGCCCTGACGGTCATGGGGCCCAGGTCCTCGGGGTTCACCTGCAGGGTCATGATGTGCTGGCCTTGCGGCGCCCCGGCAAGGGTGAAGAGCGGCTTCGCCAGTTGGGGCTGGAGCGTGGCAGTGGCCTGGGACGGGGCCGGCGGTGCGGGGTGCGGCGCGGAAACGACCGACGACGGCGGCTGGCTGGCC
>NZ_AUPJ01000286.1 GCF_000427315.1 Arthrobacter sp. TB 26
CCCGCCGATCCCGTGCACGGGGAAACCGGCTATGCCACACTTGCCGCCATCCCTGCCGAGAAGCAGCCGATCGACGTCGTTGACTGCTTTGTGAATTCCCAGAAAGTGGGGGCCGTGGTGGACCAGGCGATTGCCGTCGGCGCGAAAGCTGTCTGGATGCAGCTGGGCGTCATCGACGAGGACGCGGCGGCGCGGGCGAAAGCCGCGGGGCTCGACGTCATCATGAACGCCTGCCCGGCCCAGGACGCCCGGCGCTTCGGACTCTAGATCACGGGCGTGGGGCGGCTGTCGGAGCCGGACTTTTCGCTCTGCTAGTCTTCTGCCGTCATCCCTCCTTCGAGCCCAGGACCAACCATGTGCGAAGAGCACCAGACCGCGTTGCGGGCCCAGCCTGGGCGCCGGGCGGCGCTGGGGCTTCTCGGCGCCTCCCTTGCGACCGCCTTGGGGGCATGCTCCGTTCCGCAACCCACGGTGGCGGCCTCTGCAGAGACCGCGTCCGCCGCGCGTCCCGGGCCGCTGCTGCCCCCGGCACTGATCGCGGGACGTTTACTAAACGCCGGTCCGGCCGCGCCGGCGGCCCTGCGGCGCCCGGGACGCAAGCGCATCCGGCACGGCTTCATCCCCGATTTCAAGCTGCCGCCGGTGCAGCACGGCCTCGCGCCCGTCCTCACCAAGATCGAAACGAAACACCCGGTCGTGTTCCTGACCATTGACGACGGCATCACGCGGACCCCCGAAATGGTGGGCCTTATGACCGACTATGACTACCCGGCGTCCATCTTCCTCGCCCGAAACTTTGTCCAGGCTGATCCGGGCTTCTTCAAACAGTTCGCCGCCCAAGGGAGCCTGGTGGAGAACCATACGGTGAGTCACAACATCAACATGGTCAGTCAAATGGGATATCAGAAGCAGCTCGCGGAAATCACCGGCATGCAGGACTATGCCCAACAGCATTTCGGACGCCGCCCCACACTGTTCCGTCCGCCCGGGGGCGCCTACTCCACTGCCATGCGGCAGGCAGCCGCGGCAGCGGGGATTAAGGCGATCGTCACGTGGGAGGCCAAATCGAGTGCCGGTCACATGGACTACCAGTATGGCAACGCCTTGCGCCCGGGGGACATCGTGCTGATGCACTTCCGGCCCGAGTTCGCGGCCGATCTGGCCGCGTTCCGTGGTGCCCAGCTGGCCGCAGGCCTTGAGGTCGTGCTGCTCGAGGACTTCCTCGGCGTCGCTTGAGCCACTCCTGGGGCAGGGCTGGGAATGTCGGTGGATGAAAGTAGGCTGAACCCATGGATGTTGCCGCGCTCAGGGGAATCTGCCTTGGCTTTCCCGGTGCTTTCGAAGACTTCCCTTTCGGCCCGGAGACGTCGGTCTTCAAGGTGCGGGTTGCGGTGTCCGGCGGCAGCCGCCACGAAGCCAAAATGTTCGCCCTTTCCGCCATGCAGGAGGCCGACTTCTCGGTAAGCCTGAAGTGCGAGCCGCCCCTGGCGGAGCAGTTGCGCACGGCGCACCCCGAGATCACCGGAGCGTGGCACTTGAACAAGAAGCACTGGAATGGCGTGCGCCTGGACGGTTCCCTGTCCGATTCGATGGTGCGCGACATGGTCGAGGATTCCTACGACCTCGTGGTGGCTTCGCTGAGCCGGCGCCAGCAGGAACAGCTCGGCTGGGCGCGGCTGGCCGGCGGCCGGCGGTGAACGCACGGATCGCGGCCGGAGAGCTGAACTATGACGGGATCGGGTCCACGGAGCATGGCCCGCCGCCCGCGGACGCCGAATGCCTGGTCACCCACGCCTATGTGGGCGAAGGCATGGCCACCTACCGCCGCGTGGTCCAGGGCATGCTGACCTGGCAGCTGCAGAAACGGGCAGGGCTGCGGGTCCGCGCGGAATCCGACGTCGTGGTCCCGGGCGCGCGCGTGGTGAGCGGTTTCGGCGTCGGGCCGTTCCGGATCAACGCGCCGTGCGAGGTGGTCTGGGTCCGCCGTCCGGTGCCGGGAGACGGCACCCAATCCGCCGGCTTCGGCTACGGGACCCTCCCCGGGCATCCCGTCCGGGGCGAGGAGGCGTTCGAGATTTCCATCGATGCGGGTGGCCGGGTCCTGGTCCACATCACGGCCTTCGGGGTGCCGTCCAGCTGGCTCTACGCGGCGGGCGGCGCACTGACGAAGCGGGCGCGGAGCCACATCACTTCCCGTTACATTAGGAGTGCACAGGAACTGGCCGCAGGAGTGGACTGAGAGCAGGCAGAATGCTGAAGCAACAGACCCTTGACCACCTATGGGACTTCAACAACCCCGCACTGTCGGAAGCCCGCTTCCGCGCGGCAGCGTCTGATCCGGCCTACGACGCCGATGAACGCGCGGAGCTGACCACGCAGTTGGGCCGGGCCATCGGCCTGCAGGGCCGGTTCGAGGAAGCCGACGCGCTGCTGGACGCCATCGACGGCGACGAGCCCACGGTGGCCGTCCGGGTGCTGCTGGAACGCGGCCGGGTGCTGAACGCCAGCGGCCACGCGGAGATGGCCGTGCCGCTCTTTGAGCAGGCCGCCGAACTCGCGGACCACCTCGGCGAGGAATTCCTGGCCGTGGATGCGCTGCACATGCTCGCCATTGCCGACTCGGCCCACGCCCAAACCTGGACCCGCAGCGCGTTGGAATACGCCTCAACCGTGCATGACGAGCGGACCAAACAATGGCTCGTGGCCCTGCATAACAACTTGGGCTGGACGCTGCACGACGCCGGACGCTGCACGGAGGCGATGGTGGAGTTCCAGCTCGCCGAGCAGTGGGCGGAACGCATTGGCACCCCTCGACAGCAGGAACTGGCCCGGGAAGCGATCCGGGCCTGCTGAGGTTCCTGCAAGAATGGAACACCGTCCCACCATCCCGAAAGGCACGTCCATGATCTTTATCGTCGTCAAATTCAAGGTCAAGCCCGACTGGTCAGCCCGCTGGCTGGGCCTCGTTGAGGACTTCACCCGGGCCACCCGCCAGGAACCCGGAAATCTCTGGTTTGACTGGTCCCGCAGCGTCGAGGATCCCCACGAATTCGTGCTGGTCGAGGCCTTCAAGGACGACGCCGCGGGGGACCACGTCAACAGCGCCCACTTCAAGCAGGCCATGGCGGACATGCCCCAGGCCCTGCGGGAGACGCCGCAGATCATCAGCCGCCAGCTCGACGGCGAGGGCTGGGACCGGATGGGCGAACTCACCGTCTGACCCCATCGGTTGCTCCGTGACGGCCCTTTTGAGCCCCCAAAACGGCGTTTGCGGAGCAATCGATGGGAAAATTCAGGCATGTGGATTGGCTGGATTGAATTCGATGTGCTCCTTGGCGACGTTCACACCCTCAAGGAGAAGCGCTCCATCGTGCGCCCCGTGCTGGCCGAGCTTAAGCGCCGCTTCGACGTCTCTGTGACCGAGGCCGGACTGCAGGACCAATACCGGCGTGCCGTCATCGGCGTCGGGCTGGTCGCGGCGGACCGGGCGCACGTGATCGAGGTGCTTGCCGCCGTCGACCGCTTTATGGCCGCCCGCCCCGAACTGGAACTGCTCAGTGCCCGCCAGCGCGAACTCCGCAGCGACGACTAACCCCCATCGATTGCTCCGTAAACGCCCTTTTGGGGCTCCATAACGGCACCTATGGAGCAGTGGATGGATGGTGTGGATAACTTCTGCGGCGTCGGCGCGGTTTTGGTCTGATGTAGCCATGAAAACCGCGCGCCCGCTGCCGGACGATTTCCGGAGACGCCCGTTCACCGTTGTCGAGGCCGCGGAGGCCGGCGTGTCGCGCAAGCGGCTCCGCCACCGCTCCCTCGAAGCGCTGGGACGGGGGATTCGTTCCCTGGACCCGGCGCCGGAGCGTCCTCTGAGCGTGAGAGTGCGGCCTTTCATTGAGGTCAATGAGCGATGCGCCGCGTCGCACCTCACCGCGGCGGAGCTTGGTTCGCTTCCGGCGCGGCGGCAGAAGGAGGGACCGCAGATGTACCACGTGATCAGGCCCGAGGGCGCAGCCCATCTCAACCGGCCACATGTCATCGTTCATCGGATGAAGCTCTACGACGATGAAATCACGCTCCTGGACGGGATTCCCCTCACCACCCCGGAGCGGACCTGGCTGGATCTGGCCGAAATGCTGACCGTGGACGAACTTGTAGTGGCCGGCGACAGCTGCGTCCGGGTGCCCCGGCTTGAGCTCGAGGGGAGGGACATGCCGTTCTGCAGCCTCGCTGATTTGCAGCGGATGATCGACCGCCACAAAGGAAAGCGTGGTCTCCGCAAGGCGAGGGAGGCCATCAAACTCATTCGAGTGGGCTCAGATTCGCCGCAGGAATCCCTGCTCAGGCTCGCCATTGTCCGCGCCGGCCTGCCGGAACCAGAACTGAACGTGCCGATCATCGACGATGACGGAACCCGGCACCACGAACCCGACTTGTCTTATCGGAAATACAGGATCGGCATCGAATACGAGGGTGAGCACCATGGAGACGAGGGGCAGATCGTCCGGGACATTGCCCGTTCCGAACGGTACGCAGCCCTCGGCTGGACCGAGGTCCGGATCTCCAAGCGGCACATGCACAACGACGCCAAGGCTGCCGTGGCCAAGGTCCGGGCCGCGCTGGTCCAGGCCGGCTGGCGTCCGGGCCGGTAAACCAAAACGACTGCTCCGTAACTGCCGTTTTGAGGGTTCAAAAGGGCCGTTACGGAGCAGTCGATGGGGGGCGCGCCAGCGCGGGGNGGGGTGGGTGGGGACTAGCCGAAGTACTTCGGCAGGGTCGCCTCGTGGGCTTCGCGGAGCGCCTCAAGGTTCATGGTGTCGACGCCGTTGATCTCCAGCGTGCCGCCCTCGGCGTCCACAACGCCGATCCGGACGTGCGCAAAGCCGCGGGCAGTGCACATGTCCTTGAACCGGATCTCCTCCGAACGGGGCACGGCCACGATGGCGCGGCCCTGGGTCTCGGAGAACAGGGCCGTGAACAGGTCCACGCCGTCGCGGTCCAGGACGTCCTGGAGGGCGATCCGGGCACCGACGCCGTAGCGCAGCGAGGACTCGACAAGGGCCGCCGCGAGGCCGCCTTCGGAGAGGTCGTGCGCGGAGTCCACCATGCCGTCGCGGGAGGCGTTGATCAGGATTTCACCCAGGGCGCGTTCGGCCGCGAGGTCAACCTTGGGCGGCAGGCCGCCGAGGTGACCGCGCATGTTGGACCATTCCGAACCGTCCAGTTCCGCCGCCGTCGTGCCGAGCAGGTAGATGGCCTGGCCGTCTTCCTTCCAGCCCGACGGCGTGCGGCGCGCAACGTCGTCGAACTTGCCGAGCACGGCCACCACGGGGGAGGGGTGGATGGGGGTGGTGCCGGTCTGGTTGTACAGCGAGACGTTGCCGCCGGTGACCGGGATGCCCAGGACCATGCAGGCGTCGGACAGGCCGCGGATGGCTTCGGCCAGCTGCCACATGACATCGGGGTCCTCGGGGGAGCCGAAGTTCAGGCAGTCGCTGACGGCCATCGGCACGGCGCCGGAGGCGGCGACGTTGCGGTAGGCCTCGGCCAGCGCCAGCTGTGCGCCGTGGTAGGGATCGAGGTAGGTGTAGCGGCCGTTGGCGTCAGTGGCCAGGGCCACGCCCAGGCCGGTTTCCTCGTCCACCCGGACCACGCCGGCGTCGTCCGGGAATGCCATGGCGGTGTTGCCGCCGACGTAGCGGTCGTACTGGTTGGTGATCCAGGACTTGCTGCACATGTTCGGTGAGGCAACGAGTTCGGTGATGGCTGCGGCGAGTTCCGCGGGGGAGGACGGGCGGCCGGCATCCTGCACGGACCCGGTGAAGGCGTCGGCCTGCACGGCGTCCTGCNNNGGGCGTACGGGCGGTCGTAGACCGGACCGTCGTGGGCCACGGTGCGCGGGTCGACGTCGACAATGACCACGCCTTCCCACGTGATGATGAGGCGGCCGGTGTCGGTGACCTCGCCCAGCCAGGAGTACTCCACGGCCCACTTGTCCATGACCGCCTCGAACGCGGCGATGTTTTCCGGGGTGACCACGGCCATCATGCGTTCCTGCGACTCGGACATGAGGATTTCGCCCGGCGTCAGGGTGGGGTCGCGGAGCAGGACGGAGGTCAGTTCGACTTCCATGCCGCCGTCGCCGTTGGAGGCGAGCTCGGAAGTGGCGCAGGAAATGCCTGCGGCGCCGAGGTCCTGGATGCCCTCAACCAGGGAGCCCTTGAACAGCTCGAGGCAGCACTCGATCAGGACCTTCTCGGCGAAGGGGTCGCCCACCTGGACGGCGGGGCGCTTGGAAGGCTTGGTGTCGTCGAAGGACTCCGAGGCCAGCACGGAGGCGCCGCCGATTCCGTCGCCGCCGGTGCGGGCACCGAAGAGGACCACCTTGTTGCCCTTGCCGGAGGCGTTGGCGAGCCGGATGTCCTCGTGGCGCATGACGCCGACGGCCAGGGCGTTGACCAGCGGGTTGCCCTGGTACACGGAGTCGAAGACCATTTCGCCGCCGATGTTCGGCAGGCCCAGGGAGTTGCCGTAGCCGCCGATGCCGGCGACGGCGCCGTGCATGACGCGGGCCGTGTCCGGGTGGTCAATGGCGCCGAAGCGCAGCGGATCCATCACGGCGACCGGACGGGCGCCCATGGAGATGATGTCGCGGACGATGCCGCCGATGCCGGTCGCGGCACCCTGGTAGGGCTCCACGAACGACGGCGAGTTGTGGGACTCGATCTTGAACGTCACGGCCCAGCCGTCGCCCAGGTTGGTGACACCGGCGTTTTCGCCGATGCCCACCAGCATGTCCTTCTTCATCTCATCCGTGACCTTTTCGCCGAACTGGCGCAGGTGGTTCTTGGAGGACTTGTAGGAGCAGTGCTCGCTCCACATCACGGAGTACATGGCGAGCTCGGCGCCGGTCGGGCGGCGGCCCAGGACCTTGACCACCTCGTCGAACTCGTTCTGCTTCAGGCCCAGCTCGGCCCAGGGGAGTTCCACGTCCGGAGACTTGGCCGCGTTCTCGACGGTGTCGATGTTGAACTTCTTGGTCTCGGTGGCGGTGCCTGCCGTCCGGCCTGTCGACGTCTCCGTCATTTGTTGTCTCCCACGATCTTGTTCAGTACTGAGGTGAAGAAGCCCAAGCCCTCGGTGCCGGAGCCGTTCTCGGGACCGAAGCCGGTCTCCACGGCGTGTTCCGGGTGCGGCATAAGGCCCACCACGTTGCCGGCGGCGTTGGAAATGCCAGCGATGTCACGGCGGGNGGGAGCCGTTCGGGTTCCAGCCGACATAGCGGAACACCACGCGGCCTTCCGATTCCAGGGCGTCGAGGGTCTTCTCGTCCGCGATGTACTGCCCGTCCTGGTTCTTCAGCGGCACCGTGATTTCCTGGCCGGCGGTGTAGTCCCGGGTCCAGTCAGTGGTGGTGTTCTCCACCCGCAGGACCTGGTCACGGCACATGAACTTCAGGTGGTCGTTCTTGATCATTGAGCCGGGCAGCAGGTGCGATTCGGTGAGGATCTGGAAGCCGTTGCAGATGCCCAGGACCGGCAGTTTGGCGTCCGAGTTGGCGGCATCGATGATCTTGGCCATCAGCGGCGCGAAACGGGCGATGGCCCCGGCACGGAGGTAATCGCCGTAGGAGAAACCGCCGGGGATGACGACGGCGTCGATGTCACCCAGGGTGGTGTCGGCGTGCCAGAGCGCCACCGGGGTGGCGCCTGCCAGACGGACCGCGCGGACGGCGTCGCGGTCGTCCAGGGTTCCGGGGAACGTAACGACGCCGATCTTCGCACCTGCGAGCCTGGGCTCTGCGGCGACGGCGATTGCTTCGCCGATCAGGGGGAGTTCAGTCATCTCAGGCCTCGACGACCTCGACGTTGACGACGTCCTCGATGACCGGGTTGGACAGCAGCGTCTCGGCGGCGTTCCGGGCCTGGGCCAGGATCTCCTCGGTCACCTCGCCATCCACCGTCAGTTCAAAGCGCTTGCCCTGGCGTACAGAGCTAAAGGCGGTGAAGCCCAAACGGGGGAGTGCACCCACGATGGCCTTCCCCTGCGGGTCGAGAATCTCGGGCTTGGGCATGACGTCGACAACGATCCGGGGCATCCGGCAACTCCTGTGCGTGAGCATTGGGTAAGGGCGCAGCGGAGTGGTGCCGTCTCACGCCGATCCGCTGTGTGGTGAGGACAGCGTGAAAAGGGCGCTCCGCGAGCTTGCATCCCCATTCTACCGGCCGCGGCGCGTCCGGCCGCATTCGGGCCGGG
>NZ_AUPJ01000287.1 GCF_000427315.1 Arthrobacter sp. TB 26
CCGCCGTGCAAGAGCGCCGCGAAGACCCCCGGTGACAGGCCGTGCGGCCCGGGGTGGCCCGGGCCGGGCTATGGCGGCTCCGGTGCGCCGTCAGTAGGATGTGCGCATGTCTGAGAAATCGAAATCCGTGGTCCTGCCCGTCGTTGCTGCCGCTGTTTTCGCGGGCCTGGGCCGGATGGTCCTGCAGAAGATCAAAGCCGACCGCAAAGCCAGGGAAAGCAACGTCGCCGGGCCGCTCGATGAGAAGACCCGTGCCTGGATCAGCGAAGTTGTCAGGACGCCCCGCCAGTAGCACGTCCCCGCCGGACGTCTGACGGCAGCAGGCCCCGGGGTGGGCCGCCCTTCACATTCGGGGTGTGCCTGCAGAGCCCTCGCGGCCGCCTGCGCGCGCAGTCCCATGGGCGTTGTCGAAGGGTGTGACAAATTTTGATTTCCTCATTGTGCTCTATGTCATATCTGGCTCTCAGTCTGTACTGTATGAATCGGCTGGTATCCGTCCGGGCCGTGAGAGTCTCAGCTCTTTCTGTCCTGCCAGTCCTCTGACCCGGCAGCAGTGCTGGGACCGTTCCTTCTGAAAGGTTCAACCACACGTGAAATCACCAGGAAAGAGCTTCCTTCGAAGCGGGGGACTCCGGAGGGCCGTGGCACTGACCCTGGGCTTGCCGGTTCTCTTGTCAACAGTCGCGATCCAACCCGCCACCGCGGCGCCAGTGCAGGGGCCCACCGTCGCGGGAGTGGCGCAGAAGAATCTGGATCCGACCAGCTACAAGGACGGCCGCTACATCGTTGTCCTGACCGAGAAGCCGGCAGCCACGTACGACGGCGGCACGCCCGGTCTGGCGGCAACCAAGCCGGAATCGGGCAAGAAGCTGGACACCAAGAGGTCCGAGGTGCAGCAGTACGAGGCACACCTCGAAAAGAAGCAGGCCGAGGTAGCAGGCAAGCAGAACGTCCAGATCAACCGGCAGTTCACCGCCGCACTCAACGGATTCAGCGCCAGCCTCACCGCGGATCAGGCCATCAAGCTGGCCAAGGACCCCAGTGTGCTGACGGTTGCCCCTGACACGGAAAACGCTCCGGACTACTCCAGCACCGACTTCCTGAAGCTCAGCGGAGCCAACGGAACCTGGAACACCAAGTTCGGCGGCCAGGACGGCGCCGGCAAGGGCGTCGTCGTCGGGGTCATCGACACCGGCTACACCCCGTCCAGCGCGTTCTTCGCCGGGGAAGAGGTCAAGCCCCTCGTCGGCCAGCCTGTCGTCGGCGTGCCGTACAAGATGGCGGACGGCAAGATCGCGATGCTCAAGTCCGACGGCGACACGTTTATCGGTGAGTGCCAGAAGGGCCAGGACTTCGACGGTTCTGCCTGCAACTCCAAGGTCCTGAGCGCGCACTACTTCGCCGAGGACTTCCTGAAGTACGTATCCCCGGGCGACCGCGCACCGGAGGAACTGCTGTCCCCGGTCGATGTCGCCAGCCACGGCACCCACACGGCCAGCACTTCGGCCGGCAACGCCAACGTCGAGACCTTCGTTGACGGGCGCAGCTTCGGCCTGACCAGCGGCATCGCGCCCGCTGCCAAGCTCTCCGTCTACAAGGTCTGCTGGGAAGACACCGACCCCAACACGGGCGGCTGCTACAGCTCCTCGTCCGTTGCCGCCGTCGACCGGGCCGTCAAAGACGGGGTGGACGTGCTGAACTACTCCATTTCCGGTTCTGCGACGTCCGTGATCGACCCGGTCTCGATTGCTTTCCTGAATGCTGCTTCCGCCGGCATATTCGTCGCCGCGTCGGCCGGAAACTCCGGTCCGACGGCCAGCACCGTCAACCACGGCGGCCCCTGGGTCACCACGGTTGCGGCCAGCAGCTTCTCCCAGGAGCTCCAGGGCACTGTTGAATTCGCCGACGGCGCGAAGTTCCGCGGCGCCAGCATCATGAACAAGGAAGTCAAGGACGCCGGCGTCGTGCTGGCTGCCAACGCGGCCGCGGCGACCCCGCCGTCGTCCCCCGCACTGTGCGGGTCCGGCACCCTGGACCCGGCGAAGGTCGCCGGCAAGGTCGTCGTCTGCGACCGTGGCGTTGTCGACCGCGTCGCCAAGAGCGCCGAGGTTTCCCGTGCCGGCGGCGTCGGCATGATCCTGGTGAATCTGAGCAATTCCTCGCTGGACGCGGACCAGCACGCTGTCCCGACCGTCCACGTGAACCCGCCGGCCACTGAGGCCATCAAGGCCAAGGTGGCGGCCACCCCGGACATCAAGGTTTCCCTGGTCAACAAGGACACCACCGGACTGCCGCTGGAAGCGCAGCCGCAGATTGCCGGCTTCTCCTCCCGCGGGCCGCTGCTGGCCACGGATTCGGACCTGCTGAAGCCCGACGTCGCCGCGCCGGGTGTTGCTGTCCTGGCCGGTGTGTCGCCGATTGGCGCCGACGGTGCAAAGTTCGGCTTTATGTCCGGCACCTCCATGGCGGCACCGCACGTTGCCGGTTTCGGCGCGCTGCTCCTGGGCAAGAACCCGAGCTGGTCCCCGGCAGCGGTCAAGTCCGCCATGATGACCACGGCAGGCAATGTCGTGAACGCCGACGGCTCCAAGAACACCGACGTCCACGCCACCGGCGCGGGCCAGGTGGACCCCGCTCGCATGGTCGATCCGGGTCTGGTCTACGACGCCAACGAAGAGGACTACTGGAAATTCATCCAGGGCACGGGGATCAACCTCGGTCTGCCGTCCAGCACCCTGCCGCGGGACATGAACGTCGCGTCCTTCTCGCTGGGCAACCTCACCGGCAAGATCACCGTGACCCGGACCGTGACCGCCCTGACCCCGGGCGTCTACAAGGTCAAAGCCGATGTGCCCGGAATCAAGGTCAATGTGGCTCCGGCGGCCCTGAACTTCAAGGCCGCCGGCGAGAAGAAGACCTTCAAGGTCAGCTTTGAGAACAAGAGCGCTGCCCTGGGCAAGTTCGCCATGGGTTCACTGAGCTGGGAGGGTGCAGGCAAGACCGTCACCTCGCCGATCGCCGTCCGGCCACAGTCCGTTGTCGCCGCGAAGGACGTCTTCCTGAGCACCGACTCCGGCACCGGCTCGGGCGACATCAGCGTTGTCTCCGGCACCAACAACCCGATCAACATGACCCTGGACGGCCTGTCCAAGGCGGATTCCTCTGCCGTGGAGCTGGTCCCCGGGCCGTTCGCGGGCCGCGCCGACGCCTCGACCTTCGTGAAGACTGTGAACGTCCCGGCCGGTGCTCCGCTGGCCAAGTTCTCGGTCATCTCCTCTGACCCGGGCTCGGACTTCGACATGTGGGTCGTCACGCCCCGCGGCGTCGAAGAGGTGGCGACGTCGTCGTCCAGCGAGACGCTGTCCATTGCGAATCCGGCCACCGGCTCGTACACGATCTACGCGAACCTGTACTCCAGCCCGGGCGGCAAGGCCACGAAGGCAAGCGTTGATGCCGCGATTCTCGGTGCCAACGAGAAGAATGCGACCATCACGCCGAACCCGCTGGTGCTGCCGAACGGTGAAACGGGCAAGATCACGCTGAACTGGACCGGCCTTAAGCCCGGCTCCTACATCGGACGGATCACCTTTGCCGGTGCCAGCGAGCCGACATTCGTCAGCGTCGTCGTGAACGCCGCAGGCGTCGCCTCGGTGGCGCCGACGTCGGAAGACGCAACCGCGCAGTCCAAGTTCCAGAACCAGGAGCTTGAGCGTCCCAACAACGCCATCTAGGCGCAGCTCAACCTGACAGCAAAGGCAATGGCCGGCGGTTTCCACCNCCGCCGGCCATTGCCTTTGCTTGTTGATCGGTGGCGCCTGAGGGTTCCGCTCAGATTGCCCCGGTGGACCCTGCAACCCCGCCCAGCAGTGGCGCCATGGCACGCCAGCGGGCGATCTCGCAGCCGTCGGTGCGGCTGAACGTACTGTGGACTTCCCGGCCAAGGAACCAGCCGGTCACGATGGCGACCTGCGGACCGCCGTACTGCTGGGTGCACATCTTCGGCGGACCAGGCTTGGGGAAGAAAATATCCTCCCCGTGCTGCGTGACCGCCGCGAGAGCTGCGGCGGAATCCGGCAGGGTGCACCCCTCGGCGGGCGAGACGCCGCTTGCCGCCAGCCGGAACACGTATTCCGGGGCGCCCGGGGCCTCTGTCAGGCGGACGGTGAGATCGATCTCGTGGCGGCTGTGAGGCTCGTGCGTGGCGGTCATTGCTGTCCTTCCGTGGGTTCTGGGGCGGGGCCGGAACCCAACGACTGGAGCAGGGGACTGAGCTCCCGCAGCAGCCGCCGCCGCAGTTCCTGTGATTCGGCGGAAAAAGCCCGCTGGTATTCAACGTACGCGGCTTTGCCCTCGGGCGTTTCGATCAGGATGGCGGGATAGCCCCACTCTTCCAAGTCATAGGGGGACGCCTGCATATCCATGGCCCTGATCCGCCAGGAGAGCTCGAAACAGTCCATGACCAGCTCGCTGGGCAGCAGCGGTGCAAGTTTGTAGGCCCACTTGTACAGGTCCATGTTGGCGTGCAGGCACCCGGGCTGTTCCAGGGTCCGCTGGTTCTCCCGGCTCGGGATGAGACTGTTCAGCGGCACGGCATCCGGCGTGTAAAACCGGAAGGCATCGAAGTGCGAGCAGCGGATCCGGTTCCCCTCCACCACCTCGTCGGTCCGTTCCGGGCCGAGGCGCAGCTGGAGGTACTCGTGCCGGAGTTCGAATTTGTCCTGCCGGTAGACCATGGCCCATTCGTGCAGCCCGAAGCAGCCGAACTGCGCGGGCCGCGCCGCCGTCCCGGACAGGATGATCCCGGCGAACTGAAGGGCGTCCCGCCGGTCCCGGACAAACGCCTCGACGTCGACCGCAACGGCCGTCGTTCCCGCCGCCAGCCCGGCGGCGGCGAGTTCGCCGTCGTCGGGCGCGCGGTAGTACTTCCAGCCGGCGCGCTCAGTCGCGGCAGGACCGGTGAGCACGACGCCGGCGCCCGGGTGCCAGCGCAGCAGCTGCCCGGGCTTCTGGGTGTAGTAGGTGAAGAGGAAGTCCTCGACGGGGTGCTTCCTGCCCGCGGACCGCCGGGCCAGATACGGATCCGCGTATTGCCGGACGCGCGCCTGATGGCCGGCCTGGCGGCGCAGCCAATCATCCTGCGGGAGTGCGTGCAGCTTAGACTCCACCGGCGGAGCCAAGGACGTCCTTGGCGGCATTCCAGAGGGCGATCTCGCAGCCGTCGCGCAGGGTGAAATTCGCTTCTACCGGCCGGCCGTCCACCACTCCCGTGACGGTGGCCTCCTGCGGGCCGCCGTACTGCATGGTGCAGGCCTGGTCCGTGGGCCGGGGGGCGGGGCTGAGGATCGCCGCGTTGCCCTTCAGCGCGCTGCAGGCCGCGGCGGCGTCGGGATGCTGGCTCTCGGCGGCCGGGACGCCGTCCACGCAGACCAGCGTGAAGTTCGCTGGTGTGCCGGTCGCAGAGGGTTTGACCATAATGGCGAGTTCGGCGTTGCCCTGGCCGGGACCTGAGGTGACCGGCGCGGCGGATGGCGGGGGTGCCGGGGTCTTTGTTTCGGTATCCGGCGAGGGGGTCCCCGTCGGGGAAGCCGTTGTCCCGCCCGTCGGACCGGGGGTGGTGGTCGACGGCGACGGCGTGGCCCCTGGCGAGCAGGCGGCCAGGGCGGCCACCGCCATCAGAACGAGCGCCGCGTGGCTCAGTTGCTTGCGCATCAGCAGTCCTCCTGTGTTTTGCCCAGTCTACCGCCGGGGCGGGCCGCCGGAGGGGTCCTTCGTGGCCGCAATCAGGCCCACCATGGAGGCGTGCAGTTCGGTGACCTCCTCACGGGTCAGGCCCAGCCGCTCCATCATGGTCCCTGGCACGGCAGTGGCCTGCTCCCGGAGTGCGGCGCCCACCGGCGTCAGGCCCACGGCAAGGGTCCGTTCGTCGCCCGGCACACGCTGGCGCGTGATGAACCCGGCCGCCTCCAAGCGGCGCAGCAGGGGCGAGATTGTTGCCGGTTCCTGGGCGAGGGCCCCGCTGATGTCGCGCACAGAGCGGGGGCTGGATTCCCAGAGGCACAGCATCACAAGGTACTGGGGGTGGGTCAGTCCAAGCTTGTCCAGTACCGGCTTGTACGCGCCGACGACACTGCGGGACGCAACCGTGAGCGCGAAGCACAACTGGTGCTCAAGCAGGAGGTCGTCCTGAGTTCCTTCGGTCACATCCGTCACGTGGGTCCTCCCGTAGATAGTTAGTGCGCTAATCATTAGCGTACACTGAGGTAATCGTCTCGTTCTTAGGAGTGGATTGTGATGGCCAACAAAAACGCCGAAAACGGCTCGCAGAGGTTCATGCGTGCAACGGGCAAACTCCGGATGATTTTTGGCCCGGCCAACCGCAGCGCCCTCGGGCACGAGATGACCGAGCAGAACCGGCAGTTGCTGGCCCAGCGGGAAGCCGAAACCCAGCAGTGGGAGACCCTCCACCGCCCGGACGGCAGCACCTACGTCGTGCCCCGCAACCCCGAGGACAAGTCGCTGCGTTAGGCAGCCGCCGGGATTGGTTTCCGGCACCGTATCGGGCTATTTCCGGGCGGCCGCGGCCATGCCTTTTCCCGGCGTCGGGCGTAAAATGAGGGCACTGGCACCAGCTACTTGGCCGCAGCGGTTTCGCGCGGCCCCGGATGCTGGAGAGGGGGTGGGAATTGTGGCACTTGCACTGAGGAAGATGGCGCTCAGGCAGCATCTGCACCCGTCGTCATGGGCACGCTTCCTTTTCGGCCCTGCCTCGCGGGGGGATAACTCCGCGCCGGTCGTGCACAAAAACGACGACTTCGAGCAGGCCTCCGAAATGGACCTCGCCGGTTTCGAAGTGGAGACCGATGCGCACGGACATCACTACGCTGTCCGGAAAGAAGACCTCCCCAAAGAGGAAGTCTGAGCCTCGCCTGCCCGGCAGGGAAAAGGGAGCGGCTGATGCCGCTCCCTTCGCCAGTTAACTCCTGGCGCTGATCCTTGGCGTGCAGGTCAGCGGCCGGTGCCGCCGTACACTGTTGCCTCGTCCTCGCTGTCCAGGTCGAAGGCCTTGTGGATGGCGCGCACGGCATCGTCGAGCAGGTCGGCGTGGGTGACGACGGAAATCCGGATCTCCGAGGTGGAGATCATGTTGATGTTGATTCCGGCCTCCGAGAGCGCCGCGAAGAACCGCGCCGAGACTCCCGGGTGCGAGCGCATGCCGGCGCCGATCAGCGACAGCTTGCCGATCTTCTCGTTGTACTCGATGCTTTCGAAGCCGATCCGGTCCTGCGCGGCGTGCAGGGCGGCCAGTGCGTCGGCGCCCTCGACGATCGGCAGCGTGAAGGAAATGTCGGTCCGGCCCGTGCCGTGGGTGGAAACGTTCTGGACGATCATGTCGATGTTCGAGTGCGCATCGGCGATGACCTGAAAGATCGCAGCAGCCTTGCCGGGGATATCGGGAACCCCGACGACCGTGACCTTGGCTTCCGAACGGTCGTGTGCAACACCGGAGATGATTGGCTGCTCCAAGGCAACTCCCTCTTGGGTTGTGATCTTGTCGTCGGCGCTGGGCAGGACCCAGGTACCTTCGTTCTGGCTGAATGAGGACCGGACATGCAATGGCACTCCGAAACGGCGCGCGTATTCGACGCAGCGCAGGTGCAGGATCTTGGCGCCGGACGCCGCCAGTTCGAGCATTTCCTCGCTGGAGATACGGTCGATCTTGCGGGCGGAGGTCACGACGCGTGGATCGGCGGTGTAGATCCCGTCGACGTCGGTGAAGATCTCGCAAACGTCCGCATCGAGGGCGGCGGCCAGCGCCACCGCCGTCGTGTCAGAGCCGCCGCGGCCCAGCGTGGTGACCTCGTTCGTGGTGCGGCTCATGCCCTGGAACCCAGCCACGATCGCGATGTGCCCCTTGTCCAGAGCGGTGCGGATGCGGTGCGGGTCGACGTCGATGATCCGGGCCTTGCCGTGGATGCCGTCAGTGATCATTCCGGCCTGGGAGCCGGTGAATGACTGGGCCGAAGCGCCGAACTTGTTGATGGCCATGGCGAGCAGGGCCATCGAGATGCGTTCCCCGGCGGAGAGGAGCATGTCCATTTCCCGGGCCGGGGCCGAGTCGGTGACCTGCGCGGCGAGGTCGAGGAGTTCATCGGTGGTGTCGCCCATGGCGGACACGACCACCACTACTTCGTCGCCGGCGTTCTGGGCATCCACGATCCGCCGGGCCACGCGCTTAATGCCCTCGGCATCCGCCACGGAGGAACCGCCGAACTTCTTCACCACAAGGTGCTTCGTGGTGGCAGCAGAGACGGGCAGCTCCTGCGGCTGCGGGCCGGGCTGGACTTCGGTAGTGGGCAAACTCATGCGCGCACCCTCACTGGATCATCGGGGTTCTGGGCCAGGCAACCAAACGGCGCGACGGCGTAACTTCTCATCCCAGTTTATCGCCGCGGCCCCTCGGTTGCTGAATTGTGACCGAATGCCAGACACCTGCGCTCCCGCTCCACGGGACATGCCCTCCGGAGGGGACTGCGACGGGACATGTCCACCTGCTATCTGGGACATGCCCTCCGCTGGGGCTCGCGGATGGGCATATTGGCACTATGTCCATCCGTGGGCCCGGGGGCTGGGCATGTCCAATGCGGGGTTGAATCAGTCCGGTGGAGCGACCTGTTCGGTGGCGGCCCGGGGTTGAATCGGATAGGGATTCCGGTCCAGTCTGTAGCGCCAGGAGGGAACATTCTTGCCTGTTGTGTCCTGCGCGGACGTGAAATGGCGGTCCTGCCGAAAGCCCAGGCCCGCCAAGAGGCGCCTGGAGGGGAGATTAGCTTCATAGACGCCGGCGAACACCGTTTGTGCTCCGCGTTCCTCGAAAAGCCAGCTGACCAGTGCACCCGCTGCCTCGCGGCCCAGGCCACGACGGTGGTGGCCGGGATGGAGGATATGTCCGAGGCTCCCGCAGTCGGCGGGTATCTTGCCTGGCGCCGGCGGCTCTGCCGAGTTCCATGTCCGGCCGTCACCAATGACTTCACCCGTCTCGCGGAGCTCTATGGCCCAACCGAAGTTAAACCAATCCACGCCAGACGATTCAGCGGCATCGACCAGCCGAAGGATTCTGGCGACGTTCTCCTCGGGACTCAGCGCTTCGTGGGACAGATACTGCGTGGCCGCTGGATCGCCGCGGAACCGGAGGACCGCCGCCGCGTCGTCGATTTCCAGCGGACGCAGCACCAGGCGTTCGGTGCGGATCGGGACCGGTCGGGACAGGGGCTGGACTCCGATCAGCTCAGGGCGTTGCGGCGGCCCTCGAACGCGCGGCCCAGCGTGACCTCGTCGGCGTATTCGAGGTCGCCTCCCACAGGCAGGCCCGATGCAAGACGGGTGACGGCGATGCCAATCGACTTGAGCATCCGCGCCAAGTAGGTGGCCGTGGCCTCGCCCTCCAGATTGGGGTCGGTGGCGATGATGATTTCCTGGATGGCGCCGTCGTTGAGCCGGGTGAGGAGTTCACGGATCCGGAGCTGCTCGGGGCCGATGCCCGCAATGGGATTGATGGCCCCGCCCAGCACGTGATACCGGCCGCGGAACGAGCGGGTGCGTTCGACGGCGAGGACGTCCTTGGATTCTTCGACGACACAGATGATCGAGGGGTCCCGGCGCGGGTCCCTGCAGATATTGCAAAGTTCCTGCTCCGTCACGTTGCCGCAGACCGTGCAGAATTTCACCCGTTCCTTGACCGTGATGATGGCATCCGCGAGCCGTTTCATATCCTGCGGGTCGGCCTCGAGAATGTGGAAGGCGAGCCGCTGGGCGGACTTGGGCCCGACGCCGGGAAGGCGTCCGAGCTCGTCAATCAGCTCTTGAACTGCACCTTCGTACACTTTGTCCTCGTTCGTTTGGGGTGGTGACGGGCGGAGGGCCCGGCGGGGCGGCTAGAAGCGCGGCGGCAGCGGGCTTCCGTCCAGTGACCGCTCTTCCACGAGTTTTCCGCCCAGGATTCGTTCGACGGCGGCCCGTCCGAAGACGCCTGATTCCTCGATTGTTTCGTCGTCCGCGCTGGGGATGTCCTGGACATAGGTGGTGGTGGCGGACGCAGCACGGGCCGGGGCTTTGGCGCGTCCAGCCTCGGCCTCGGGGCTGTTGGACAGGCGCTGATACAGGCTTTGCCGGCCGGTGGACTGGGGAGCCGCGGCCGGTGCGGCTGCTGGTCCGGCGGTCGGAGCAACCGTCGCAGCGCTTACGGAGACTGGAGCGGCCGAGGCGCCGGCCGGCACCAATTCCGATGAGTCTCCCCAACCGTTCGACGAGGAAGCGACAGGCTCATACGTGGCGGAAGCCGATACTGCCGCGGCGTACTGCGGGACCTGGGCCACGGCAGGTTCGTAATGCGGGGGTTCGGGCTCCGGTGTGGGGGCGGGAGCGCTGGATTCTTCGGGCGAGTAGCTTCCGACGTTGGAGTCCGTGCCAATCGTCCAGATGCCGGGGGCCTGCTCGACGGCACGGGCCCAGGGGTCGTTGGCGGTGTCCGGAGCTTGGGGCGCCGGCGTGTGCGCCTGGGACGTCTTGGCAGCAGCACCGGAACGCGCCGCCGCGGCGGTCTTGG
>NZ_AUPJ01000288.1:0-316 GCF_000427315.1 Arthrobacter sp. TB 26
GGTGGCGTGCCCGGATTTTCCGGCAGCCGTGTTGTCCCGGGCCAGCTCCCCGTCGAGCTGGGCAACAGTGGCCTCGCCGTTGGCGGCCAGAGCGTGCCAGAAGTTCCAGCGGAGCTCCGCATCCACGGACAGGCCGTCAAGGACCGTGCTGCCGTCGAGGATGCCGCGGAGCAGGTCCAGCCGGCTGTTGTCGAAGCGGCTGGCCGCGGCGACCGTGCGGGCCCAGGCCAGCTGCTGGTCGGAGCCCGGCACGGCCCGCTGGAGCTCGTCCGCGGCGAGGGAAAGGAAACCGCGGCGGACAGCGGCGCGGCCGGCC
>NZ_AUPJ01000288.1:326-3161 GCF_000427315.1 Arthrobacter sp. TB 26
GGGGACGTAGCGTTCGATCGCGGTTGCGGCGTTGCCCAGGACATTCAGCAGCACGCCGATCCCGGTCTCTGCGGGCCCGAAGCGCTTGACGGCGTCCACGTAGAGGGCTGCCTGGGTGACGGCGTCGCGGGCCGAATCCCAGAGCGCGGTCCAGCACAGGGCGCGGGCCATCGGATCGCTGAGCGCGCCGAGGGAGGTCCGCACGGTGGCCTCGGAGCGCGGATCCAGCCGGACCTTGGCATAGCTGAGGTCCTCGTCGTTGACCAGCAGCAGGGCCGGCCTGGCCTTGCCGGACAGGGCCGTCACCTCGGTCCGGGCGCCGCTGACGTCGGTCTCGACGCTGTCGGTGCGGACCAGGGCGCCGGCATCGTCCATCCCGTACAGGCCGATCCGCAGCCGGTGCGGGCGCGNNGCTCCTGCCGGCCCGTCGTCGGGTCCTCGGCGTCCTGGCGGATCGTCACGGTGCCGAGGACGCCGTCGTGCTCCTCGATCTCGCTGGTGAGAGTGGAAATGCCGGAGGTCTGCAGCCACTGGCGGGCCCAGTCCGCGAGGTCCCGGCCGGAGGCGGCGCTGAGCGCGGCCAGCAGGTCGGCCAGGGTGGTGTTGCCGTAGGCGTGGTCCTTGAAGTACTGGCGTGAGCCGGCGATAAAGGCCTCGAAGCCCACGTACGCGACGAGCTGCTTGAGCACCGAGGCGCCCTTGGCGTAGGTAATGCCGTCAAAGTTCTGCTTGGCGGCCTCGAGGTCGGGGATGTCCGCGACGATCGGGTGGGTGGTCGGCAGCTGGTCCTGCACGTAGGCCCAGGCCTTGCGGTTGTTGGCGAAGTTCACCCAGGCCGTGGCCCAGTCCGTGGTGCGGTCCACGCCGAGGGTGCCCATGTAGTCCGCGAAGGATTCCTTGAGCCACAGATCGTCCCACCACTGCATCGTGACGAGGTCCCCGAACCACATATGCGCCATCTCGTGCAGCAGGGTGTTGGCGCGGGCCTGGTACTGCGAATCGGCGGCCCGCGAGGTGAAGACGTAACTTTCCGTGAAGGTCACCAGCCCGGGGTTCTCCATGGCGCCGAGGTTGTACTCGGGCACAAACGCCTGGTCGTACTTCCCCCACGGGTACGGGAAGTCGAAGAGCCCGTTGAAGAACTCCAGTCCATTCCGGGTGAGGGTGAACAGTGCCTCGTGGTCGAACGACGGTGCCATCGAGGCGCGGCAGTAGAGGGCGAGCGGGACATCCAGGCGGGTGCCGTCGTCGAGCGTCCTTGTCCAGGAGTCCTCGGCTTTGAAGTACGGGCCGGCCAGCACAGTTGTGATGTAGGTGGACATCGCCTTCGTGGGGGCGAAGTCCCAGCGGCTCGTGTCCGGGTCGCTGGTGAGGAGCGTGCGCTGGGTCTCGATGCCGTTGGAGGCCACCTGCCAAACCGACGGCGCCATGACGTGGAAGGTGAATTCCGCCTTGAGGTCGGGCTGTTCGAAGTTGGCGAACACCCGGCGGGCGTCGGCGGGTTCGTACTGTGTGTAGAGGTAGCACTGGCCGTCGGCCGGGTCGACGAAGCGATGCATGCCTTCCCCGGAGGTGCTGTAGAGCGCGGTGCCGGTGACGGTGACCTGGTTTTCGGCCTGGAGGTTGTCGAGCCGGATCCGGGAGCCGTCCACGACGTCGGCGACGGGGAGCCCCTTGCCGTTGAGGAAGACGCTGTGCACCTCGCTGCTGATGAAGTCCAGGAACGTCGAGGCGCCGGGTTCACTGGCGGAGAAGTTGATGACGCTGCGGCTCGGGTAGCCGGCGACGTCCGGATCCGCTGCCTGCCGGACGTCCAGCGAGACGTCGTAGCTGTGGGTGGTGATCAGGGCTGAGCGGGTTGCGGCTTCATCGCGGCGCAGGTTCTGGTTCGACACCCAGCTATCTAATCATGAGGAACGCGGCCCCCAGCCCCAGCGCGGCAATCAGCAGCCACGACGCCAGCGCGGCCAGCAGGGCGCGCGCGCCGGTGTGCAGCAACTGGCCCACCCGCACCGCCGAGCCGAGGCCGAACAGCGCCATCCCCAGCACGATGTCCTGCAGCACCGCGGCGGCGTCGAGGACGGCGGGGGAGAGCCAGCCGGTGGTGCGCAGGGCGGCCAACCCAACGAACCCGAGCACGAACAGCGGGACGATGGGTGGCCGCTTCAGTCCGTCGCCGGCGCTGCTGCGGTGGTGCAGCCCCGCGGCGGCGACCATGGGGGCCAGCAGGATCACCCGGGTGAGTTTCACGACGACGGCGACGGACAGCGCCGCCGCCCCGGCGGTCTGCGCCGTGGCCACCACCTGTCCGACGTCGTGCACGGAGGCGCCGGCCCAGGCGCCAAAGACTTCCGGGCTGAGGGCCAGCGGCTGGATGAGCAGCGGCAGCACGCCGATGGCCAGGGTACCGCACAGGGTCACGAGGGCCACCGGGAGCACGGTGTCGTGCTGCCGGATCCGGCGCACCGCGGCCATCGCCCCGATGGCCGAGGCCCCGCAGATGGCAAACCCGGTGGCAATGAGCAGCGATACCTGCGGCGGCAGCCGGAAGAGCCTGCTGATGCCGTAGGTTCCGGCGAAGGCGGCCAGGACGACGCCCGTGATCAGCAGCAGCGCGGCCCAGCCGAGACCGAGCACATCCACGAGGCTGACCTTCAGTCCCAGGATGACAATCCCGGCGCGCATCAGGTGCTTGCCGGCAAAGTCAAGCCCCGGCCGGCCGGNCCCAGCCGGCCAGCCCCGGGACGTTCGCGGCCAGGAGCCCGGACGCCACGGCCAGCGTCATGGCCGGGAGCACGGGGACCAGGGTGTGGACGGCGAGGGACAGCGCGACGG
>NZ_AUPJ01000289.1:0-14374 GCF_000427315.1 Arthrobacter sp. TB 26
GCAGCAGGCCCGGCAGCGGGTTGCGAGTAAACGGTTGCACCTGTCCACTTTGCCGTAACCGCCCGGCAAGGCCGTCACCGCCACGGCGGACCTCACCGGACGCGCCCCGAATGCCGGCACGCAGACATCCCGTTCCCGCGTCCAGGCGCCGCGCCCCAGCGGGCGCCGAAATGATTTCGCAACAAAAAGATGATTGTCTTGTCACCATGTCTGACCTATTCCAGGATTACTCCGTGGCCGCCGAACGCACAGGCGCCTACGACGAGATGTTCACCCCCGGGCAACAGGCCCGGAAGTCCTATGGACAGGTGGCCGGGGCGCTGCGTGAACTCTCGCTGGCTGATGTCACCGCCCGCGCCGATTCCATGGCCCGCACCTTCCTGGACCGCGGCGTCACGTTCGACTTCGCGGGGGAGGAGCGGCCCTTCCCGCTCGACATCGTGCCCCGGGTCATCCCCGCCGATGAGTGGACAGTGCTGGAGAAGGGCGTGGCGCAGCGCGTCCGCGCCCTCGAGGCGTTCCTCAATGACGTCTACGACAAGATGACCGTCGTAGCCGACGGCGTCATCCCGCGCCAGCTCGTCACGACCAGCGCCCACTTCCACCGCCAGGTGCACGGCTTCGAGCCGGCCGGCGGCGTCCGCGTCCATATCTCCGGCATCGACGTCGTCCGCGACGCCGCAGGAACGTTCCGTGTCCTAGAGGACAACGTCCGCGTCCCCTCCGGCGTCAGCTACGTCCTGGAAAACCGCCGCGCCATGGCCAAGGGACTGCCGGAGGCCTTTGGCCAGCAGCTCATCCGCCCGGTCGAGGAGTACCCCCGCCGGCTGCTGTCCGCGCTGCGCAAGACGGCACCGTCCGGCGTCGACGACCCCACCGTGGTGGTCCTGACCCCCGGTGTCTTCAACAGCGCCTACTTTGAGCACACCCTGCTCGCCGGCCTGATGGGTGTCGAACTCGTCGAAGGGCGCGACCTCATCTGCCGCGGCAACCGCGTCTACATGCGCACCACCGCCGGCGAGCAGCGCGTCGACGTGATTTATAAGCGCATCGATGACGAGTTCCTGGATCCGCTGCAGTTCCGCGCCGACTCCATGCTCGGCTGCCCGGGCCTGGTCAACGCGGCCCGCGCCGGCGGCGTCACCATCGCGAACGCCGTGGGCAACGGCGTCGCGGATGACAAGCTGGTCTACAGCTATGTCCCGGACCTGATCCGCTACTACCTCAACGAGGAACCCGTGATCGCCAACGTGGACACCTTCCGGTTGGAAGAAAAAGAAGCCAGGGAGGAGGTCCTGGACCGTCTGGCCGAACTCGTGGTCAAGCCCGTGGACGGTTCCGGCGGCAAGGGCCTGGTGATCGGCCCTGATGCGTCCAAGGACGAGCTCGAGGCCCTCCGCAAGCGTGTCATCGCGGACCCCCGCGGCTGGATCGCGCAGCCGGTCCTGCAGCTGTCCACCGTGCCCACGCTCAGCGGCGACAAGTTCGGCCCGCGGCACGTGGACCTGCGCCCCTTCGCCGTCAACGACGGCGACGACGTGTGGGTGCTGCCCGGCGGCCTGACCCGCGTGGCGCTCAAGGAAGGCTCCCTGATCGTCAATTCCAGCCAGGGCGGCGGTTCCAAGGACACCTGGGTCCTGGCCGATTCGCCGGAGGTGCCGGTGGAGACCCTGCCGCGCCCGGCCATCACGGTCCGCGAACGGGTCTCGGTCTGGCCCGTGGAGAGCAACTGGCGTGACAGCCAGAAGGAGCAGCAGCAATGACCCGCGGCCCCATGTCGTCCTGTTTCCCGCTGACCTGCCCTTTTCAGATTTTCGATGCGCTGGAGGTAACCGCGAATGCTTAGCCGTATCGCCGAGTCACTGTTTTGGATCGGCCGCTATGTGGAACGGGCGGACGGAACCGCCCGGATCCTCGACGTCCACCTGGAGCGGCTGAACCACCTGCCGATGGAGGAACAGCGCAGCGTCGCGCAGGAACTCCTCGCCGTCATGGGCGCCAGGGCGCAGAGCGAGGACTTCGGCCTGCCCGAACTGCTCAACGCCCTCGCCTATGACAAGCAGAGTGCCACGTCCATTGCCGGCTCCCTCGGCGCCGCGCGCGAGAACGCCCGCCGGGCCCGGGAAACCGTATCTTCCGGACTCTGGGAAAGCCTCAACACGACGTACTACGGGCTCAACCAGCACCGCAAGGACGTCGTCGGCACCTACCGGTTCTGCAACTGGGTGCTGGAACGCACGGCCATGGTCAGCGGCCTCGCGGACACGACCGTCAGCCACGACGAGAGCTGGCAGTTCCTGGTACTGGGCCGCTCGCTGGAGCGCGCCGACATGACGGCCCGGATGCTCTCGACGCGTGACGTGCTCTCCGCCGGCATGTCCTGGGTGAACATGCTCCGCTGCGCCGGCGCCTACGAGTCGTTCCTGCGGACCCGCCGCGCCGCCTTCGGCGACCAGCACGCCGCCGAATTCCTGCTGCTGGACCGGCTGTTCCCCCGATCCATCGTGTATGCGCTGCGGGACGCCGACGAGTGCCTCGCCAAACTGGACCCCTCGGCCCAGCGCGTCGGCTTCATCAACGACGCCCGCCGGATCGTCGGGCAGGCCCGCACCTTCCTGGAGTTCCACCGTACCGACGACCTCATGTCCGAACTTCCCGAACACATGGAGCGCGTGCAGAAGGCCGTCTCGCAGGCCTCGGACGCCATTTCCCGTAAGTACTTCAATCAGGCAGACGAACTGGCCTGGGTGGGAGAAGTTTCATGACCCGGCTGAGCATCATCCACAAGACCGCGTACAAGTACAACAAACGCGTCACGCTCTCCTACAACGAGGCCCGCATGACCCCGCTGACGGATCCGCAGCAGGTCGTGCTGGAGTCCTCACTGAAGGTCTCGCCGTCCCAGGCCGCACTGAGCACCTACCGCGACTACTGGGGCACCCGCGTGACGGCCTTCGACATGCAGATGCCGCACGAGCACCTTGAGGTGCTCTCCACCACCACTGTCGAGGTGCACCGGGCGGAACGGATCCCGGCGGAGGCGGACATCGTCGGCTGGGACGTCCTGACCGCCCCGGAGACCCTCAACAAGTTCAGTGACTGGATCCCGCAGTCGCAGCTCACCGGGCCGGGCGCCGAAGTGCTCGGGATCATCCCCGGCGTCGTCGAGGGCCGCAACCCGCACGAGGCCGCCATGGCGGTCTTTGAATGGCTGCGCGGGGAAATGACCTACATGAAGGGCTCCACCGGCGTCACCACCAACGCGGAGGAAGCCTGGACCCAGCGCCAGGGCGTCTGCCAGGACCTCGCGCACCTTGCCATCGGCGCGCTGCGCAGCCGGGGCATTCCCGCCCGGTACGTGTCGGGCTACCTCCACCCGCGGTCGACGGCGGAACTCGGCGAAACAGTCGCCGGGCAGTCGCACGCCTGGCTGGAATGGTGGGACGGCGAATGGCGCAGCTGGGACCCCACCAACCACAAGCCGGCCGGCGACTTCCACGTGACCGTGGCAAGGGGCCGCGACTACCGCGACGTGCCTCCGCTCAAGGGGATCCTGTCCGGCGGCGGCGGTTCGGCCCTCAGCGTGAGTGTGGAGATCACCCGGCTCGCCTGACTTTGCGCCGCTTCCCGACGATGCGCTATCAGTTGCAGCTGTTCTGCGGCCTGTTCTGCGGCCTCAGCACAGCGTTATCTGATAGCGCATCGGGGTTTCCGCGGGGGCTATTCGAGTCCGGACCGGGTGGCGTCATCCAGGGGAGTCCACCAGGTCAGCGGCGGGACCACCTTGAACCGGCGCCCGGTCACGGTGTCCGGAGTGATCCTGACGAAGTGCTCCTTCTTGCCGGCCTGCCACGGGAACAGCAGCAGGCCCACGGTGTCCAGGACCTCCTGCTGGTTCTGCACCGGCGCGGCCTGCCCCTTGATCACAACACTCCAGGCAATGCCGCTGTCGGCGTCCACGCCGTCGGCCTCCACCGCCACGGCGGTGTCGCCGGTGGCCGCCTGGAGCTTGGTGCCGTCTGCCGTGCGGAACACGAGGGTACCGTGGTCCACCTTGTAATTGATCGGGAAAATGTCGGGATGGTCGTCCACCCAGACCGCGAGCCGGCCCACGGTGACGCTGCGTAACAGGCGCCAGCATTCGTGGTGGTCAAGGTTCTCAACTTCATGTGCCTGCTGGTGTTTTGCCGGATTCGGATCAGTACTCATGCCAGCGAGCCTACGCCACGCAAGCGGCGGTGGTGTAGGGCAAAAGGTCACAATCAACAGCATCATCGACCGACTTCTGGGGTTTTTGAGCCAGCTTCGGGGTATTCTGGCATCACCATCGTCAGCGCGGACGATTGTTGTGTTCGTTGTATCGAATTGGGGCCATGAGCATGCATTCAATGGGGGACCATCCGGACCAGACCACCACTGAGCCACAGCCCATGATTGACGGGGTGCTCAAGGGTTTTGTGTCCAGGGCCGAGGAACTGCTCCAGTCCCAGGAGCGGATGGCCGGGCTGCTGGAGGCCGTGGTCGCAGTAGCCGAGGACCTCAGCCTGGATGCCGTGCTGGAACGCGTTGTGCAGTCCGCCTGCCGGTTGCTTCATGCCCGCTACGGGGCCCTGGGTGTCATCGGCGACGACCACGCCCTCAGCCACTTCATCACGGTCGGCATTGACGAGGAACTGGCCCACCGGATCGGG
This sequence comes from Arthrobacter sp. TB 26, assembly GCF_000427315.1. Lineage (GTDB taxonomy): Bacteria > Actinomycetota > Actinomycetes > Actinomycetales > Micrococcaceae > Arthrobacter. Next base: position 4,692 of record NZ_AUPJ01000289.1, read on the forward strand.
CCGCTTCCCACGGGACACGGCGTCCTGGGCCTGCTGATTTCGGAACCACGCCCCCTTCGGCTCCATGACCTGCGCAGCCATCCGGAATCCTACGGCTTTCCATCCAACCATCCGCCCATGCAGTCCTTCCTCGGCGTCCCGGTGCGGGTCCGGGACGTGGTCTTCGGCCACCTTTACCTGACGGAAAAGGAGGACGGCAGCGACTTCACTGCCGAGGACGAAGGCCTGGCCGTTGCCCTGGCGGCCGCCGCGGGGGTTGCCATTGAGAATGCCCGGCTCTACGACGACGCCCGTCGCCGGGCCCGCTGGCTGGAGGCCTGCATGGACGTCTCCGGGCTGATGCTCAGCAGCGACCGCGACTACACCTCCGGCGGACTGGATCCCATCGCAAGCCGGGCCCTGCAGGAGTCAGGCTCCCAGCTCGCAGTGCTGGTGGCGCCCGCGGCCGCCGGCCGCGGCCATGTTGTCGCCGGAGTCGCCGGCACCCACAGCCCGCAGTTCGCCGGCCGAACGCTGGCACTGGATTCGCCCCTGCTGGAAAGTGTCCTGGATGGCGGCGAACCCGTGGTGCTTGATGACGCCTCCGCCCTGTTCGGGGAGATCGACGGCGGGATCACCGGCCCGCTGCTGGCGGTGGCGCTGAGCACCCAGGGAGCTCATCACGGGCTCCTGCTGCTGGTCCGGGACCCGGACGCCTTGCGCTATGCCCGCACGGACATTGAGATGGGGGCCGTCTTCGGTTCCCATGTCGCCCTCGCCCTGGAACTCGCCCGCGTGCACCGGCTCCGGGAGGAGTTGCTTGTGTTCACTGATCGGGACCGGATCGCCCGCGATCTGCACGACCTCGTGATCCAGCGGTTGTTCGCAGCCGGGCTGAGCGTCCAAAGCCTGACCCGCTTCACCAAGGATGAGCTCGCCACCGAACGGATCCGCACTATCACCGGGGAACTTGACGAGGCGATCCGAAGCCTTCGGGACACTATTTACTCTCTCAAGAGCAGCAGCGGCGAAACGGAGCTGCTCAGCGGTCGGATCCGGCGGGTGGCCCGCAGCTCGTCGAAGTCCATGCCGTTCACGCCCCGCCTGACCATCACGGGACCTGTCGACGCCGTCACTCCGGACAAAGCGGACAATGTCGTGGCAGTCGTTTCGGAGGGCCTCAGCAACGCCATCAGGCATTCCGGCGCGGACGCCATCACCGTATCGGTGGGCGTGGTCAGGGGCAGGGTCACGGTGGTCATCACGGACAACGGAGCCGGCTTCGCCGAACCGGGAAAGCGCCGGGGACTCGCCAATCTGGAGGACCGGGCGCGGATGCTGGACGGCGAATGCACCATCACCAGCGCTCCGGACGCCGGCACGAGCCTCGAGTGGTCGGTGCCGCTTTAGCGGCAGACGACCTTGAGCTAGCGGACGCTGTGCGGGCGTGTGGTGTCGGCGTGTCCTGCTGGCGATACCGGTGATGCGGGCCCGGCGATGAAGACGGCGGCCTGGGTGCGCCGTTCGAAGCCCAGCTTGGCCAGCAGCGAGGAGACGTAGTTCTTGACCGTCTTCTCCGCGAGGAACATTTCCGCGGCAATCTGGCGGTTCGTGAGGCCGCCGCCCACCAGTTCCAGTACCCGTCGCTCCTGGGGTGTGAGGGAAGACGTCCGGGGGTCGACGTCGTCGGCCTGGACCAGGCTGTCCACGATGCCTGCGGCGACTCCCTCCGCGAAGAGCGACTCGCCGGCGGCCGCCCGGCGGAGTGCCCCGATCAGGTCGGTGCCGCCGATCTCCTTGAGGACATAGCCGCTCGCGCCCGCCAGGACGGCCCCGCGCAGGGCCTGTTCGTCGTCGAAACTTGTCAGGATAATGCAGTTCAGGGATGGGTCCACCGAGCGGACGTCGCGGCAGACCTCAATCCCGGTCCCGTCCGGGAGACGCGCATCGAGGACACAGACATCCGGATGAAGGGCGGGTATGCGGCGGGTCGCCTCGACGGCGGAAGCCGAACTTCCGACCACCAGGAATCCCTCACCCTCGAGGAGCTCCTGCAGGCCGCGCCTGACGAGTTCGTGGTCATCGAGGATGAACACACGGATGACCGCCGGTGCCCCGTCGGCTGCAGTGAGACCTGCGTCTGCCCAGGCAATCATGATTCTCCTGTCCGGCGGCTTGCGCTGCCATGGGTGGTACGTTGGCTCCCCAGCCTGGTCCGCAGACCGTTCCTGCGGGTCGTTCGTGCGGCGGCCATTATCGCGGGCTCTGGTGCCGCCGTTGTTCCCATTGTCCGCTCCGGACGCCGTTTCCGCTCCCGACGACTGCAATTCTTCTCCGTGTCCAGGGCCCCGACAAGGGTCCTAGGTCCTGCCGGGATGCCGTCGCCCACCTGTCCCCATGACTTTTGGCCCTTGCCCCACCCCCTCCGGCACGTCACGGTAGGCTGGACGCGCCAGCTGTATGACGAAGGGATCTGCCATGACCGAAGCCAAGGACATCCGGACGATTGTGGTCGGGGTTGACGGTTCCGATGCCTCGGTCGAGGCGCTGCGCCAGGCCCAGAGCCTCGCCGTGCCGCTCACCGCGAAACTTGTGGCGCTTGCCAGCTGGGACGTCCCTCCGGTCTACGACGGTTATGTCGCGATGGGGATTGACGACTTCGACGTCCGTGCCGGTGAAATCCTGCAGGAGACGGTGGAGAAGGCGTTCGGGGCGGAAACCCCCGCCAACGTCGAAACCCGCCTCGTACAGGGCCACCCCCGGCACACGCTGATGGAGGCCAGCCGGGACGCCGACATGGTGGTGGTCGGACGCCGTGGACACGGAGGCTTCGGCGGAATGCTGATCGGGTCCGTGAGCTCTGCCCTGGTGGCCCACGCCCATTGCCCGGTGCTGGTGGTCCATTCCCCGGAGACCAAGGCGGCCAAGTAGGGTCTGGGACCCTATTCGAACGAAGCCCGCCGGGGATCGGAGAGCCGCGTGCGCCACAGGTCCGGATTGTTGACCTTGAACCGGCGGCCGGTGAGGGCCGCGGGGGAGAGCCGCACGTAGTAGTCCTTGTCTCCCGGCTGCCACGGCTCAAGCAGGAGGGCGTCGACGGCGTCCTTCTCTTCCTTGCTCTCAATGAGCTGTGCCTCGCCGCGGGCAACAACACTCCAGGCCTGCTGTTCGTGGGCGTCGTAGCCGTCGATTTCGAAGGCGAGGGGTTTGGCCGTCATCGCCGCCCAGAGTTTGGTGCCCCCCGCGGTGCGGAAGACGATCGAGCGGCGCTCCAGGGCGAAGTTCACCGGAAAGATCTCCGGATGCCCGTCCACAATCAGGGCGATCCGCCCGACCACTTCCGTGTCCAGCAGCACCCAGCACTGGTCAATGGACAGTCCGAAATCGGGCGCAGGCGTCGTCTCTGTGTTCATGTGGACCCACGTTACGTACTGTGCCGGGCCCTCATTAGGGCCATAAGGCCCATGGACCTCCCTGGCCGGATTTGTTAGAAGGCAGACTCACCAGGGGCTCGGCCTGTAATCCTTCAGGAAGACGCCGAACTGGTCCTCACCCGTCTCGCCCATGACGATCGGATCGTAGACCCGTGCGGCGCCGTCGACGAGGTCCAGCGGGGCGTGGAAGCCCTCCTCCATCAGTCGCACCTTGGTGTAGTGCGGGCGCTCGTCCGTGATCCAACCGGTGTCGACGGCGGTCATCAGGATGCCGTCGGCGTCCAGCATCTCCTGGGCACTGGTCCGGGTCATCATGTTCAGCGCCGCTTTGGCCATGTTGGTGTGCGGGTGGCCGGGGCCCTTGTAGGCGCGGGAGAACTGACCCTCCATGGCGCTGACATTCACGATGTACTTCCGCCGTGCGGTGGAGCGCTTCATCGCCCCGCGGAGCCGGCTGACCAGCAGGAACGGGGCAGTGACGTTGCACAGCTGGACTTCGAGCATTTCGAGGGGATCCACCTCATCCACCACTTGGGTCCAGCTGTTGACGCTCGCCACGTCCGGGACCAGGCCGCCGGCGTCGATGGCCGTGCCCGAAGCGATGCGCTCCAGCGACGCGGAACCGGTGGACAGTGCCAGCGACGTGATCGCATCCCCGGCCAGCACCGGGTGCTCCAGGACGGTACTCGCGAGGGCCAGCGGGTGCTTGTCGTGGGCATGGCCGAACGTCACGAGTTCCGGGCCGCCGTTGGCCGCATGGAGGGCCGCGGGAAGGGGCTCGTCCTCGGCATCGACCAACGGCTTGTAGGCGTTGCCGGAGCGGCGCACGGTTTGGGCCGCATTGTTAATGATGATGTCGAGCGGGCCCGCGGCGTCCAGGGAATCGGTCAAGGCCATCACTTGCGAGGGGTCGCGCAGGTCAATGCCGACGATCCGCAGCCGGTGCAGCCACTCGCCGCTGTCCTCCATGGCGGCAAACCGGCGGGCGGCGTCCTTGGGGAAGCGGGTGGTGATGGTGGTGTGGGCGCCGTCGCGGAGCAGCCGCAGCGCAATGTACATGCCGATTTTGGCCCGGCCGCCGGTCAGGAGGGCGCGCCGTCCGGACAGGTCCGTCCGGGCGTCCCGCTTGCTGTGGCTAAACGATGCGCACTCCGGGCAGAGCTGGTGGTAGAACGCGTCGACCTGGGTGTAGTGCTGCTTGCAGACGTAGCACGGCCTGGACTTGATCAGGTGTCCGGCGATCTCGCCGGTGGCGGACGGGGCGAGTTTGTTGCCGCGGGTTTCGTCGTCGATCCGGTCCGGGGCCGCTGTCGCGGTCTGGGCGATCACGGCCCGGTCGGCTTCGGCGATGAGGTCCCGCTTGCTGACCCGGCGGTGGCGCTTGACGGCCTTGAACATCTTGCCGGTGGCACGGCGCACCGAAACGTAGTCAGGGTGCTCCTCGTCGTAGACGTGGATGCTGTTCAGGACCTTCAGGCAGGCCTGGATATCCTCGGCGGTGAGATCGGACGGCAGATCGGGGGAGCTCATTGCCCCAATTTTACAGCCTGCTGGGAGCCCGGCCCGACGCCGGTGCCGGGCTCCCGCTGCAGCAGCGCCGGATCAGGGGGCGTCGATTGAGCGCGGGAGCCGGACGCCGACGGCGGCGGCCTGCACTTCGGCCACCTTGTCCACGGAATCCCGCAGGGCGGGCCAGTTTTCCGTGGCGGCCCGGACCGCATCCGGGACCAGGATCAGGTTGGCAGCCGACAATGACCGTTCCGCTTCCCCGGGTTCGGGGACGAGCTGTCCCTTGGACAGGACGGTGATGCCGGAGTCGGTGACCTTGAACCCGCGGGACCGGTCCAGATCGTGGTCGAGGCCGATTGCGGCGCCGGCCGGGACCTTGACGTTCTTGTCGATGATGGCGCGCTTGACGACTGCGCCTTCACCAATGTTGACCTTGTCCATCAGCACGGAGTCCAGCACCCGGCTGGACGTGCCGACGTAAACGTCGTTGGACAGCACGGAGCCTTCCACAATGCCGCCGGAAATCACGGTTCCGCTGGCAACGATCGAATCCAGCGCGGTGCCGACCGTGTTCTTCTGGCCGCGGACGAACTTGGCCGGCGGCGAAATGCTTTGCCGGGTGTAGATCGGCCATTCGGAGTTGTACAGGTTGAACACGGGCACGGGCGAGATAAGGTCCATGTGCGCGTCGTAGAACGAGTCGATGGTGCCGACGTCGCGCCAGTAGGTGCGGTCGCGTTCGGTGGAACCGGGGATCTGGTTCAGGGTGAAGTCGTAGACGCCGGCCTCACCCTTGTCGACGAAGTAGGGAATGATGTCCCCGCCCATGTCGTGCTTGGTGTCCAGCCGTTCGGCGTCGACGTGCAGGGCTTCGACGAGGGCGTCGGCGTTGAAGACGTAGTTGCCCATGGAGGCGAGGAACTGGGTGGGGTCAGCGGCGAGCCCAGGGGTGGAGGACGGCTTCTCGACGAAGGCCGCGATCTTCTCCGGGTTGTCCTGGTCCACTTCGATCACACCGAACTGGTCGGCCATGTGCAGCGGCTGCCGGACGGCCGCCACGGTGGCCTTGGCGCCGCTGGCGACGTGCTGGTCAACCATCTGGGCGAAGTCCATCCGGTAGACGTGGTCTGCGCCGACGACAACGACGATGTCCGGGTTCGCGTCATGGATGAGGTTCAGGGACTGGTAGATGGCGTTGGCGCTGCCGAGGAACCAGCTCTTGCCGACACGCTGCTGCGCGGGGACCGAGGCGATGTAGTTGCCCAGCTGCGTGGACATCCGCCAGGTTTCGGAAATATGGCGGTCCAGGCTGTGCGACTTGTACTGCGTCAGGACGACGATCTGCAGGTAGCGGGAATTGACCAGGTTGGACAACGCAAAGTCAATGAGCCGGTAACTTCCCGCGAAGGGCACGCCGGGTTTGGCCCGGTCCGCCGTCAGTGGCATGAGCCGGTTTCCCTCGCCACCTGCGAGGACGATGGCCAGAACTTTCTTATTCGGCATGGTGATCGCTCCTGAACGCCTTTGTACTTCCCCAAACAGTCCGGCACGCCCGAACGTCTTCACACTAGATCAGTTACACCGTAACGACTACCTTGGGGTTTGTGCGTATAGACATTGTGACCAAAGAATTCCCGCCCGAAATCTATGGCGGCGCCGGGGTCCACGTGGCCGAACTCAGCCGCGTGCTGGCCCAACACGTGGACCTGCAGGTGCGCGCCTTCGGCGCGCCCCGCGAACCCGGGTACCACGGTGCGACGGTCACGTCCTACGCCGTGCCCGAGGATCTCGGCGGGGCGAACGCTGCGCTGCAGACGCTGGGGGTGGATTTGCGGATCGTCCCGGACATCGCCGGGGCGGACCTCGTGCATTCGCACACCTGGTACGCGAACATGGCGGGGCACATCGCCTCGCTGCTGCACGGCATCCCGCATGTGCTCAGCGCCCACAGCCTGGAGCCGCTGCGCCCGTGGAAGGCCGAGCAGCTCGGCGGCGGCTACGCCGTGTCCTCCTGGGTGGAAAAGACCGCGTACGAAGCCGCCGCGGCCATCATCGCCGTGTCCGAGGGCATGCGCCAGGACATCCTCCGCAGCTATCCCGAGGTGGACCCGGCCAAGGTCAAGGTGGTGCACAACGGCATCGATGTGAGCCTCTGGAACCGGGATGAAGGTGACGACGTCATCCGTGCCCTGGGGATTGACCCGGAGCGGCCGAGTGTCGTCTTCGTGGGCCGCAACACCCGGCAGAAGGGTGTGCCCTATTTGCTGCGTGCGGCCGCCAAGCTGCCGGCCGACGTCCAGCTGGTGCTGTGCCTCGGCGCCGCCGACACCCCCGAGCTTGCGGCTGAAACCGCCCGCCTGATCGAGCAGTTGCAGACCCAGCGCAGCGGTGTGATCCTGGTGGAGCGGATGCTGCCGCGGAACGAGCTCATCCAGGTCCTCAGCCACGCCACCGCGTTTGCCTGCCCGTCCATCTACGAGCCGCTCGGCATCGTGAACCTGGAGGCCATGGCCTGCGGCGCCGCCGTCGTGGCCAGCGCCACCGGCGGGATTCCGGAGGTCGTCCAGCATGGCGAGACCGGACTGCTGGTTGACATCGAGCAGGTCACCGACGGGACCGGCACTCCGCTGGACCCGGAGAAATTCGTCACCGAATTTGCTGCCGCACTGACCGACGTTGTGTCCGATCCTGCCCGGGCCCGGGCCATGGGACAGGCCGGCCGCCGCCGGGCCGAGGAACACTTCTCCTGGGAATCCATCACGGAAACCACCCTCGAGGTCTACCGCTCGGTGCTCCCCAAGGGTTCCTGACCCCAGCACCCCCAACGAGCAAGAGGACTAAGGACAAGAGGGCCAAGAGCAAAAGGACAAAAGAACAGACGACGGCGCCGCCCCGGCCAGGGACGGCGCCGGCGTCATGTCAGGGCCGGGTCAGGCGCCGGACTGCTTGGTCCCGTGACCCTTGCGGGCCAGCAGGATCTTCTCGTCCACCGGAGCATCGCCGCTGGCGCGCTGCGTGCGGAAGTAGTTGCGGGCCTCGTCCTGGCGCGCTTTCTCGGCGCCCGTGGCGATCTCGGCACGGAGGTGTTCCGGGCCGAACCCGAAGGCATCGACCAGGTCCAGGGCGTGCGGGCGGATCTTCACCAGCAGGCGGTTGATGTAGTCACCGACGGTCCGGGCGCGCTGCATGGAGAGCCGGCCGTTCATCAGGTACCAGGACAGGTTGTCCCCGATCAGGGACAAGCCGAAGAGGTCGCGCAGCCAGGTCAGGACCTTCCTGGTGCCCGGGTCGGTGACCTTGCCCAGCGCTTCGGTGAACGCCTCCCATTGGAGCAGCTCGGCGTGCGCCTGGGCCGCTTCGATGAGTTCGTTCTGGTGGCTGTTGAACAGGGCGGCCCCCTGCTGCTGCGGCAGCTTGTTGGCGCCCTTGAGGGCCGAGCCGACTTCGGCGACCATGGTCTGCACCCGGTCGGTCAGCAGTGCGCGCTGGCTCGCTTCGTCCTTGATGGCGATGGCGGCCTTCTGCACCGACCCGGAATCCGCCATGAACTGCGCGACGCCGCGCAGGCCGGTCCGGTGGATGGCGGCACCGGTGGCCTGGCCGACGACGTAGCGGGCCAGCACACCGAAGTTCACCGTGCGGAATTCCTTGGCGTAGTCGGCCAGCAGCCGCTTCGCAACGAGCTGCAGCAGCACAGTGTTGTCACCTTCGAAGGTGGCATAGACGTCGAGGTCGGCGCGCAGCGAGGCAAAGCGGTTCTCGATCAGGAAGCCGGCACCGCCGCACGCTTCACGGCATTCCTGCAGGGTGTCGAGCGCGTGCCAGGTGCTCAGTGGCTTGAGGGCCGCCGCGAGGGTTTCCAGGTCCTGGCGGTCCTCGTCCGTGTCGGCGCGGCCGGAGAAGACGTCGTCGAACTTCTGCAGCAGCTGCTCGCTGGCGAAGCCCGCGGCGTACGTGGTGGCCAGGCGGGTGAACAGCCGGCGCTGGTGCCGCTGGTAGTCAAGCAGCACTTCCTCGTCGGTCGGCGAGGACGCGTTGAACTGGCGGCGTTCCGTGGCGTACTGAATCGCCGTCTTCAACGCCAGCTTCGACGCGGTGACGGCGGCGCCGTCGAGCGAGACCCGGCCCTGGACCAGGGTGCCAAGCATGGTGAAGAAACGGCGGCCCGGGCTGGCGATGGGCGAGCTGTAGCTGCCGTCGGCGTCGACATTGCCGTAGCGGTTCAGCAGGTGGGTGCGCGGGATCCGGACCTGGGTGAAGTGCAGCCGGCCGTTGTCGATGCCGTTGAGTCCGCCCTTGACGCCGTCGTCTTCGCCTCCGATGCCCGGCAGGAATTCCTTGGTTTCGGGATCGCGGAGGTCCATGTAGAAGGCATGGACGCCGTGGTTCACGCCCTGCGTCACCAACTGGGCGAAGACGACGGCGGCGAGGCCGTCCATGGCGGCGTTGCCGATGTAGTCCTTCCACGCGGCGCGGAAGGGGGTGTGGACCACGAATTCCTCGGTCGCCGGGTCGTAGGTGGCGGTGGTGGCGATGCTGGCGACGTCCGAGCCGTGCCCGGTCTCCGTCATGGCGAAGCAGCCCGGGATGTCCAGGTTCATGATGCCGGGCAGCCACTTCGTGTGGTGCTCCGCGGTGCCCAGATGGTTCACGGCGGAACCGAACAGTCCCCACTGGACGCCGGCCTTGATCTGCAGCGACGGGTCGGCGATGACGAGCTCCTGGAAGCCGGCCACATTGCCGCCGTGCTCGTCGGCGCCG
>NZ_AUPJ01000289.1:14384-14860 GCF_000427315.1 Arthrobacter sp. TB 26
GGCGGGGAAGGCGCGGTGCACCGCGCCGTTCTCCACCAGGATCTTGAGCTGGCCGAACGCGCGACGGCGGTGCTCGGTGTGGGTCAGGCCCTCGGTCTTGTGGAGTTCCGGACGGCCCGCGAGCGCCCGCGCGGTGCGGCGGGTGTCGGCCCATTTGCCCAGGAGCAGCTCGCCCAGCGCGGCCACGTCGACGGCGGGATACGGCGCGCCGGTTGTGGTCGCAGGGCGTGAGGAGGCCCGCGCCGGGTCAAGGGTGGTCTTGGGGGAGCCCGCGGGGCGGTCGGCTAGTTCGGTCATGTCGTTTCCTTCGTTGGTTCGGACAAGGTCGGTGCTGAAGTCGGTGCTGTTTGGGTCGGGGGTGTTTGGATCGGTGGTGTTTGCGTCGGGAGTGCCGTGCGGAGCTCGGGCGCGATACCCAGGCACAACCAGTCGGTGATCTGGCGTGCCATCGCTTCCTGGTCGGGCTTGGCGGGGGA
>NZ_AUPJ01000289.1:14870-20603 GCF_000427315.1 Arthrobacter sp. TB 26
CTGGCGAGCCATTGTTCGCCGGCGTTCCGGACCAGGCCGATCGCAGCGTTCGGCCAGTATCCGATGGCGGCATCCCGTCCGGCGGAGTCGGCAAGGTGGTTGCGCATGGGCCGGGCGATCATGTCGCTGATCGCCGCGAAGAAATGGCCCAGGGCACCGGCGGTGGCGATACTGCCCCCGGCGGCCTCCGCCTCGCCGGGCGTGTAGCGCGTGACGAAGGTGTAGACATTGGGGCTGGTCTCCGCCATCTGCAGGTAGGCGGAGACCATGGCGAACAGTCCCTCGCGGGGAGTCTGCGCGCTTTGGGCGGCTTCCTGGATGCGCCGCTGCATCTGGCTCAGCACAACTTCACCCACGGCCTGCTGCAGCCCGGCCTTGTCCCCGAAGTAGCGGTAGAACACGGACTTGGACGTCCCTGCTGCGGCGGCTATGTCCTCCATCGACGCATCACTGCCGAGGCGGTGGACGGCCTTGCGGGCTGATTTGATCAGCTCCCGGCGGCGCTCTTCACGATGCGACTGCCAGCGCGAGGCGCGCCCGTCCACGCTGCCGGCGCCGGCCGCCGGGAAGCCGCCGGCGCTGCTGCCGGGAAGATCAGGCTGGGGGAAGTTCACGATACCCAGCGTATCAGGTACGCTGGGTATCGGTAACCCGCTTTGATCAAAGGAGACAGCCCATGTCCGTCAACGGACGGTCCGCACCCGGACCAAAGCAATCGACCACCGCAGCGGCTGCGCCAGCAGAAAACGCAGCCGTAGATGCAAAAGAAAACGCGGCCGCCACCGGATCCGGAGCGCCGCAGCTCCGCAAAGCGGTTATCGTGGGCGGCAACCGCATTCCCTTTGCCCGGACCGGGGGCGCCTACACCAAGTCCTCCAACCAGGACATGCTGACCGCGGCCCTCGACGGGCTCATCGCCCGGTTCGGCCTGCAGGACGAACGCATCGGCGAGGTTGCCGCCGGCGCCGTGCTCAAGCACTCCCGTGACTTCAACCTGACGCGTGAAGCCGTGCTCGGCTCCGCACTTTCCGCGGAGACCCCGGCCTATGACCTGCAGCAGGCCTGCGCCACCGGGCTGGAAACGGTCCTGGGCCTGGCCAACAAGATCAAACTGGGCCAGATCGACTCAGGCATTGCCGGCGGCGTCGACTCCGCCTCGGACGCCCCCATCGCCGTGAGCGAGGGGCTGCGCGAGGTGCTCCTTGACCTCAACCGCGCCAAGACGCTGCCGCAGCGGCTCCAGGTCCTCAGCCGTCTGCGGCCCAAGGACCTCGCCCCGGACGCTCCCAACACGGGTGAACCGCGCACCGGCCTGTCCATGGGCGAGCACCAGGCGCTCACCACCGCGCAGTGGAAGATCACCCGGGAAGCGCAGGACGAACTGGCTTTCAACAGCCACCGCAACCTCGCTGCGGCCTACGACGCCGGCTTCTTCGATGACCTGCTCACTCCGTACCGCGGCCTCACCCGGGACTCCAACCTGCGCGCCGACACCAGCCTGGAGAAACTGGCCACGCTCAAGCCAGTCTTCGGCAGAAACCTGGGTGCCGCGGCGACCATGACCGCCGGCAACTCCACTCCGCTCACCGACGGCGCCTCCACCGTGCTGCTCGCCGCCGAGGAGTGGGCCGACGCCCATGACCTGCCCAAGCTGGCCACCGTCGTCGACGGCGAGGCCGCGGCAGTCGACTTCGTGCACGGCAAGGACGGCCTCCTCATGGCGCCGGCTTTCGCTGTGCCGCGCCTGCTGGCCCGCAACGGACTCAGCCTCGACGACATCGACTTCTTCGAAATCCACGAGGCCTTCGCCGGTACCGTGCTCAGCACCCTGGCCGCCTGGGAGGACGAGGACTTCGGCCGCACCCGCCTGGGACTGGACGGGGCCTTCGGCAGCATCGACCGGTCAAAGCTCAACGTCAACGGTTCCTCCCTCGCAGCCGGCCACCCCTTCGCTGCCACCGGCGGACGCATTGTCGCCTCGCTCGCGAAAATGCTGCACGCCACGGGCCACGTCAACGGCCGCCCGGCCCGCGGACTCATTTCCATCTGCGCCGCCGGCGGCCAGGGCGTCGTCGCCATTCTTGAAGCCCACTAGGGGGATGCCATGACTGACAAATACACCGCACTGGTGAGCCGGGGACTCGGCCGGGACATCGCCAGGAAGCTCGGGCTGCCCCAGCCGGTCGTGCTCCGGCGCCACAAGCCAGGCCAGCCGCTGGTGAGCGGGCCCGTCCTGGTCCAGGGTGCCGGCAGCGGCGCCGATGAGCTGGCCGCGGCCCTGCTGTCCTGGAACCTCGACGTGCGCCGCCATGCGGTGCCCAAGGAGAAGCTCGGCGCCATCATCCTCGTCCTGGATGAGCTGTCCCGCCCGGAGGACCTGGAAAAACCGGTCCTCACCGCGGCCACCTCGCTCCGGGACCTGGCCCCGAACTCCCGCGTCATCACCGTCTCCCGCGCGGCGGCGGACGCTGCAAATCCGGACAGCGCCGACCCGGCCGTCGCGNGGCCGCCCGTCAGGGTGTGGACGGGCTCCTGCGCTCGCTCGCGAAAGAGCTCCGTGCCGGTGCCACAGCCAACGGCATCCTGCTCTCCGACGGCGCCGGAACCACCAGCCCCAGCACCCTCGGCGCACTCCGGTTCTTCCTTTCCGGCCGGTCCGCGTTCATCGACGGGCAGTTCCTCACCGTGAGCTCCACCGAGGGGCAGCTGCCGGCCGACGCCGGGAAGCCCCTGGCGGGCAAAGTCGCCGTCGTGACCGGAGCGGCACGCGGAATCGGCGCTGCGATCGCACGCACCCTCCACCGGGACGGCGCCACGGTGGTCGTTGTCGACATCCCGGCAGCCGGGGACCACCTCGCGACGGTGGCCAACGAGGTGCACGGCACGGCCTTGCAGCTGGATATCAGCCGCGAGGACGCCGGGCAGCGGATCATCGACCACGCCGTGGAACGCCACGGCCGCCTGGACATCGTGATCCACAACGCCGGCATCACCCGCGACAAGCTGCTGGCCAACATGGACCAGGGCCGCTGGAACTCCGTCATCGCGGTCAACATCGCCGCGCAGTTGCGGATTAACTCGGCCCTGCTGGCCTCGGAGCATTTCCGCAACTCGCCGCGGATTGTCTCCGTCGCCTCCACCAGCGGGATTGCCGGCAACCGCGGCCAGACCAACTATGCCGCCTCGAAGGGCGGCGTGATGGGCATGGTCCGGGCCACGGCTCCGCTGATCGGCACGCACGGCGGCTCCATCAACGCCGTCGCTCCCGGCTTCATCGAAACGGAGATGACCGCGAGGATCCCCTTCGCCACCCGCGAGGTCGCCCGCAGGCTGAACTCCCTCCAGCAGGGCGGCCAGCCGGGCGACGTCGCCGAGGCCATCGCGTTCCTGGCCAGTGACGCGGCCGGGGGCATCTCCGGCGAGGTCCTGCGTGTCTGCGGGCAGAACCTGGTGGGAGCATGACCCCATCACAGCCCGTCATCCTGGGGGAGATGCCGTCGCTGTCGAAACTGTATGTCAACGCGGCGGCCACCGCCGCTCGCCGCCGGGTCCTGGGCACCCATGCCGGCGCCGGACTCCCGGAAACACGGCATGAGGTCCGCGGCGTCAACGCGGCGGTCGAAAACCTCACGGCATACCAGCATCTGATCGGCGAGACCGCGAGCGATGTCCTGCCCGCCGGGTTCATCCATGCGCTGGCGTTCCCACTGGCCATGAGCGTGATGAACCGGGATGATTTCCCGCTCCCGCTGCTGGGCATGATCCATCTGGAAAACCGTGTGGTGCAATCCGCGCCCCTGCGTTTCAGCGAAGCCCTGGACATCCGGGCGTGGGCGGAGAACCTGCGCGGGCACCGGTCCGGCACCCAGCTGGACCTCGTCACTGAGGTGCGGCGCCCGGGGGAGGCCGCTGTCAGCTGGCGGGGCGTCTCCAGTTACCTGGCGAAAGGCGTGTTCCTGCCCGGAATCGACAAGCCCACAGCCGCTCCGGTTCCGGCGGGTTTTTCCGCGCCGGATCCGACCGCGCTGTGGCAGCTGGGCGTGGACACGGGGCGCGCCTACGCCGCCGTGTCGGGCGACTTCAACCCGATCCACCTGAGCGTCCTCTCGGCCAAGGCCCTGGGCCTGCGCCGGTCGATAGCGCACGGCATGTATCTGGCATCGAGGGCCCTGGCGGACGTGGGTGCCGCCAAGGGCGATGCTTTCAGCTGGGATGTGGCCTTCGAGGCGCCGGTGTTCCTGCCGGCCCGCGTGGCCCTGGACATCAGTACGGTCAAGGACGCTGACGGGGCGTGGCAGCGCTCGGACTATGTCGCCTGGAACTCGCGTTCAGGGCGCAAGCACTTCAGCGGATCGGTGGCCGCACTCCAGTAGTGCCGGCAGCAAGAGGCGACGGCGGTTTCCGCCCCGGAGACGGGCGGACACCGCCGTCGCTGTTGGATACGTAGCCGTGTCATTCGTCCGTGGGAATTACAGCTGGGTCCGGCCCGCGGAGGACTTCGCCACGCGCAGCATCCGGTGCAGGCTCAGCAGGATCGATTCGACGGCGCTGGGAGCGTCGGTTGCGGTTTCCTCGGCACCGACGCGTGCCGTCAGGGCCTTGACAGCGGCGTCGGCTGCTTCGCTCAGCTCCAACTGCCGGTCCGGGCTCTCCTCCTGGAGTGAGCGCAGGACGTCGCCCACGGCGGACATGACGTCGGCGAGCGGGGCGGCGTATTCATCGGGCACCACAAAGGGGGTGTCCTTGGCCCAGATGACATCCGAGAGCACCTGGGTCACATCCTGGACGTGGAAGGTCACCCGTTCCAGGTCGCGCAGGTTGCGGTAGTCCAGGTCGATGTCCCGCGGATGGAGCCTGCGGCGCGGGTTCGCGCGCCGGCTGGCGTCAGCCTTCTCCACGGCCAGGCGCACGGAGCGGGCGGACGCTGCGAGCGCGTCGGACCGCCTGGACCAGTCTTCGTGTTCCGGCGGCCAGCCTTCCTTCAGCGCCTTGGCCATGTCCCAGAGCTGCTGGGCGAGGGCCAGGCGCAGTTCGGCGATGCTGAGCTCGGCGGCGCGGAAGTGCAGCGGCGGAAAGACCAGCAGATTCACAAGGATGCCCACCGTGACTCCGGCACCCATCTGGAGGAGATAGCCGAAGGAGAACTGGTCAGGGTTGTGGCCGCCCACCAGCAGGACCAGCAGTGCCGCCGTCGGGATCCAGTCCCGGCCGGCGCCGATTTTCGGGAGTCCGGCCAGGATCACGCCGAAGGCCATCACAACGCCGACCGTCAGCGGCGTCGGACTGCCGAGGATGAACAGCACAAAGGCCAGCCCCACCCCAATCGCCAGCCCCGCAAGCGTCTGCACACCCTGCCGCATCGACCCAGCAACATTCTCGTACATCGCCACCAGGGCGCCCAGCGGCGCGTAATAAGGGTAGTCGGCCGCGGAGCCCGGCATGAACGGGGCGATCGCGAACGCAATTCCCGCGGCCAGTCCGGCCTTCATCGCCAGCTGCAGCCGTGGCCAGAGCAGCGCCGACGTGACGTTGCCGGCCACGGTCCGCCAAAACCGCCGAAACAGTGACGGGCCCCCGGTGTGTGTTGCCTCGTCTGTAGTAGTCATCCCGGCTCACCCTAGGGCGGGGATGTTGCTGCGACAAGTGGACGAACCCCTGCCGGGCACCGCCCGGTTCAGACCGCCCCGTGCCCCGGAGCCACTTCTTCCCCGGCCCGGACCGGGCCCGGCGGTG
>NZ_AUPJ01000290.1 GCF_000427315.1 Arthrobacter sp. TB 26
CCGCCGAGGGCTTCCCGGCCGTGCGCCGTCAGCCAGTTCCCGAGCCCGGGCCCCGCCGGAACGATCCCGGTGGGGTTGATGTCCTCGTGGACGATGTAGTAGTGCTGCTTGATCTGCACGAAGTCCGTGGTGTCCCCAAACCCGGGGGTCTGGAACAGGTCGCGGGCGTAGGCCCACAGTGCAGGCATCTCGCTGAGTTTCTGCCGGTTGCACTTGAAGTGTCCGTGGTAGACGGCGTCGAACCGTGCCAGCGTTGTGAAGAGGCGGACGTCGGCCTCGGTGATCGTGTCTCCCACCAGGTAACGCTGGCCGGTGAGGCGTTCCTCCAGCCAGTCCAGGGCAGTCCAGAGCCGGTCATAAGCGGCGTCGTACGCTTCCTGGGAGCCGGCGAAGCCGCAGCGGTACACACCGTTGTTCACCTCGGTGAACACCCTCTTGTTGACGGCGTCGATCTCCCCGCGCAGGGCCTCCGGGTACAGCTCCGGCGCACCGGGCCGGTGGTAGGCGGCCCACTCGGTGGAGAAATCCAGGGTGATCTGCGGGAAGTTGTTGGTCACTACCTGGCCGGAGGCCACGTCCACGATGGCCGGGACAGTGATGCCGCGGGGATAGTCCGGGAAGCGGCGGAAGTACGCCTCCTGGATACGCTCCATGCCGAGTACCGGATCCTTGCCGCCGGGATCAAGGTCAAACGTCCAGGAACGCGCATCGTGGGTGGGCCCGGGCTGGCCGAGGGATATGACGTCCTCAAGGCCAAGGAGCTGCCGCACGATCACGGTCCGGTTGGCCCACGGGCACGCGCGGGCCGCGATCAACCGGTAGCGTCCCGGCTCCACCGGCCAGCCGGGCTCGCCATTGACGCCGGGGGCACGGTCGCGGGTGATCCGGTCCTCAATGTAGTTGGTGTCACGGGTGAACTCCTCGCCGCCGGTGACATAGGCACCCTTGGTGCTGAAGCCGGGGTCGTCGGTGTGTGTTGTGCTCATGTTCCCAGCCTATGCCGGGGTGCCGCCGGGTCCGGGCAATGGTGCGCCCAGCAGGGTCACGAACACCTGCGACATCGGCTGCCAGGCAACCCACCAGGCGGCACCGACGACGGCGGCGAACAGCACGATCCACAC
>NZ_AUPJ01000291.1 GCF_000427315.1 Arthrobacter sp. TB 26
CCAGCCGGTCCCGGCGCCGCAGGTGCACGTTGGCCAGCTTGCCGAGGTCGCGGACCGCGGCGACCAGCAGGGCCAGGCCGAGCACGATCATGACATGGCCGTTGAGTTCGGGCGGAACGAAAAGCACGAGCAGGGCGGCGGCGAGGACCGCGGCGGCGGTGATGAGCAGTCCGATGGCGTTGCGGATGAACAGGAACGAGGCCAGCAGGATCAGGGTTCCGAGCGACATCGCCGCCGGGCCCCAGCCGTTGAAACCGCTCCAGACCATGGCGGCGCCGACAACGGCCGGCACCGGGTAGCCCCAGAAAGTTGACCAGACGGCCGCCAGGGGGCGCCGGCTGTACGTGGTGGTGGTGCCCGAGTGGTCCAGGCCGAGGCGGATGCCGCCGAGGCGTTGTCCGGTCATCAGCGCGGCGAAGGCGTGGCCGAGTTCGTGGGTCACAGTGGCCAGCAGACCGAAGTACCGCCACGTCACACGGGGCAGGGAGAGCACGACGGCGACGAGGACCACCAGCACGAGTTCGGTGCCGGTGACGTGCGGGACAGGGGAGTGGGTGAATCCGGCGACAATCCGGCTCCACCAGGTTTCGGCCGCGTCGGTCATGCCGTTGTTCGTCCTGCCCGTCCGGGTGCTCCGGCGCTGCCGGGGGCGCCCGCGCTATGCCGGATGCAGTACGGTGTCCACGGCCTGGCCTCCAGCCGGCCCTCCGCGATCTGTTCCCCGCACACGGCGCAGATGCCGTACGTGCCGGCCTCGATCCGTTCCAGGGCCGCCTCGATCTGCGCAAGGCCCTGCCGGCTCTGTTCCAGCAGGGCTGAGGCCTGCGACAGCTCAAACGCGATCGTCGCGCCCTCGGGATCGTGTTCGTCGTCGACGTTGGAATCCTGCCGGGCGGCGTTCACCGAGGTGATGTCCCGGCTGAGCGCGGGAAGGAGGGCAAGTTTCCGGCGGCGCTCCTCCTGGAGGAGAATCCGGAACCGTACGACGTCGACCATAGGCTGCAAGGTTAGCGCGGACGCTGTGGCCGCGCCTAAAGCTGGGTACGGCCGCACGGGTTGGGGCCGAAAGGCCCGGTTCCCGGCGGGAAGCCCGGCCCTACAGTGGGGAGACGAGCCTGCGTGGCCACAGTCTTCAGCAGTGCCCCCGGATCCAGCCGAAACAGGAGACGTCATGGATCAGCCAGCGGAGAACACCAAGAACGCCGAGGAGGAAGCCGGCGCCCTGGCGGCGGTGGAGCAGCACCATGCCGGCATGCTCAAGCGCCTCAATGCGCTGACGGACACGCTCACCCATGCCGTCCGGACGGGGAACACCGTGGCCGAGCATGCTGCGCACGAGGTCCTGGTGGAATGGTGCGAGACCGATCTCGTCCCGCACGCGCTCGCTGAGGAGGGGCCGCTCTACAGCGCGCCCCGGGAAACGCCGCAGGGAAAGCTGCTGGTGGAGGGGATGCTGGCCGAGCACCAGGTGATCGTGGGCCTGGTCGAGACACTGCGGGGATCCTCCGGGGTGGACTCCGCCGTGGCTGCCGGCTCCATCCGGAACATCTTTGCCCTGCACCTCGAGAAAGAAAACAGCCTACTGATGCCGTTCATCGTTGGGTCCCCCGAACTGTCACTCGCGCGCGCCGTCGAGGGCCTGCACGAACTGGTCGGCGAAGCCCACGTCCATCAACACGGGACGGGGCAAGCGGGCAGCGTCTAGAGTTGCCCCATGGCGGATGGAATGCACCACAACAGCTCCCCCGGCACGGCCGCACTGCTGAGGGAACTCGCTGCGGCCCACGGCGTGGGAACCTCCTACTGGGGCTGGGACGGCGTCGAACGCTCCGTCGCGGACAACACCCTGCGCGGCGTCCTGGCCGCCCTGGGCGTCCCGGCCGGGGAACCCGACGAGATGGAACGGTCCCTGGCGGAGGCGGAGCTGGCACCGTGGCGGCGCCTGCTGCCTCCCGTCGCCGTCGCCCGTGAAGGGCAGGAACTCCCCGTCAACGTCCACGTACCGCACGGCAGCCCCGTCAAAGTCTGGATTGCCGCGGAAGACGGCACCAGGTACGAGGTAGCCCAGCGGGACAACTGGGACGCACCGGTGGACCTCGACGGCGTCCTCACCGGCCGGGCGACCTTCGTGGTCCCGGGCCGGGTGCCCCTCGGCTGGCACACCCTGCTGGCGGACAACGACGGCACCCTGGCCCAGTGCCCGCTCATCGTCACACCGCGCAGGCTTGGCACGACCGAGGCGCTCGCCGGACGGCGGAACTGGGGACTGACCGCGCAACTCTATTCCGTGCGGTCCTCCCGGTCGTGGGGCATAGGTGACTTCGCCGACCTCGCGGACCTCGCCACGCTGACAGGTCAGGAGGGCGCTGGTTTCCTGCTGGTCAACCCCCTGCATGCCGCCGAGCCCCGGCCGCCGGTCGAGGACTCGCCCTACCTTCCCACGACACGGCGCTTCTTCAACCCCCTCTACCTGCGCGTGGAGGAGATCCCCGAATACGGCTACCTCGACCCGAAGGGCAGGGCCGAGGTGGAACGGCTGGCCAGCCGGCAGCACGCCGCCAACCACACCACCGGCCTGTTGGACCGGAACGGAAGTTTCGGCGCAAAACTGGCGGCCCTCGAGTTGTTGTTCGCTGTCCCGCGCGGCCCCGCCCGGACCCTTGCGTTCGCGGAATTCTGCACCGGGCAGGGGCAGGGCCTCGACGACTACGCGCTCTGGTGCGCCCTGGCGGAGAAGCTGCCCCCGGGTGCGCCGCAGTGGGCAGCGGAGGCATCCGCACCGGACACCGCGTACTGCCGGGAGCAGCGGGCCCTGCTCGCCGGCCGGATCGAATTCCACCGCTGGCTGCAGTGGCTCTGCGACCAGCAACTTGAAGCCGCCCAACGCTCCGCCCGGCGGGCGGGCATGGAAATCGGCGTCATCCACGATCTGGCGGTCGGAGTGAAACCGGGCGGCTCGGACGACTGGTCCCTGGCCGGCGTGCTGGCCAGGGACGTCACGGTCGGGGCGCCGCCGGACATGTTCAACCAGCAGGGACAGAACTGGACCCAGCCGCCCTGGCACCCGGGCCGGCTCGCCGAGTCGGGGTACGCCGCCTACCGGGACATGCTCAGGACCGTGCTGCGCCATGCCGGCGGGGTCCGGGTGGACCACATCCTGGGCCTGTTCCGGCTGTGGTGGATTCCGGCGGGGGCCGGGCCTGAGCACGGCACTTACGTCTACTACGACCACGAGGCCCTGATCGGCATCCTGGCGTTGGAGGCGCAGCGGGCCGGAGCGATCGTAATCGGCGAGGACCTGGGCGTGTTTGAGCCGTGGGTCCGGGATTATCTGGCGGAACGGGGGATCTTCGGCACGTCAATCCTGTGGTTCGAGCACGACGCCGACGGCCCCATTCCGCCGGAACGGTACCGGCAGCAGTGCCTGACCAGCGTCAACACCCACGACCTGCCCCCTACGGCCGGATACCTTGCCGGCGAGCACGTCACCCTGCGCGAATCCCTGGGCCTGCTGCGGCGTCCGGTGGAAGAGGAACGCGCGGAGGCCGCCGCCGAGCAGCAGGCCGTGCTCGGCCTGTTGCGGGAACGTGGTCTGTTGCCGGAGCCGGGCCACGTAGACGTGCAGGGCACTGTTGAGGCGCTGTACGCGTTCACCACGCTGACGCCCTCGTCCCTGCTGGGCGTCGCACTCGTTGACGCGGTGGGCGAAACCCGGACCCAGAACCAGCCCGGCACCAGCACGGAGTATCCGAATTGGCGCATACCGCTGGCCGGTCCGCGCGGGGCCGTCCTGCTCGACGCGCTGCAGGCCGATCCCCGTTTCCGCTCACTGGTCGGCGCCATCCGGTCCGCGCTGCCCGCGCACGAGTAGGGCGGTGGGGACGCAGTGAGGCGCGTTGGCGGTCCCGTCCCGGTCACCGTCCTTGCGCTGGGCCTGCTTCTGGCCGGGTGCACCGGTCCCGGGCCGGCGCCCTCCCCGGCGCCGTCGACGACGACGGGTACAGCGTCTCCGTCCGGTCCGGCCCGGCGCGCGGTGGACCATGTCGTCATCATCGTGATGGAGAACAAATCCGCCGACCGGATTCTGGGAGCCGATGACGCCCCGTACCTCAACAGCCTGGCGAAGGACTACGCCCTGGCCGGCAACTATCACGCCATCACCCGGCCCAGCCTGCCCAACTACATCGCCCTGACAAGCGGCACGACGGCCGGTATCACGAGCAACTGCGACCCCGCGGCCAACACCTGCCAGGCGGACGTGCGCACCATTGCCGGCGAAATCAGCAGGTCGGGCCGGGACTGGCGG
>NZ_AUPJ01000292.1 GCF_000427315.1 Arthrobacter sp. TB 26
CCCGAGCCGTGCCTGGCCGAAGACTCCGGACGATACGCGGTCAAGCACAACCCGTTCATGTACTACCCGTCCGTAACGGATGACCGCGATTTCTGCTCCAACCACGTGGTACCCCTTGACCGGCTGGACGAGGACCTGAAGACCGCCCAAAGCCTGCCGGACTACGTCTTCATCACACCCGACATGTGCAGCGACACCCATGACTGCCCGGTCCGGACCGGCGACGACTGGCTGTCCCGGCAGGTTCCCAAAATCCTCGCCTCACCGGCGTTCACCACAAAGAACTCCCTTCTGGCGATCACCTATGACGAGGGGAGCGGTGCCAGCAACCAGGTTGTCACCGTCCTTGCCGGACCCGCGGCGCGGAAAGGCTACATCTCGGACACCCGCTACACGCACTATTCCCTGCTGCGCACGATTGAAGACGCGTGGGGGCTGGACCCGCTGACGGACAATGACCGGAACGCCGCGTCCATGGCCGAGTTGCTGGACTAGCTGGGGCTGGCTGTTCGCAGCGGGACAGCGCTGATAGGAAGAGTGTTGTGAACCCCCTGATGACCTGAACCAGCGCCTCGCCGCAGAGCTCGACGATTACGTCTACAACATCGGCAACCGGCCCGACAACGCATGGCTGCGCTTCATGGTGGTGTTCCAGGGCGCGTTCTGCGCTGCCGTCGGCGGGGGCCTCAGCTTCGTGCTCGGCGCCTGCGCCGGTGTCGAAGACGGCTACGCGCTCATGGGGCTCATTGCGCTGGGCGGCGTTGCGGGCCTGTGGTGGTGCCTGGCTGCCATGCGGCGCGTTGGACGCAGGAATAAGGCCGAATACGGCCGGCACGGCGGCACCCCGCGGGAACCAGCGACCTCCTCTTCGGCGCCGTGGTCTACAAGATCATGCCGGACGGCCGCTGGAAGTGGCCGGAACCAAGCTCCGGCGGGGGATGACCCGTTGCCCGGGCGTATCCGGTGCGCCAGGCTGGGGTTATCGGTGGGGACACAAAAAAGGCCCCGGAATCCATGGGATTCCAGGGCCTTTTCCTGTTGTGCGCGGAGGGGGACTTGAACCCCCACCCCCTTTCGAGGACTAGCACCTCAAGCTAGCGCGTCTGCCATTCCGCCACCCGCGCAGGTGGTATTCGGTGAACCTTTTCGCCTTTCAGCGTTTCGGTTTTCTCCGAAGCAGCGAGAAAGACTCTAGCATGAAGTTTCCCGAAACAAATAATCGGGGCCCGGCGGGGCATGTGGGTAGGCTGAAGCGAGCAACCGAGCCGACGCCACGAGGAGTGACCATGACTGAAATCAGGCCCGAGGACGAAGTCGTCAGAATCTGCCAGGAACTGATCCGGATCGATACGTCCAACTACGGTGACGGTTCCGGCCCGGGTGAGCGGGCCGCCGCCGAATACACCGCGGGGCTGATGACCGAAGTGGGGCTGGACGCCGAGATCTTCGAGTCCGCCCCGGGCCGCGCCAGCGTGGTGACCAGGCTTGCCGGGGAGGACCCGTCCGCCAGCGCCCTCGTGGTCCACGGGCACCTGGATGTTGTCCCTGCACTCCGCGAACAGTGGTCGGTGGATCCCTTCGGCGCCGAACTCAGGGACGGCATGATCTGGGGCCGGGGCGCCGTGGACATGAAGGACATGGACGCCATGATCCTCGCCGTCCTGCGGAATTTTGCCCGCACCGGGCGCAAGCCCAAGCGGGACCTGATCTTCGCGTTCTTCGCCGACGAAGAAGCCGGCGGCACCTACGGGGCGCGCTACGCGATCGAGAAGCGGCCCGAACTCTTCGACGGCGCCACCGAGGCCATCTCCGAGGTCGGCGGCTTCTCCGCCACCATCGGCGGCCAGCGCACCTACCTGCTCCAGACCGCAGAAAAGGGCCTGTCCTGGCTCCGTCTCGTCGCCCACGGCCGCGCGGGCCACGGCTCCCAGATCAACACGGACAACGCCGTCACGCGGCTGGCCAGTGCAGTGTCCCGGATCGGTGAATACCGGTGGCCGGTGGAACTGACCCCCACCACCCGGCAGTTCCTCGACGGCGTGACGGAACTCACGGGCGTGGAGTTCGACCCTGACGACCCGGACAAGATCCTCAAGGAACTCGGCACTGTGGCCCGCTTCGTCGGCGCCACCCTGCAGAACACCACCAACCCCACCCTGCTCAAAGGCGGTTACAAGCACAACGTGATCCCCGAATCAGCCGAGGCCCTCATTGACTGCCGCACCCTGCCCGGCCAGGAGCAGCACGTCCTCGAAGTCGTGCGGGAGCTTGCCGGCAAGGGCGTGGACGTGAGCTACGTCCACAACGACGTCTCCCTGGAGGTTCCGTTCGCCGGCAACCTCGTGGACTCCATGATCGACGCGCTGCACGCCGAGGACCCGGGCGCCAAGGTTCTGCCGTACACCCTCTCCGGCGGCACGGACAACAAGTCCCTCAGCCGGCTCGGCATCACCGGCTACGGCTTCGCCCCGCTCCAGCTCCCGGACGAACTGGACTTCACCGGGATGTTCCACGGCGTGGACGAACGCGTCCCCACCGAATCCCTGAAATTTGGCGCACGGGTCCTGGATACCCTGCTCACCAACTACTGAGACCGGAATGACGACGCCGATGAGCCCTGAAGACGTCCTGCCCGATGCCCTGCTGGAACGGATCCGCGGCCGCGCCGCCGGCTACGACCGGGACAACGCGTTTTTCCATGAGGATCTGGCGGAGCTGGCGGCGACAGGCTACCTGAAGATCTTCGTACCGGCCTCCGACGGCGGCCTGGGACTCGGGCTCGCGGCTGCGGCG
>NZ_AUPJ01000293.1:0-3702 GCF_000427315.1 Arthrobacter sp. TB 26
GGGGGCGGCGCCCGCCACCGCACTGGCCATCAACATGCATCTCGTGTGGACCGGCGTCGCGCACGTCCTGGCCGCCCGGGGAGACGCGTCGCTCGACTTTGTCCTCCGGGAGGCCGGGCAGGGGGAGATCTTCGCGTTCGGGAACTCGGAGGCGGGGAACGACTCGGTGCTGTTCGATTCCCGCACCTCGGCCGTACCGCAGCCTGGCGGCGGCTACGCCTTCACCGGCCGCAAGATCTTCACAAGCCTCTCGCCGGCCTGGACCCGGCTGGGGATCTTCGGGAAGGATGCCTCAGCCGGGGACGGCGACGGGGAGCTGGTCCACGGATTCATCACCAGGGATACCCCCGGGTACGAAATCCTGGCCGACTGGGACACCCTGGGCATGCGGGCCAGCCAGTCGAACACCACGGTGCTGACTGGTGCGGTGGTGCCGGCGGAGCGGATCTTCCGGAAACTGCCGGTCGGCCCGAACGCGGACCCGCTGATCTTCGCCATTTTCGCCTGCTTCGAGACACTGCTGGCAGCCGTCTACACGGGCATCGGCGAACGGGCCCTCACCCTGGGGGTCGAGGCCGTGAAGCGGCGGACATCATTCAAGAACGGCGGGCGCAGCTATGCCCAGGATCCTGACATCCGCTGGAAGGTCGCGGACGCCGCGATGGCGATGGACGCGCTGTACCCCCAGCTCTCCAGCGTGGCCGCGGACGTCGACGCGCTGGCCGATCATGGCCGCCAGTGGTTCCCGAAGCTGGTCGGACTGAAGGTCAGTGCGACGGAGACGGCCCGCACCGTCGTCGACCTGGCCATCAGGGTGTCCGGGGGATCCAGCTACTTCCGGGGTTCCGAACTGGAACGGCTGTACCGTGACGTGCTGGCGGGAATGTTCCACCCCTCGGACGACGAATCGGCGCACAACACAGTGGCTAACGCGTGGCTGGGACCGCTGGAAACGCCCTAAACGGTCCGCTGGACCCCAGAACCCTAAACGGTCCGCTGGACCTGGGTAACGCGGCGGCGGAGCCAGAAGCGGCGGCCGCCGCCCAAATACAGCACGCTGCGTTCGAGTTCCCACTTTCCGTATTCGGAATGCTCGACCAGGCGGCGGCGCGCTTCGGGCAGGGAATCTTCAGGACTTACGGTCAGTACGAGGTACTCGTACTGCCGCACATAGTCCCGTTCCCGCCGGACTGAACTGCTGAGAAAATGTTCTTTCATTGCTCTCCATTTTCTCCTTTTTCCGGCTAACGTGAAGTCATGAGCATCGATCCGCGTGTCGCGCTTGAAGCACTGACCAATGCCCTGGCAGAACACCTCGCCGCGGCGTCGTCACGCCGGGGCGCCGGGGATCCCGCGGTCGAGGCAGCATTTTTCGCCCTTGCTGATGCCTTTGAAGTCTACGACGACTCGCTCTATGAAGCGTATGGCGAAGTGACCGGGCTTGAGGTCATGGATGACGGCATCGATGAGGACGAAGACGAAGACATCGACGACGAGGAAGACCTCGAAATCCTCCAGGACTAATCCGGCTGTTTATGCCAGGGACCAGTCAGGCCGGCCGTTAGGCGGGAGTGGAAACGTCCTCGAGGGCCTGGGCGATCTGGGGCGGCAGCGGTGCCAGCGTCGAATCCAGGATCTCTTTGAGCTGCACCGGCGTGCGGGGGCCCACAATCGCCGTCGCGACACCGTGCTGGGACAGCAGCCAGCTCAGTGAGACGTCCAGGGCTGTCCGCCCCAGACCCTTCGCCGCCATCGCGACGGCCTCCACGACACTGGAGGCGGAACCCTCAAGGTACGGCTCCACATAGCTGGCCAGCCGCGCATGGGCCGCCCGCGAATCCGCGGGAATGTGCCCGCGGTACTTGCCGCTCAGCACCCCGCGACCCATTGGACCCCACGCCATCAGTCCCATTCCGGCGTCCTCGATGGCAGGAATGAGTTCGGCTTCGGGGGAGCGGCGCAGCAGGGAGTACTCCGACTGGTTCGCGACCAGGGGAAAGCCCGCCACGGCGGCGGCCTTAGCCGTCTGCCAGCCGTTGAAATTGGATACTCCCACGTAGCGGGCGCGGCCCGATCGCACGGCAAATTCGAGCGCGGACAGGGTCTCTTCCAGCGGGACGTTGGGGTCCCAGGCCTGGGCGAACCAGAGGTCCACGTAGTCGGTACCCAGCCGGGCCAGGCTCGCGTCCAGGCCGGAGAGCATTCCGTTCCGGGAAGTGTCGACGCTGCGCCGGCCGTCCGACGCCGACAGTCCGGCCTTCGTGGAGATGACCACTTCGGAGCGGGCAACAACGTCGCCCAGCATTCCGCCCAGCATCGCCTCGGCCTGGCCGTCGCCGTAGGTCGCCGCCGTGTCGATCAGGGTCCCGCCGCCGTCCATGAAGGTGCGGAGCACCGCCGAGGCATCCTGCTCATCAGTTTCCCGGGCCCAGGACATGGTGCCGAGGGAAAGGGAGGACACACGCAACCCACTGTTGCCGACATAACGCTGCTGCATGTCAGTTAGCTTACGGGGATTCGGAAAGCTTCATGACGTAGGGTCTATAAACGTGAACTGGTTTGAAGCGGCCTTTCTGGGCCTTGTGCAGGGACTGACCGAATTCCTCCCGATTTCCTCAAGCGCCCATCTGCGGATCGTTGGCTCCTTCCTTCCCAACGCTGCCGATCCCGGCGCCGCGTTTACGGCCATCACCCAGCTCGGCACGGAAACCGCAGTCATTGTCTACTTCTGGCGTGACATTGTGCGGATCGTCAAGGCCTGGGCCGGTTCCCTGACCGGCAAAGTGTCCCGGCAGGACCCGGACGCCCGAATGGGCTGGCTGGTGATCCTGGGCAGCCTGCCGATCATCATTCTCGGCCTGCTGTTCCAGGACCAGATCGAGTCGGTCCTCCGCAGCCTCTGGATCGTCGCCACCATGCTGATCATCTTCGGCATGATCCTCGCCGTCGCCGACGCCGTCGGCCGCCAGGAACGCGACCTGACCCAGCTGACCTACAAACACGGCATCCTTTACGGCCTGGCCCAGGCCATGGCCCTGATCCCCGGGGTGTCCCGCTCCGGCGGCACCATCACCGCCGGACTGCTGATGGGCTACACCCGCGAAGCGGCGGCCCGGTATTCCTTCCTGCTGGCCATCCCGGCCGTCTTCGGCAGCGGCCTCTACCAGCTCTACAAAGTCCTCTCCAAGGACGGCCTCACCGGCCCCTACAGCCTCCCGGAAACAGCTCTCGCCACGGCCGTCGCCTTTGTGGTGGGGTACGTGATCATCGGCTGGTTCCTGAAATACGTCTCCACCCACAGCTACCGGCTCTTCGTCTGGTACCGGATTCTCCTGGGCCTGGCCCTCTACCTGCTGCTCGGTTTCAACGTCATCAGCGCCTAGCACTAGGCTTGGGCTGTGAAGTCTTGGATCTCCCGCCCCGTTCCCCAGCTCCCCGGCAGCATGGCTGCCCTCCGCCTCTTCGACACCGCCAAGGGCAGCGTCGTGACCCTTGAGGCGGCGGGCGAACAGTCAATGTACGTCTGCGGAATCACCCCGTATGACGCCACCCACATGGGCCACGCAGCCAGCTACGTTGCGTTCGACCTGCTCAACCGGGCCTGGCGGGACGGACGCCAGCAGGTCTCCTACGTGCAGAACGTCACCGACGTCGACGACCCCCTGCTGGAGCGCGCGACGGCGACCGGCGTGGACTGGCGGG
>NZ_AUPJ01000293.1:3710-4716 GCF_000427315.1 Arthrobacter sp. TB 26
CCTCGCCGCCAGCCAGATCAAGCTCTTCCAGACGGACATGGAAGCCCTCAACGTGCTGGCCCCGGACCACTATGTGGGCGCCGTTGAAGCCATCCCCCTGATCGTGCCCGCCATCGAACGGCTGGTGCAGCGTGGACTGGCGTACCGGGTGGCCGGCACTGCCGGCGAGCCTGACGGGGACGTCTATTACGACGTCGAGGCCGCCAGCAAGCACTCCGCCGAGGCCACGGATGCCTGGACCCTCGGGGCCGTGTCCGGGCTGTCCGACGCCGAGATGCTGGAGCTCTTTGCCGAACGCGGCGGCGACCCCGGCCGGGCCGGCAAGCGGCAGGCCCTGGACCCGCTGCTCTGGCGGGTTGCCCGCGAGGGCGAACCGAGCTGGCCGGGCGGCGACCTCGGCGAGGGCCGGCCCGGATGGCACATCGAATGCACCGTCATCGCCCAAAAGTACCTGCCGGCCCCGTTCACAGTGCAGGGCGGCGGCTCGGACCTGATCTTCCCGCACCACGAAATGGGCGCCGGGCACGCCTACTCACTGGCCGGCGTTCCGCTGGCGCAACACTTCGCGCACGCCGGCATGGTGGGACTGGACGGCGAGAAGATGAGCAAGTCCAAGGGGAACCTGGTCCTGGTTTCCAAACTCCGCGCCGCCGGCGAGGATCCGGCCGCGATCCGGCTGGCCATCCTGGCCCACCACTACCGCAGCGACTGGTCCTGGACCGAGACGGGGTTCGCCGAAGCCAAGGAAAGGCTCCGCACCTGGCGGACCGCCGCCGCGGCGGCACCCGTTGGGTCGGCCGCCGGGCTGGTGTCCCGCCTGCGGGCCGAGCTCTCCAACGACCTGAACGCCCCCGGGGCCGTCGCCGCCGTCGATGACTGGGCAAAATCGGCCCTCGAGGCCGGCCACACCGGATCCCCGTCGGATGCCGCACTGGTGAGCGACGCCGTCAATGCGCTGCTCGGGGTCGAACTCTAAGCACGGCCCGGCGACGCGCCCATCGGCTGG
>NZ_AUPJ01000293.1:4726-7521 GCF_000427315.1 Arthrobacter sp. TB 26
CCCCGGAATTCGGGGGTCCCCAGCGCTTTTGCGTAGCGCCAGGCAACATGCGCGTCCGCGGGTGGCGGCGAAGTCCAACCCTAGGGCTTGTCCTTGCCGCGGCGCTTGAGGTAGCGCTCGAATTCCCGGGCGATCGACTCGCCGCTGGCCTCCGGGAGGTCGGCGGTGTCCTTCGCTTCCTCCAACTGGCGCACGTACGCCGCAATTTCCGGGTCCTCGGTGGCGAGCTCATCAACGCCGCGCTCCCAGGCGTCCGACTCCTCGACAAGGTCCGCGGTATCGAGCGGTACCTGCAGCAGCTCCTCGATCCGGTGCAGCAGCGCGAGCTGGGCCTTGGGCGAGGGCGCCTGCGCCACATAGTGCGGCACGGCGGCCCAGAGCGAGACCGTGGGCAGCCCGGCCAAAAGCGACACTTCCGCGAGGACCCCGACGATCCCGACGGGACCCTCGTATTGCGATGCCTCAAGGTCCATCCGCTCACGCAGCGCCGGGTCGTCCGTGGAGGTGCTCACGGGAATCGGGCGGCTGTGCGGCACGTCGGCGAGGAGGGCGCCGACCAGGATCACGTAGTCGACATGGAGCGCCTCGGCATGGACCAGCAGTTCGGCGGTGTACGCCCGCCACTTGTAGGACGGCTCCGTGCCCTGGACAAAGATGACATCCACGTTGGAGTCGGGAACACTGGCCTTGAAAATGCGGGTTGAGGGCCACTTGATCTTCCGCTCCCCGGAAGCGGTGCGGCGGATCGTGGGCCGGGTGAACTGGAAGTCGTAGTACTCGTCGGCGTCGACCGAACCGACCTTCTTGCCGCCCCAGAGCTTGTTCAGGTAGCGCAAGGCATCGCTCGCAGCCTCCCCGGCGTCGTTCCAGCCTTCGAAGGCGGCGAGCATCACTGTGATGCGCCGGCCCTCAGGGACCGGCTGCAGCAGCCGTTCCGGCTCGGGCACGTCGCCCGTTTCCGCGGGGTCTACCTCGAAGCTATTCATCTCTTCACCCTACGTCCAAGGACCCGGCCCCCGCATGGAATGAAGCGCCGGGAATGGCTGCCCCGCGGGCGATATTCGCCGAAGGCGTAGTAACAGGGCCCTCACAGGACCGCACCGTAGACTGGAAAGCATGCACTCCTCAGCTTCCCAGCCCCTTCTCAAAGCCGCGCTCTGGGACATGGACGGCACCATCGTCGACACCGAGCCGTACTGGATTGAGGCCGAACACGCCCTGGTGGAAGCGCACGGCGGGCAGTGGTCCCATGAGAAGGCCATGCAGCTGGTTGGCCAGTCCCTGGTCTTCTCCGCGGGCATCCTGCAGGACGCCGGCGTGACGCTGGAACGCCGGGAGATCATCGACATCCTCACGGCCCATGTCATCAGCCAGGTGCGCATGTCCGTGCCCTGGCGGCCCGGCGCCCGGGAACTGCTGGACGAACTGCACACCGCGGGCGTCCGCTGCGCCCTCGTGACGATGTCCGAGGCCCCGCTGGCCCGTGAGATCGTGGCCAGCCTGCCCAAGCCCTACTTCGATTTCCTGGTCACCGGCGACACCGTCACGCAGGGCAAGCCTCACCCCGAGGCCTACCTCAAGGCTGTCGAACTCCTGCAGGAGCACGACCCGGAACTGGGCCTGCATCACTGCATCGCGCTGGAGGACTCCGAACCGGGCGTGGCGGCTGCCGTCGCCTCCGGCGTGCTGACCGTCGCCATTCCGCACATCATGCCCCTGCCGCATGATCCGCGCCACGCCGTATGGGACACCCTGGCGGGCCGGACCGTGTCCGACCTCGAAGAACTTGTGGCCCTGCGCCACGAATTCCCGGACGCGACCTTCGGCCTGGAACACGGCACGGCGAAGGTGCCCGTCCATGACTGACACCGACACCCGCGGCCGCAGCGGGCAGGAACCCCAGAAACAGGGACGCAAAGAGGGCATCACGCTGGGACGCATCTCCGGCATCCCGGTGATCCTCGCCTATTCGTGGTTCATCATTGCGGCGTTCACGGTGATCCTGTATGGCCCGGTCCTGCAGAGGAACAACCCCGAACTGGGCCTTGGTGCGTACGTTGTGGCGTTCGCCTACGCCGTCCTGCTGCTGGTCTCGGTCCTGGTGCACGAACTCGCGCATGCGCTGACCGCCAAAATCTTCGGCTGGCCCAGCGAAAAGATCGTTCTCAATCTCTGGGGCGGCCACACCCAGTTTGAGAGTTTCACCGCGTCTCCCGGCCGTTCCGTCCTCGTCGCGATGGCTGGTCCCGCAGCGAACTTCGTCCTGGCCGCCGCCGGCTGGCTCCTGCTGACCGGCAGCGACCTCACCGGCGTCGCGGGCATCCTGGCCAACATCTTCGTCTGGGCCAACCTGCTGATCAGCATCTTCAACGTCCTGCCCGGGTTGCCGCTGGACGGCGGCAGGCTGGTCGAATCCGCCGTCTGGAAACTGACGGGCAGCCAGGAAAAGGGCACCGTGGCGGCCGGCTGGGGCGGCCGGATCATCGTGATCGCGCTCGTGGCATGGTTCGTGGCCCTGCCCCTGCTCAGCGGCGGCCGGCCCGACTACTCGCTGATCATCATCACGGCCCTCGTCTGTAGCTTCCTCTGGATGGGCGCCACCGCCTCGATCGAGCAGGCACGGCTGCGGGGCCGGCTGCCCCTCGTGGAAGCCGGCGCGCTGGCCGAACCGGCGGTGGGCCTCCCGGAATGGGCCACAGTCGCGGAAGTGCTGGCACTGGCCCCCGACCCCGTCACAGGGACGGCCCCCGCCGTCGTGCTCTACCGTCCGGACGGGCGCCCGGCTGCCGTGGTCG
>NZ_AUPJ01000294.1:0-6924 GCF_000427315.1 Arthrobacter sp. TB 26
AGGACGGGTTGCCGGTCCGGGCCAGTTCGCGGGTCAGCGCAGCCAGGGCCTCCGGGGCAAGGGTGGTGGTGGCGGCATGATCAAGGTAAACGGGCACAGGGCAATTCTACCTGCGGGCCCGCGGCGGCACTGGTGTAGGTTCAAGCGGTGAAAGCGTCCCTGTACCTGGTCCTCGCCACCCTCTTCTGGTCCGGAAATTTCGTTGTCGGCAAGGCCGCCGTCGCCTCAATGACCCCCATGGACCTGACGTTCTGGCGCTGGACGCTGGCCGCCGTGCCACTGCTGCTCCTGGCCCATTTCGTGGAAAAGCCGGACTGGCGCGCGGTCCTGCGCCGCTGGCCGGTGCTCCTGCTGCTGAGCGCGCTCGGCATGAGCGGTTACACACTCCTGCTGTACGGCGCGCTTGGCCATACCTCCGCCGTGAACGCTGCCCTGGTCACCGCGGCCAACCCGGCCCTGATCGTGGTGCTGGCGATCGTCCTGCTGGGTGAGAGGACCACGCGTCTGGGCTGGCTCGGCATCTGCCTCGGCCTGCTCGGCGTGCTGCTGGTGCTGACCCGGGGCGAGCTGCAGCGCGTGTTCAGCCTGTCAATTAACACCGGTGAACTCATGATGATCGGCGCGATTATGGTCTGGGGGCTCTACACGATCATCGCCCGCAGACTGGCTGTCCCCGCCATCGCGGCCACCGCGGTTCAGGTGGCGATTGCGGCCGTGACACTCGCACCGTTCGCCCTGGCCATGAACGTGCGGCTCCCGGAGACGGCAGCCGAAGCCTGGTCGCTGGCGTACATCGTCGTGTTCCCGTCCCTGGGCGCCTACCTGTTCTGGAACATTGCGCTGAAAACGACCCCGCCGGGAACCGCCGGGAACTACCTCAACCTGATTGTGGTCTTCACGGCCCTCCTCACGGTGGTGCTGGGGACTGCGCTCACCCTTGTCCAGATCGTGGGCGGACTGCTGGTGATCGCCGGGGTGCTGTTGACCGGGAGGACCAGGCAGGCCAAGCCCGCAGCGGCCGCCGCGTCGGGCCGGGCCGCTAAGAGCCGGGTTCCTGGGGTTTGATCCGGGCGCAGCATTGCGCCGGCTGCGCGGTTCCGTGCGCACGGAGGTCTTCGATGGCGAGGGCCTGGACCCGGTCCGGATCGATGCCGAGGCCTTTCGCGGCGCCGGCCAGGAAGGCCCCGTTCATGGCGCAGACGACGCCGGCGTGGCCTTCGGCGATCCGGTGGAAGGGACAGTTGAGCAGCACCATTCCGCCCTCGCCGTCGGCTTCGGGACGGTAGCCCTCCGCGGCGAGGAACCCGGCGAAAGCGGCTTCCGCGGCAGTTGTCCCGGCGTCCGCCTGCCCCGCTGTCCCGCCCTGGGACCCGGCAGCGGACTGCCCCCGTGCGTAGGCGGCGCGCAATAGCGCTGCGCGCGCGGTTCCGCCGTCGGACGTTGACTCCTCGATGGCCGAGACCAGCAGCTCGGCGGCCAGATCGTAGTTCCGGTCCGGCACTGAGGCGGCGATCTCCCGGACAGCTGCCAGATACAGCTTGGCCGGGCGGCCGGAGCCGGGCCCTCCCCTGCCGCCAAGTTTCCGGAATTCCACAGCCAGCAGCCCGTCCTGCACCAGCCGGTCCAGTTGGAAGGATGCCGTACTCCTGGGCAGGCCGAGGGCGCCGGCGGCGTCGTCGCGGCTGACGGCGCACCCGGCCGAGGCGACGAAGTCGAACAGCCTCCGGCGGTTCTCATCCCCCAGGGAGGCGACGGCCGCAATCCTGCGGTTCCAGGGCGTTCGGATCATGGATCCAGCCTAGCTCTAAAAACAAGATTCATTGCTTAACTCCTGGACCCATTCTAAAATCAGGCTATCTACTTTTAGAGGGAGTCATCATGAAATCTTCAACAGCCATCAGCACCCCGGCCGGCCAACTGGCCCCGGTTCCCGCGCGGCAGGCATTCCTGCTGCTGCGGACGGTCTTTACTGTCGCGCCGGTGATCTTCGGCCTGGACAAGTTCACCAACCTCCTCACGGACTGGACCATGTACCTGGCGCCCGTGGTCACGAATGTCGTCCCGCTGCCGGCGCAGACCATCATGTACGTCGTCGGCGTCGTGGAGATCGTCGCCGGACTTGCCGTGGCTCTGAAGCCGCGGTTCGGCTCGCTGCTCGTGGCGGCCTGGCTCCTCGGTATCATCGTCAACCTCCTCGTGCTGGGCAGCTTTTTCGATGTGGCCCTGCGCGATTTTGGCCTGCTGGTCGGGGCGCTGGCCCTGAATCGGCTCTCGCCAACCAAGCAGGCCTGAGCGCTGCCGGTCTCAGCCAGACGGAGGAACGACCGCGATCCATGCTTCGGCCTCGATCCGCGCAGCGGCCAGCTTTGCGGCATCGGGGCACGAGGCGGACAGGTACACGGACGTGCCCGCCTTGCTGAAGAGCCGGGCGTAGATCGCCGTGGCCCGGGTGCCGGCCCACTCACCGCCCGGATACACAAGGACGTCGACGCGCGGAGCGGGCTTGCCGGATTCCCCGCCCCAGCGCAGGGTCTCCGATTTCAGGTAGCCCGGAAGAATACTGGCGTCAAGGTACTGGAAGAGCGCTTCCGTGGACGCCCTGTCATCCCCGGGAACGGCGAGGGCTGACTGGTTGGTCCGCACCTTGGCCGAGACCACACAGCCGTCCTCCTTGACGTACTCACTGGCGCCGGCCACGTTTTCCTTGCCGGGCTTCCATCGCGGCAGGTCCCGCAGCCCGTCGGAGAGCTGGACGGGCACGCCGGCCGCCAGGGTGTCGCCGGCGGCGAAGGGCATGTCCTTCGCCGCAACAGCAGCGGCGTCGTGGCCGGGGGTGATGGTGGGCGTGGCGAGCGTCGCAGTCGCAGGTGCCGCCTTGGGCGCGGCGGGGTCCGGAACGCCGACGCTGCAGCCGGCCAGCGCGGCCGTGACTGCGAGCGCCAGGAACGCGCGGCTCCCCCGGCGGCCCCGGAGCACGCGACAGATACCGGCGCTGCTGCCCGCCGTTGCCGCGGTCCCGGTTTTGCGCTTGATTCCCATGCCCCGCCCCCATATCGCTGTGCCCGTTCTGCTTCCTGCCCGGGCCCCCGCATGAGTCTAGACTCTCGGCTCTGAACTCCCGCGGTGGAGGCATCGATGCCCCCCGGGCTAGGCCAGGACGCGCACCGCCCCGGGAACCACCTCGATGGTGAGCGGCAACGGACCAATCCGCTCCCCGTCCGCGTACGCCACCACTTTGTCCGCCGACAGTTCGACCGTGCGCACCCGCCGGACGTGGACGGCCGGATGCCCCAGGTGGCCGCCGGAAAAGACCTTCGGAAAGACCTTCAGCAGGCCGGCCCGGGACAGCGGGCTGACGATAAAGAGGTCCAGATAGCCGTCGTCGAGCACGGCGTCAGGCGTGACCTTCATGCCGCCGCCGATCGACTGGCCGTTGGCGACGGACATCAGCATCGCTCCCTGCTGCCAGCGCTCGCCGTCGGCCGTCACTGTGTAGTTGATCGGCCGGAACGAGGCGAGTTCGCGGAGCATCGCGAGGTGGTAGCGGGCTTTGCCGCGGGGCCACCGCCAGGCGTTGGCCCGCTCGTTGACAGCCGCGTCGAACCCGGCGGACATCACTCCGGCAAACCAGCGCGACGTACCCCCGGACGAGGCCCGTCCGGCGTCGATCAGCCGCCCGCCGGAGGCCAGGGCTGCCAGCACCGCCGCGCAGGCCCCGGGGATGTTGTGCGCCGGTATACCGAGCGCCCGCGCCATGTCGTTTCCGGTGCCGGTCGGGACGATCCCCAGCGGGACTGCACCAAAGGGCATGCCCGATCCGGCGAGCGCATTGACGCCGAGGTGGACCATTCCGTCGCCACCCACGACGACGAGGGCGTCCGCCCCGGAGGCCAGCGCCTTGTCCACGGCCCGTGCCAGCGCGTCATAACTGTCCTCGCAAAGGACCAGGACCTCGGCCCCGGCCGCCCGGAAGCATTCGGCCGCCTCGCTGCCGGCACGCCGCCCGCGGCCAAAAGATGCCCGCGGGTTGACGGCGACGGCGATAATCATGCGCTGAATTATGCCAGCCCGCCGGGAACCTTCCGTGCCCTTGCGCTCGTTCTTCCCCTTGCCGGTTAAACTGGCCAGGCCGGACGTCCAGGATGGGCTGGCACCATCGACGCAAAGGATTTTTGCTTGACGCAGGGCAACAGCTCGCATTACCAGGTGCTCCGGATCCCCGTGACGGCGACGGAAAAGGAAATCAAGGTGGCCTACCGCCGGGCCGCCCGCACCGCGCACCCGGACCACGGCGGCGATCCCGCCGCGTTCCGGCGCGTCACGCTCGCCTACGAGACACTGATCGATGCCAAGAGCCGGGCCGCTTACGACCGTTCCTACGGCAGCGGCCGTGGCCCCTTCGCGGAACCTTCCCCTGACGAGGGGGCCCACTTCGACGCCCCGGCGGCCGGGAGCCGGGCCTCGGCCAACGTGCGGCGGCCCAACACGCCCAGGAACACAGCATCCGACGCCCCGGTCTTCGTCCCGCCCTTCGAGCAGTACGCCGGGACCGGCGAGGTACCGCTGATCCCGGAGAGCCTGGCCCGCCAGCAGGTCCACGGGCTGCCCCGCAAACGGGGTATCTTCGGGGCTGAGGCCCGGATCCAGCGGGAAATGCGGACCGTGCAGCTCATCAGCCGGCAGATCCTGCCCGCCATCCCGGCCGCACGGCTGATCAACGGGCTGCAGTCTCCGGCGGACAACAGCCACATCGACCACGTGGTGCTTTCCGGCTACCGCATGGCGATCATCGGCTCGATGCTGCTGCCGCCCGGCGCCTATGCCTGGAACGGGAACGCCCTCACCCACGGCGGCCGGTCAATCGCACCGCCCCAGCTGGCCCACGTGGTGCGCCGGATGCAGGACATCTTCCCGGAACTCAACGTCACCGGCTGGACCGTTGTCCACAGCACCGACGGCAACCTGCACGAGCCGGTGATCGACCGGCACCGCCGTTCCGGAGCGCACGAGACCGTGCAGGTGGTCAATGCCGCCGGTCTGGCACGCGGACTCAAGCAGTTCCTGAGTTCCGGCCCGGCCCCCAACACCGTCATCGTCCCGGTGCTTGCCCGGTTGCTGCGCGGGATGCACTAGCAGGCTCGCTAGGATGGGACAGTGTTCCGCATCCTCTTCCATGCCCCTGAAATCCCCGGCAATACGGGCAACGCCATCCGGCTGGCTGCCATCACGGGAGCCGAGCTGCATCTGGTGGAGCCCCTGGGCTTCGATTTCTCCGACGCGAAGCTGCGCCGGGCCGGCCTCGACTACCACGACCTCGCCGTCGTGACCGTCCACCAGGACATCGACGCCGCCTGGGCCGCCCTCGCACCGGAACGCGTCTTCGCGTTCACCTCCGACGGCGAGGTGTCCTATACGGACATCAGTTACCGGCCCGGGGACGTGCTGCTCTTCGGCCGCGAGTCCGTGGGCCTGCCCGAGGAACTCAAGAACGACCCGCATGTCACGTCACGCGTCAGGCTGCCGATGCTGCCTGCGCTGCGCTCGCTGAACCTTGCGAACGCAGCCTCGATCGCGGTCTATGAGGCCTGGCGCCAGAACGGATTCGCCGGCGCCAGGCTGTAGCCGGCCGCAACTTATCCGGCGCGCCGCCCATCCGGCTGGCCGGCAGTCCCGAATCACTTCTGAGGTCCGGTTCAACCAACGGGCCCACGGAGCGGGGAAAGGAGCGAGGAGCGGCAGGTGGCAACTACTGTGCAGGTGGACAGACGTCCCGCCCGGCGTGTTGCGGGCGGCCACGTCCCGGCCGGAGCCCATCCTGACCCGCGATCGGCGGCGGGCACCCTATGCTTGAAGGTGATGGAAACTCCCAACGCCCCGAACCCCGAGGCTGCCGCTCCCCCTGNCCCCAGCCGACGTGAACCGCCGGCTCGCCGCACTGCTGGAGCGCGTTGCCCGCGGTGACCAGGCAGCCTTCGCCGAGTTCTACGAGCTCACCTCCCGGCGCGTCTTCGGCATGGCCCGGCGGGTGCTGATCGATGTCGAACTCAGCGAGGACACCACCCAGGAGGTTTTCCTCCAGGTCTGGCAGAACGCCTCCAAGTTCAACCCCGAGGCCGGCAGCCCGCTCGCCTGGCTCATGACCATCTCGCACCGCCGGGCCGTGGACAAGGTCAGGTCCTCCCAGTCCTCCACCGACCGGGAAGCGAAATACGGCGCGAGCAGCCAGGACATCGATCACGATTCCGTCTCCGACGAGGTTGGCAGCCGGCTTGAAGCCGAGGCCGTGGTCCGTTGCCTTGAGACGCTGACCGATACACAACAGGAGTCCGTGCGGCTGGCCTACTACGGCGGCCTCACCTACCGGGAAGTCGCAGAGAAGCTCAATGCTGCGGTGCCCACCATCAAGTCCCGCATCCGCGACGGACTAATCCGACTGAAGACCTGTCTGGGGGTGAGTTGAGATGACCGACATTAATGCACAGGACAAGGGCCGCGTACCCGGCGGTTTCACGGCCGATATCGCCACCGACCTTGCTACGGGGCGGGCGGCTGACCTCGCCGAGGTGTACGCCCTGAATGCCGTGGACGACGCCGAGCGCGCCGCCATCGAGGCTTACCTCGCCTCGGCTCCTCCGTCCGAACGCGCTGCCTTCAACGAACGCGTCCGCCAGGCCCGGGAGACACTCGCCACCAGCTTTGCCGCGGAGGAAGAACCGCCGCCCGGACTGCTGGAACGGATCATGGCGTCACTGCCCGCCCAGGACTCCGCTGCGCCCCCGGACGCGCAGGGGCCATCGGTGCTCCCGCCGGTCGTGGCCCGGCCTGTCCGGGAGCCTTCCGAGCCCTCGGTCACCGACGAACTCGGCGCTGCCCGCAAGCGCCGGGAGGAACGACACCGGCCGCAGGGAATGCGCAACTGGCTCG
>NZ_AUPJ01000294.1:6934-24192 GCF_000427315.1 Arthrobacter sp. TB 26
CGCCGCCGCAGCCGTGATCGCCTTGGGCGGCGTCGGCGTCGGGGCCTACGTGGCGAACCAGAACGATCCCCTGAATCAGGTGCTGCAGGCCGGCGATGTGCGTCAGGCGACAGTTGACGTCATCGGCGGCGGAACGGCCACCGTGTCTGTCTCGAGCTCCAAGGACGCGATTGTCGTCAAGATGAACGACGTCCCGGCACCCCCGGCAGGCAAGGTCTACCAGATGTGGCTGATCCCCAAGGACGGCTCGGCCCCGGTGTCCCAGGGCCTGATGGACGCGGAAGCGTTGTCCAAGCCGGCCGTCGTCAAGGGCATCAGCACCGCCGCTGCGCTCGGCATCACGGTGGAACCGGCCGGGGGCTCGGCCTCGCCGACCATGCCGACCGTGGCCGCGGCCCCGCTGGGCGCCTAGCTAGCGACCGGACCGCGCACCAACAAAGCCGCGCAGGCCTTGACCCCTTCTGAAGGGTCAGGGCCTGCGCGGCTTGTGGTTAAGGCCGAAGTGGCGTCCTGGCCGGGCCCGGCTAGATGATGAGCGACAGCAGCATGATAAAGCCGAAGCTGACCACGGAGATCAGCGTCTCCATCACGGACCAGGTCTTGAAGGTCTGGCCGACGGTGAGCCCGAACAGCTCCTTGACCAGCCAGAACCCGGCGTCGTTCACATGCGAGAGGAACAGCGAGCCGGCGCCGATTGCGAGGGCCAGCAGTGCCGCGTGCGTCGGCGTGAGTGAGCTTGCCAGCGGCGCGACGATTCCGGCAGCCGTTACCGTCGCCACAGTGGCAGAGCCGGTGGCCAGGCGCAGCGCGACAGCCACGATGAAGCCCAGCAGGAGGACGGACATGTTGGTGCCCTCGGCCCATTTCTTGACGGAATCGCCGACGCCGGCGCCGATCAGGGTCTGCTTGAAGCCGCCGCCGGCGCCCACGATCAGCATGATTCCGGCGATCGGGCCCAGGCTTGCGCCGATCTTGGCGGTGATCTTGTTACCCGTGAACCCCACGGCGTAGCCGAAAGTGAAGATCGCGAGCAGCACGGCGAGGGTCATGGCGACCAGGGGCTGGCCGACGAAATCGAAGAATGTCCGGATCCACGGGGCGGTCGCGGCGTCGGGCCAGATGATGTCCACGATGGCTTTGAGGAGCATCAGCACCACCGGGAAAATGATGGTCAGCAGGGTCACGAGGAAGCTCGGCTGGCGTTTGACGCCTTCCATGTCCGCACCGTGCTGCGTGTCGATGCCGCCCGCGACGGCGGGGGCTCCTACGGGAACCCAGGTGGCGGCAAGCCGTGAGAACAGCGGGCCGCAGATGATGACCGTGGGGACGGCGACCAGGAGGCCCAGGGCCAGCGTGGTGCCGAGCTCGGCCTTGACGGCGCTGATCGCGATCAGCGGCCCCGGGTGCGGAGGCACGAGGCCGTGCAGCACGGAGAGACCGGCCAGCGCCGGGATGGCGATGCGCATCAACGGCATTTTGGAGCGCTGGGTGACCAGGACGATGACCGGCAGCAGCAGGACGAGCCCGATTTCGAAGAACATCGGGAGGCCGATGATGACCGCAACGAGCGTAATGGACCACACAATTTTTGTGCCTGCTTTTGTGCCAGCTCTTGTGCCTGCGGCCGTGCTCCCCATGGCCTTCGCCAGCAAGGTGTCCACCACCCGGTTGGCCCCGCCGGAGTCCGCCAGCAGCTTGCCGAGCATGGCGCCGAGGGCAATCAGCAGGCCGACTTCCTTCAGGACCCCACCTACTCCGTCCTCGAAGTTCTTGATGACCAGGGCCGGGTCCACGCCGGCGGCAAGGCCCACGAAGGCCGAGCCGAGAATGAGGGCGAGGAAGGGGTGGAGCTTGAACTTGGTGATCAGCACCACGATGAGTGCGATGCCGATGGCGGTGACCGCCATGAGACGGGTGTCGAAGCCGGTCCAGGCTTCGACGGCAGCCGGAAGCTGCATGGCGAAAAGGGAGTTCACAGGGTGTTCCTAGCTGGTATGGCGGGGGAAGAACGGGGCCGGCTACGGCTGGCCGGCGCGGCTCGCATCGAGATGGAGCCGGTCGATGATCTCCTGCGCCTCGTCGGAAGGGGCCAGGCTGACGCTCAGGGTGATGAAGTTTTCGTCCCCGGTGGGGGCTTCGAGCGCCTCGAACTGGGACTCCAGCAGGGCCGGGGGCATAAAGTGCCCGTGCCGGGATGCCAGCCGGTCGGAGATCCGGTCCTTGCTGCCGTCGAGGAACACGAACACCACGCCCTCGCCGCGCAGGACATCCCGGTATCGCTTCTTGAGCGCCGAACAGGTGACGACGCCGGGCGTACCGGACTCGCTGTGCTGCCGGATCCAACCGGCGATGCTTTCCAGCCACGGCCAGCGGTCGTCGTCGGTCAGCGGCTGGCCGGCGTGCATCTTCGCAACGTTCGACTGGGGATGCAGATCGTCGCCTTCGGCAAAATCCCAACCCAGCCGGCCGGCCAGCAGGCCCGCGACGGTTGACTTTCCTGATCCCGAGACGCCCATGATGACCAGTACGGGGTGCTGCGCAGTCTTCGCCATTAAAGCCTGCCTTCCTCAATTAAATATGATTTAAACAGAGGCCAGCATATGGGAGAGGACCGCAAGGGGCAACACTAAAACCCGGCGATGGTCCCCGGTCCGTTGACTGTGACGACGTGGAATGCCTCGGCGCTGCGACCTGCCGGGAGACCGCCGCGTTCCGCTGTCCGGAGCATGAGTCCCCGGACGGTCCGGTCCATGGCCTCGATGTCCGGGTGCTGGCTGACGTGGACATGGATGGCGGCGAGTTTGCCCTCGATGTGGTCCGTGACGTCGACGACGTGGTTTTCGCGTTCCTCCGGACCGGCGTAGAGCCAGAGCCACGGCAGCTTGTAGGCCGCCAGCCCCGCCTCGGCCAGCTCCGGATACGCAAACGGGTTTTCCAGCGCCGGATACACCGCCCGGGTCACTGCCTCCCCCACCGCCAGATGGTCGGGATGGCTCTTCTGAATCCGGTTCCAGTTCCGTTCCGGGTGCATTGCGAGCACGACGTCGGGCCGAAGCTGCCGGATCAGCCGAACCACCTCCCGGATGACCTCATGCGAGGGTTCAAGGTAGCCGTCACGCTGGTGGAGGTAGTAGATGTCGGTGACGCCGACGAGTGCGGCGGCGCGCTGCTGTTCCTCCGTCCGCAGCCGGACGATCTCGTCCCGCTGCCCGGGGTCGAAGCCGCCCGCGTCGCCGTCGGTCATGATGCAGTAGCTGACCTGCACCCCGGCGGCGGTCCAGGCCGCGATCGTGCCGGCGGCACCGAAGTCGATGTCGTCCGGGTGCGCGGCGAAACAAAGCACCCGTTTGATCCGGTGCTGGTTCGGATCCAACGGGCTGTGCGCCTGCGCGGCGAGGGTGCTCACGAGGTCAGCCCCGCCGCTTCTTGATTTCCTCGGTGGCCTGCGGGAGGACCTGGAAAAGGTCTCCCACGATGCCGAAATCGGCGATCTCGAAGATGGGCGATTCCGCGTCCTTGTTCACGGCCACGATCACTGTGGCCGTCTGCATGCCGGCCTTCTGCTGGATGGCCCCGGAGATGCCTGCGGAGATGTACAGCTGGGGTGAAACGGTCTTGCCGGTCTGGCCGATCTGTGCGTCGTGGCCGATCCAGCCCGCGTCCGTTGCGGCGCGGGACGCGCCGATGGCAGCACCGAGGGCATCGGCCAGGTCTTCGACCGGGCCAAAGTTGCCGTCAACGCCGCGGCCGCCGGCCACAACAATCCGCGCCTCGGCGAGGTCCGGACGGCCGCTGGCGGCCTTCTCGTTGCGGGCTGTAATCCTGGCCGAAGCCGCGGTGGCAGTCTCGGGCATCTCGACGATCACGGTGGCCGGCGCCGTGCCGGTGACGGCGGGCTCCGGCGTGATGCTGTTGGCCTTGACGGTCAGGACAGCGACAGGCGTCGTAGCCTTCGCTGTGGTGATGTAGGAACCGGCCAGCACGGACTTGTGCGCGGTTCCGTCCGGGTCCACGGCGACGACGTCGGTGATGACGCCGGCGCCGAGCTTGATGCCGAGCCTGGCAGCGATTTCCCTGGCTTCCGCCGAGTTCTCGGTCAGGACGACGGTGGCACCGGCGGTCTGCACCGCGGCGGCCAGGTAGGAGGCCTTGGGGCCGACGAGGTAGTCATCGAGGTCCGCCGCGGACGGCCGGTACAGCGTTTGGGCGCCATAGGCACCCAGGGTTGCTGCGGCGTCGTCGTGGAGATCGCCGTTGAGGGCGACCGCCGGTTCCCCCAGGGACCGGGCAATGGTGAGCAGCTCCAGGCTGGACTTCTTCAGGGCCTGGCCGGGGTTGTCAATGAATACGAGTACTTTTGCCATGTCTGGGAATCCCCTTAGAGCAGCTTCTGGGCGGCCAGGAACTCAACCAGCTTGATGCCGGCGTCGCCCTCGTCGGTGATGATGGTGCCGGCGGTGCGCGCCGGGCGTGCCTCGGCGGATTCGACGGCGGTCCAGGAACCGGACCGTCCGACGTGCGCCGGGTCGACGCCGATGTCGGCAAGGGTCAGCGTGGTGATGGTCTTCTTTTTGGCCGCCATGATGCCCTTGAAATTCGGGTACCGGGGGTCATTGATCTGGTCCGTGACCGAGACGACGGCGGGCAGCGTTGCCTCGACGGTGTCGGCGTGGGCATCGCCGTCGCGGCGGGCCGTGAGCGTGGCGCCGTCTAGTTCCAGGGAGGACGCGAAGGTGACCTGCGGCAGGTCCAGGCGTTCCGCGAGCTGGGCCGGGACCAGGGAGGTCTCGCCGTCGGTGGAGGCCATGCCGGTGAGGATAAGATCCGCCGGGGTGTCCGCGCCGAGGTGGCGGATGGCCGCGGCCAGTGCCAGCGAGGTGGCGGCGGCGTCGGAACCTGCCAGTGCGTCGTCGCTGAGGTGGACGCCCTCGCTGGCACCAATCTGCAGGGACTTCTTCACCGCGTTGACGGCACCGGCAGGACCCATGCTCAGGGCGATGACCTTGTTCCCGGCTGCTTCCCCGCCGCGGGCCTCGATCAGCTGGAGTGCGGCTTCGAGGGCGTACTCATCCAGTTCTGACAGGATGCTCTCGGAGCGGTCTGTTGTGTTGCCCTCGCCGGTGAGGTGTCGGTCGAACTGTGCGTCCGGGACGTGCTTGACCAGCACGATGATCTTCAATGTCTCTTCCACTGTGTCTACAGCAGCCTTCCATGCGATGGACAGCCAGCCGGGTGGGGTCGTGGCCACGGAACGCCCGGGGTGCCGGGTTGCTCCTAGCTAACCATATCGGCGAGCGCGGGCGCGGCCCGGTTAAGGCCTGTGTCAGGCTCCACAGTGCACAGATAAAGCCGGGCGGCACCTCACGGTGCTGCCCGGCCTGCGCGGCGGAACCCTATGTGCTGTTCCCGCTGCCGTGCTGCTCTTACTGCTCGGCGGCCGCCCCGAGAGTCACGTCGAGCTGCTGTTCCTTGCCGCCGCGGAGGACGGTGACCTTGACCGAGGCCCCGGCGGGCTGCTCGCGCA
Source organism: Arthrobacter sp. TB 26 (assembly GCF_000427315.1). Taxonomy (GTDB): domain Bacteria; phylum Actinomycetota; class Actinomycetes; order Actinomycetales; family Micrococcaceae; genus Arthrobacter. The sequence continues at coordinate 12,459 of NZ_AUPJ01000294.1, forward strand.
CGGCGGCAGTCAGCTGGTTCGGATCGCTGATGGTGAGATCCTGGAACCTGGTTACGACGTCACCGACCTTGATCCCGGCCTTGTCTGCAGCGGAACCAGCCTCAACTGTTGCGACCTCTGCCCCGACGGAGAACCCGGAGGCCGAGGAACTCGCGGTCTTCTGCTTAACGCTCACGCCGAACTGGCCGTGCGTGGCCTTGCCACTGCTGATGATCTCCTGCGCGACGCGCTTGGCGTGGTTGATCGGGATGCTGAAGCCAACGCCGATGTTGCCGCTGCTCGAAGCGCCGCCGCCGGCCGAAGCGATGGCGACGTTGACGCCGATGATCTCACCCTTGGTGTTGACCAGGGCGCCGCCGGAGTTGCCCGGGTTGATGGCGGCATCTGTCTGGATCACGTTGATCGCGATGCTTCCCTGGTTGGTGGTGGCCTGTCCCTGCCCGCCGTCCGGCGGGGCAAACTGGAAGCCCTGGTCGCCGCCCTGGGAGTTGTCCGCGCCTTCCTTCGGAGCCGCCGAGGAGGCAACACTAATGGTGCGGTTCAGCGTCGACACGATGCCGTCAGTCACGGTGCCCGTGAGGCCGAGGGGCGAGCCGATCGCGACAGCGGTATCGCCGACGTTCAGCTTTCCGGAGTCTCCCAGGACTGCCGGAACCAGCCCGGAGGCGTTCTGGATCTGCACGACGGCGAGGTCGGACAGCGGGTCCGTGCCGACGATCTTGGCACTGTAGACCTTGCCGTCACTCAGGCGGACTTCGATCGCGGCGTTGGCCGCCGTGCCGTCGAGGGTGACGACGTGTGTGTTCGTGAGGACATGGCCTTCAGTGTCCAGAATGATGCCGGAGCCGGTGCCGCCCTCACTGCCGCTTGTTGCCTTGATGGTCACAACGCTTGGCGTGGCCTTCACTGCGGCCGCGGTGATGGCGTTTACATCTTCCCTGTTGTTCACGATGACAGGGCCGGCCTGGCTGCTGCTGCTGGATCCCGCGGACGTGAGGTCCCGGCCGCCCAGCAGCTGCGTGGTCCCTGCGACCACACCGCCGCCGACGAGGCCGGCGGCGAGGATGCTGGCCACGAGGGTGGGGACTCCGAACGCCGCCTTGCGTTTCGGGGCGTGGGCGGGGTTGGACGCATAGGGCGAACCGGGCTGGTTGCCGCCATAGCCGCCATGTTGCGGCTGGCCGTAGAAAGCCTGCCCGTGCTGGCCGTTCCCCTGCTGGCTCGGCGCTTGCTGGGCCTGGCCGTAGGCGGAGGTGCCGGTTGCCTGGCTGAACCCGGGGTTGTGCTGCGGGTTGGGCTGGCCCGGCATATGGCCCTGCTGACCATGTGCCTGGGGCGTGCCGAACTGCTGCGTTTCCGGCGCCGGGGGGCGGCCATAGGACGGCTGGTGCTGCGGGTAGACCGGCTGCGGGGAGTTGTCCGCGGCCCGGTCCAGCCGGAGGGTCGGGTTCTCGTGCGTTGAGTCCGGCGCGGGGGCAGCCTGCGGGTGCCCTGAAGTGCCCTCGTTCGGCGTGGCCGGCTCCCGGTTCTCTGGTGACGCGCCCTGCGCTGGGTTCTCAGTCATAAGACTTCCTTTCATCCTCGTCTGCATTAACTATGGACGATCTCACTGATACTAGAGCGCACGTTTGCTGGGAGGTTGCTGAACGCCCGGAGCGGGCAGCCCGCCGGGTCTTGCAGCGGCTGCTTTCAACGGTTCAGCGCTTTTCGCTGGTGGCATATTCCCCTCGGTGGACGGCCTTTTTAGTGCACCATAGAATCAAATGGAATTGCCACAGCGACCTGCGGCTTTACATCTGCGTGGGGGCGCTGCTGCATTCTGTGACGACCGGTTCGGCCCGAACTGGTCGCAGAAGTGCTGAAGGGTTGCACATGCGGTCTACCTATAAACGTCTCCTCGCCGTTCTTGGCGTCGCCGGACTGCTGGCGTTTCCTGCCGCTCCGGCCCTCGCCGAAGATCCGGTGGCCATACCGTCCGGTCAAAACATCGTTGACAGCGGCAACGTCCTCGGAAGCCGCAAGGGCGAGGTCCAGGACGCCATCCAGAAGCTGCTCAAGGACCACAAGTACAACCTCTATGTGATCACCGCGAAGACTTTCGAGAACCCTACGGACCCGAAAGGCTGGGCCCAGGCCGTAGCCACCAACAAGGGCATGGGCAAGGCCGACGTGATCCTCACGATGTCCGACGACGGCAAATACTACTTCTCGCCCAACTCGGCCAGCGCCATCTATCCCAAGACAAGCAACATCACCCAGAACGCCATCGTGCCCAACCTCGCAGGCGGGAAGCGGGACTTTGCCCAGGCGGCCATCGACACCGCCATTGCCGTGGGCGACGCCGCCGGGGGCGGAAGCGGCTCGGTTTCCTCGGGTGACGGCGCCGGCAACGCCGTGCTCGTCGGTGTGGGTGTTGTCGCGGCAGGCGGCGCGGGGGCGTACCTCTACCTCCGCAACCGGCGGAAGAAGGCGGCCGCAGGAGCCGGCGCGGGCGCTGGCCCGCAGGGCGCCGAGCTGGATCCGCTGGCTGGGCTCACCGTGGAGGAATTGCGCCGCAAGAGCGGCTCGCTCCTGATCGAGGCCGACGACGCCATCAAGTCCAGCGAGCAGGAGCTTGGCTTCGCCCAGGCACAGTACGGCGACGCCGCCGTCGGGAACTTCACGAAGGCGTTGCAGGACGCCAAGGGCCACATGTCGGAGTCCTTCAAGCTGCAGCAGCAGCTCGATGACCACATTCCCGACACCGAAGAGCAGCAGCGGACCTGGCTCGGTGAGATCATCCGCCGTTCCGAGGCCGCGCTTTCCTCCCTCCAGGAACAGAAGGCCGACTTCGATTCGTTGCGCGAACTGGAGAAGAACGCCCCGCAAGCGCTGGCCGCGGTCAGCGCCGGGGCGAGCGAGGCGGAAGCCAAGATCGTTAGCGCCGAGCAGTCGCTCTCCGAGCTGCGCGCCAAGTATGCCGAGAGTGCCCTCGTGCAGGTCGGCGACAACATCAACCAGGCCAAGGAACGGCTTGCCTTCGTGCAGAACGCCTCCGTCACGGCCCGGGAGAAGCTCAGCGCCGGCGAAGGAAGCCTGGCCGCCGTCGCCGTGCGGGCGGCAGAGGAAAGCCTGCACCAGACCAACGTGCTGATCGGCGCCATCACAAAGGTCGCCGGGAACCTCGATGAGGCGCGCAGCGGCCTTGAGTCCGCCGTCGTCGACACCTCCCAGGACCTGGCCCAGGCCAGGGCCATGATCCAGTCCGGGGCGCATCCCGAACTTGCCGGACCGGTGGCCGCGGTGGAGGCCGCACTGGCACAGGTCAAGGCCGAAATCCAGGGCGGCAAGATCGATCCGATCGCCACCCTGGAACGGGTCGAGACGGCGCACCAGTCGCTGGATGCGTCCCTCTCGGGCATCCGGGACCAGCAGGAGCAGGCCCGCCGTGCAGAGGCGTCGCTGCAGCAAAGCATCATGTCCGCGCAGGCGCAGATCAGCGCAACCTCGGACTACATCACCGCCCGCCGCGGCGGCGTGGGCACCGAGGCCCGGACGCGCTTGGCTGAGGCGCAGCGGAACCTGGACTACGCGCTGTCCATCTCGCGCACCGATCCCGTCACCGCCCTGCAGTACGCCCAGCAGGCGCACGCACTGGCGGCGCAGGCGGCGCAACTGGCCCAGTCCGACGTCGACCACTTCGGCGGCTACGCCAACCAGGGCTACGGCCGGGGCGGAATGTTCGGCGGCGGAGGCGGTGGCGGCCTTGGCGGCGCCATCCTGGGCGGCATCCTGATCAACTCCATCCTGCACGGAGGCGGCGGAGGCGGCGGCTGGGGCGGCGGCGGAGATTCCGGCGGAGGCTGGGGCGGCGGAGACTTCGGCGGAGGTGGCGGAGGGGACTTCGGCGGCGGGGACGCAGGCAGCTTCTAACCGGCCACAGGACTGGCAGGAGCGCAGACCACACAGACTAGGCGCCGGCGGGAACACTCCCGGCCGGCGGATAGAAGCGGTACATTTCACTGTTCACCGAAATTCAGTGGGAACCACTGAGCAGGACGAAAGGTAACACCATGAAGCAGTCCATTTTCGGCCGCATGGCGCAGCTGGCGAAGGCCAACATCAATTCCCTGCTGGACCAGGCCGAGGACCCGCAGAAGATGCTGGACCAGATGGTCCGGGACTACACCAACAACATCGCCGAGGCCGAGTCCGCCGTCGCCCAGACCATCGGCAACCTGCGGATGCTCCAGGACGACTACAACGAGGACATCAAGAACGCCCAGGACTGGGGCAAGAAGGCCCTCGCCGCGTCCCGCAAGGCTGATGAGTACCGGGCCAAGGGCGACACCGTCGACGCCGAGAAGTTCGACAACCTCGCCAAGGTCGCGCTGCAGCGCCAGATGTCCGCGGAAAACGAGGCAAAGTCCGCCGAGCCGAGCATCGCGTCCCAGACCGAGGTTGTTGACAAGCTCAAGCATGGCCTGGACCAGATGAAGGGCAAGCTCAACGAGCTCACCAGCAAGCGCAACGAGCTGGTGGCGCGCTCCAAGACCGCCGCGGCACAGACCCAGGTCCACGACGCCCTGAAGAGCATCGACTTTATGGATCCCACGTCCGAGGTGGGCCGCTTCGAAGAGAAGATCCGTCGCGAAGAAGCCAAGGTCCGCGGCCATCAGGAACTCGCCGCCTCAAGCCTCGACGCCCAGTTCAACTCGCTGGAGGACCTGGGCGAGCAGACCGAGATCGAGGCCCGGCTCGCCGCGCTGAAGTCCGGCGGCGCCCCCGCCGCCATCGGCGCCGGCGAAGGCCGCCCCGCGGGTTCCACCGTCGACGAAGCTGACTTCGACAAGCTGTAAGCACCCGCGCCGGTTTCCGCCGGCAGCTGTGACACCCGTTCGGCAGAGGCCGGGCCCGGATCGTCTGCGGACGGTCGGCGGGTCCGGCCTTTGCTGTGCGGGGCCTTAGCTGAGCGGGGCCACGGTGAGGATGCGGCGCAGCCCGCGTGTAGCGTTGATCCATGTCTTCGGGAACCCTTTCTTCGACCCTTGTCTGGCTCCGCGATGACCTCCGGCTGGACGACAATCCGGCCCTGAGCGAAGCGGTCTCGCTGGGACAGCCGCTGACCGTGGTGTATGTCCTCGACGAGTCCTCCCCCGGGGTGCGGCCCCTCGGCGCCGCGGCCAAATGGTGGCTGCACCATTCTCTGGCAGATCTTGCCGCCGGGCTTGAGGCCATAGGGTCACGCCTCGTGCTGCGCCGCGGCCCCGCCGCGGACATTATCCGGGACCTGGCCCGGGAAACCGGCGCCTCGGTGCTGCTCTGGAACCGCCGCTACGGCGGCCCGGAACGCGAGGTGGACGCCGGGGTCAAGGCCTGGGCCGCGGAGCAGGGCCTCAAGGCTGCCAGCTTCCAGGCGAACCTGATGTTTGAACCGTGGACCGTGCGCACTGGGGCGGGCGGGCCTTACAAGGTCTTCACGCCCTTCTGGCGCGCCTGCCTGGATGCTCCCGAGCCCCGGCTGCCCCTGGACGCTCCGGAGCGCCTCCCTGCCCCGGCAGCGGGCGCGGACGGAAAGCTTCCGGACAGCGACCCGCTCGACAGCTGGGGCCTGCTCCCCCGCAGGCCGGACTGGAGCGCCGGGCTCGCCGGCACCTGGCAGCCCGGGGAAGCCGGGGCCCAGGAACGGCTGGAGGACTTCCTCGACGGTCCGGTGGAGGAATACGGCACCGGCCGGAACGTCCCCGGCGTCGAGGGCACCAGCCGGCTCTCAGCGCATCTGCGGTTCGGCGAAATCAGCCCTTTCCGGGTCTGGCACGGACTGCGTGAACGCTTTGGCCCTGCAGCGCCGGCCGACGTCGGGATCTTCCGTTCCGAACTCGGCTGGCGGGAATTCTGCTGGCAGCTGCTCTACGAGAACCCGGAACTGGCCACCCGGAACTTCCGGCCCGAGTTTGACCGTTTCGACTGGCAGACGCCCTCCGACGCCGAGCTCGCGGCCTGGCAGCAGGGCAACACCGGCTATCCCCTCGTCGACGCGGGAATGCGCCAGCTCTGGCAGACCGGCTGGATGCACAACCGCGTCCGGATGGCGGCCGCAAGTTTCCTGGTCAAGAACCTGCTGGCCGACTGGCGGCTCGGCGAGGCCTGGTTCTGGGACACCCTGGTGGACGCCGATGCCGCCAGCAATCCGGCGAACTGGCAGTGGGTGGCCGGATCCGGGGCCGACGCCTCGCCATACTTCCGGATCTTCAACCCCGTCACCCAGAGCAAGAAGTTCGACGCCGGCGCGCGCTACCTGCGCGAATATCTCCCGGAGCTGTCCGGACTGGACGACAAATCGATCCACGAGCCGTGGAAGGCCGGCGGTTCGGCCACGGGTTACCCGGAACCGGTCGTCGGGCTGCCGGAGTCCCGTGCCCGGGCGCTGGAGACCTACCAGCGGCTCAAGGACGGCTAAGGCCGGTGCTGCCCCGTCCAGGTCAACCGGGACGGGGCAGCACGCCAGGGGCCTGAGGCCAGGCGCATCGGGGCAAGAAGAAGGACCCGGATCAACAGATCCGGGTCCTTCCTTTTGTTCTTCAGTTGCGGGGACAGGATTTGAACCTGTGACCTCTGGGTTATGAGCCCAGCGAGCTACCGAACTGCTCCACCCCGCGTCGCAAGATCAACTCTACCTGCCGGTGAACTTGAGGCCAAATCGAGGTGGCGTGATGTGCGTCTCCCGAGACCGGGGCATGACGCGCCCCGTGGATTGGCGGGAGCGGAAAAGGCCGGGTTCACGCTCCAGAGGAGCGCGAACCCGGCCTTGGACCGTGTATCAGTCAGCCTGCTTCAGTTGGCCGTGCGTCAGCTGCTCGGCGTCGGCGCGGGGGTTGCGGCCGGCGTTGTGGTTTCCGGCGCCGGGGTGGCCGTCGGTGCTGGAACCGGCGTCGCCGCGATCTTGGCCTCGGCGTCAATCGCTCGCTGCAGTGCCGCGGAGAGCTTCTTCTGCTGTTCACCGTAGGCTGCGAAGTCGCCCTTGGCGAGGGCGTCCTGGCCGGCCCTGATGGCGGCGTTCGCCTCGTTCAGGGCAGCTTTCAGCTCTGCCTTGGCGTCTGTGCTGCCCGGCGCGGGCGTAGTGCCGCCAGGCGCCGGCGTCGCGGGTGTCTGCCCGTTGTTGGCCGAATCGCCGGCACTGGCTCCCGACTCACCGCCGAACAACTGGTTCAGGGCCTCATCCAGGGTCGGTGCGAAACCGATCTTGTCACCAAACGCCACCAGAACGCGCTGCAGTGTGGGGTACGAGGTCTCCCCCGTGGAGCGCAGGTAGACGGGCTGCACGTAGACCATGCCCCCACCGACAGGCAGTGTCAGCAGGTTGCCGTTGAGGACCGCCGAAGCACCCTGGCGCAGCAGGTTCAGGGCCTGCGACACCGTGGGATCAGAGTTGAACTTGTTCTGGGCCTGGCCGGGGCCGGGGACATTGGCTTCCGGCGGGATCTGAAGGAGCCTGAGCTGGCCGTAGCTCTCTGCCTTCACTCCCTTCTGGTTTCCCGCGTCGGAGTCCGCGGCCAGGAAGCCGTACAGCACGTTGCGGGCGTTGCCGTTGACCACCTGCGGAATAAAGGAGGACGTCAGCTGGAAGGCCGGTTTGTCCTGGTCGGGCATCTTCAAGGACATGTAGTACGGCGGTTGCTTGACGTCGTCCTGGACGGTCGGATCGTTCGGGACGCTCCAGGCGTCATTGTTGGTGTAGAAGTTGTCCGCCTGGGTGACGTGGTAACGGCCCAGGAGTTCCCGCTGGACCTTGAAGAGGTCTTCCGGGTACCGGACGTGGCTCATGAGCGCCCCGGACATTTCCGAGAACGGCTTCAGCGAGGACGGGAAGATGTTCTGCCACGCCTTCAGGACCGGGTCCTGGTCGTCCCAGGCATACAGCGTTACCTTTCCGTCGTAGGCATCCACGGTGGCCTTGACCGAGTTGCGGATGTAGTTGACCGAGGTGTTCGGCAGGGAGGCTGTCCGCCCGGAGGTGGTCTGGGAGTCCGCGGTGGCCGCGGAGAGCTGTTCCTGCTGGGAGTAGGGGTAGTACTGGCTGGTGGTGTAGCCGTCCACGATCCACTTCACCCGGCCGTCCACGACCGCGGGGTAGGCGTTGCCGTCCACTGTCAGGTACGGGGCAACCTTTTCGACGCGGTCCCGGGGATTACGGTCGTACAGGATCTGGGACTCGGGGTTGACGCCGTCAGAAAGCAGCAGGTCCGAGGACTGGAACTTGATCGCGTAGAGCACCTTGTTGAAGAAGCTGCCCACGTTCGGGCCGCCGTCGCCAGTGAAGGTGTACTGCGTTTCGCCATCGCCTTCCTTGGCGGCTGGCCGGTCCTGCTCGCGGTGCTGGGAGCCCTCGGGGGCGCCGACCACTGAGTAGTCGGGCGAGTTCTCGCCGAAGTAGACCCGCGGCTGGTAGGTCGAGTCATCGCCGAGCACGCCGGTGGACGGGATGCCGGACTGCAGGAAATCGGGCTTGCCGTCGACGGTAAATTTGTTGCCCTTCGCGGCGACGACTCCGTAGCCGTGGGTGTAGACGACGTGGCGGTTCAGCCATGACTGCTGGTTGGCGCTCAGCCCGTCCGGGTTCAGCTCGCGGACCGCAATGACGGTGTCCTGGATCTTCCCGTCGATCTCGTAGCGGTCCACGTTCAGGGCGCTCGGGAACTGGTAGTAGGGCCGGTACTGCTCGAGCTGCGAGAACGCGTCCGAGATCAGGTTGGGGTCCAGCAGCCGGATGTTGGCCGTGGTCTGCGCGTCGGGAGCCAGGGCGCCGGTGGTGGCGTTGGTGGTGGCGTTGTACCGCGTCTCCTGGATCTTATCCAGGCCATAGGCCGAGCGGGTGAGGCTGATGTTGCGCTCGATGAACTTCTTCTCGAGCGTCTGCTCCGAGGGCCGGACCTGGAACTGCTGGATCACCCAGGGGTAGACGCCGCCGGCCAGGATCGAGGTGATAACGAGCATGGCGGTACCGATCACAGGCAGCCGCCACTTGCCGATCACGGCAGCGACGATGAACAGGACTGCGACGAGGGCCGCGGCCACGGCCAGGATGGATTTGGTCGGGATGACGGCGTTGACGTCCGTGTACAGCGCGCCGGCCCAGCGGCCGCCGCTGTTCTGCACGGAGCTGTAGCGGTCCAGCCAGAAGTTGACGCCCAGCAGCAGCAGGAAAGCTGCACCGGAGACGGCGAGATGGATCTGCGCTGCGCGGCTGGTGAAGATGCCGCGTTCCATGATCCGGATGCTGCCGTAAAGGTAATGGGTCAGGATACCGGCGATGCCGGCAACGATGACGACGCTGATCAGGAATCCGGTCACGAAGCCCAGAAACGGCAGGGTCATCAGGTAGAAGCTGATGTCGAGCCCGAACTGAGGATCGTTCTGGCCAAAGGGTTCCTGGTTCAGGAACAGGAGCACCTTCTGCCACTGGCTGGCCGCGGCGCTTCCGGCGAACAGTCCGAAGAGGACGGGCAGGCCGATCATGACGACGCGGCGGATCGGTTCAAGCTGGACCTGGTAGCGGTTCAGGTTGTCCCGGATCTCGGAGTCCGGCGCGTACACGGGGCGGGCATGGTAGGCGATCCGGATGGCGAAGAAGACGGCGGAGAACATCAACGCGAAGCCAACCAGGAAGATGACGATGCGTGCCAGATTCTCGGTCAGGAAAACTTCGAAGAAGCCCAGCTGCTGGTACCACAGGACGTCCGTCCAGACATTGGCGAAGAATATGAAGCCGACCACGATCAAGGCCACAACAATTAACGTCGGCGTCAGTGCGCCTCGTCGTTGCTGGGGTCTTCCGGGTGGGACTGTGCTGGCTGGACGGGACAAACTCGGTACCTCATAGCTGGTCGACAGTTACTGGTTTTTAGTTATCAGTGCGGCGCTTCGTTGCCGGAACTCAGTTGCTGCCTTGAAGCGGCCATCGGCCCCACCCCCCACTGGGCGGCGAAGCCGTCATAGGTGCCACGAGTGGCGGCGAATCTTAGTTCCGCGGCCAGTCTAGTTGCTGGAACAAACCGGAAGCCCCGATGTGTCGGCCCCTGACGCGGCAAGTTCGACCGCTTTACGTGCATCGGCCAGATTCTCGACCCGAACCACCTGCAATCCGTCCGGGATATGCCCGACGACGTCGTCGCAATTGGCGGCCGGCGCGAGGAACAGGGTGGCACCGCCGGACCGCGCGCCGTGCATCTTCTGGCTGATCCCGCCAATCGGGCCGACCGCGCCGTCGGGGGTAATGGTTCCGGTACCTGCGACGTGCTTCCCGCCGGTCAGGTCGCCGGGGGTGACGGTGTCCATGATGCCCAAGGCGAACATCATCCCGGCGCTGGGACCGCCGACCTTGTCCAGGGAAATCTTGACGTCGAAGGGGAACTTGAATTTGTACTGCAGCATGACCCCGAGGATGAACCGGCCTGCGGAGGTCTTGGACGGAGTGATGCTGGCCGTCACGTTGCTGCCGTCACGGTCGACGGCGACATCCACCGGCGCGCCGTTGCCGGCCGCCAGCTCGGACTGGACGACGCTCAGCGCCGTCGCCGGCTTGCCGTTGACGGACACGATCACGTCGTTGTCCTGGAGCTTGCCCGCGGAGGCCGAGCCATCCGGGATTGCCGCGACCTGCATCTTCTGTTCGAACGCGATGCCCAGTTCCTTCAGGGCTGCGGCGACGGCGTTCTCCTGCGAGGTGGTCATCGCGACGGCGCTTTCCTGCTGGGACTGTTCCTTCGTCACACCGGTGGGGAAGATGAGTTCCTCCGGGTAGACGGCTTTGGCGCCGTTGAGCCAGGCAGAAAACGCCTCGACGACGGTCACCGGCCCGTTGGGGCCGCCGTCGACGTAGACGGTGGTCAGGTCCAGGTTGCCTTTCGCGGGAAACGTCTCGTGGCCGGTCACGCTGATAACGGGTGTGCCGTTGTCCTTGCCCAGGGTGTTGAACGTCGGACCGGGTGATTCGACGACGTACGGGACGGGCAGGCTCACGGCGGTGACGCCGAGCGCCAGGGCCAGCAGACCTGAGACGAGCATGGCTGAGGACCGTTTGTCCCGCTTCCGGCCCGAACCGGATCCGGGGAGGAGGGAACGTCGGCCCCGGGACTGCCCGGCCGCCTGCCCGCTGGCGGGCTGGTCACCCTGCGTAATCGTCAATGAAGGACCTCTCCGTGCCGGCGCCCGGGGATCCTGCGGACCCCTGATCAGCGCACCGCGTCCGCGGCCTGCGCCGCGGCTTCCGCCTGCCAATATTCCAGTTTCCAACACTACGCGCTCGGCTGCCGGCTGGGCTCTTTGCCGACAGCGAACGTGGCGGGGTTTCAGCAGACAGCCCGCTGGCTGCGGGGTACCGTGAACGTGAGAAGCAGCCACACCGACGATCGGCGGGATCATGACCTCCAACCCACTTAATCCGTCCAATGGCGACGAGGAACCCAAGGATCCGCTGGCAGAAATGCTGAAGAACCTGATGGGCGGCCAGGGCCTGGGGAACATCGACCCCGCGGAACTGGCGAAGGCCGCGGGCCTTCCGGATGACCCCAACCTCCTCGCCCAGATGTTCTCCCAGGTCCAGGCCATGATGAGCGCCTCCTCGGAGGGCCCCGTCAACTGGCAGCTGGCCCATGAAAACGCCCGGCGCGTGGCCGCAAGCGGCTCCGACCCGTCCGTCACGGCGCAGCAGTCCCGCGAGGTCGATGAGGCGCTGCGGCTCGCCGAGCTGTGGCTT
>NZ_AUPJ01000294.1:24198-25692 GCF_000427315.1 Arthrobacter sp. TB 26
CAGGTCACCGGGCTGCCGGCCACCGGCCTGATCGGCCGGGCCTGGTCCCGGGCGGAGTGGGTCGAGGAAACGCTCGGCACCTGGAAACGGCTGACCGAGCCGGTCGCCAACAGCATCGCCAACGCACTGTCCACCGCCATGACGGAGCAGATGCCGGAGGAAATGAAGTCCATGATGGGCGGCGCGTCCTCCATGCTGCAGAACATGGGCGGGGCGATCTTCGGCATGCAGCTGGGCCAGGCCATCGGCGCCCTGTCGGCCGAGGTGGTCAGCTCCACGGACATCGGTGTACCCCTCGCCGACCTCGAAATGGCGCTGCTGCCCTCGAACGTGGCCAAATTCGGCGAAGGCCTCAGCCTGCCGGAGAACGACATCCGGCTGTTCCTGGCCGTCCGCGAAGCCGCCCACGCCCGGCTGTTCGTCCAGGTACCCTGGTTGCGTGGGCACCTCCTCGGCGCGATCGAAGCGTATGCCCGCGGCATCCACATCGACACCTCGAAGATCGAGGAACTCGCCCGCGAGCTGGATCCGGGCAACCCGGAAGGCATCCAGGAGGCTTTGTCCCAGGGCGTCTTTATGCCGCAGCGCACCCCCGCCCAGGACCAGGCCCTTGAGAAGCTTGAGACCGCACTCGCCCTCGTGGAGGGCTGGGTGGATGAACTGAGCTGGGCCGCCACCGAGAAGCTGCTGCCCTCGGCCGCGGCGCTGCGCGAGACGGTGCGCCGCCGCCGCGCCACCGGAGGACCGGCTGAACACGCATTTTCCTCCCTCGTGGGACTGGAGCTGCGGCCGCGCCGGCTCCGGGAGGCCGCAGCGTTGTGGGCCTCGCTCAAGGATGAACGCGGAATCGACGGCCGCGACGCGATCTGGCAGCATCCGGATCTGTTGCCCACCGCCGAGGACCTGGAAGATCCGAAAGGCTTCAGCGAACGCCGGAAGCTGGCTGAGGCCAGCGACTCCGAGGTGGACGATGCGCTGCAGAAGCTGCTGAGCGGCGGATTCGACGAGCCTGAGGATGACGGGGCAGCCGGCGACGGCTCCGCCGAGACTGGTGGCGCCGAACAGCCCGGCGAGCCCGGAACTGACGCCGCACCCGGAGAGGGCGACAACCCCAAGCCCTAACAGGCTGCCGCGCTAGTCGGCGAAGGCGGCAGCGTCGGCGACGTCGATGTCATCGTCGTCGCCGGCAGGCATGAGTCCGCGGGAGGTGGCGAAGGAGACGCCTTCGAGGAAGGCCTTGGCCCGGCCGGTTTCCGGGTAGGCCTCGAGCAGCCGCCAGAACGCGGCGTTATGGCCGGCGACGAGCAGGTGCGCCAGCTCATGCAGCAGCACATAGTCGATGACCCACTGCGGCATCGGCTGAAGCTTGTCCGACAGCCGGATGGTCCCGTCCGACGGCGTCGCGGACCCCCAGCGGGAGTTCTGGTTGCCCACCCAGCGGACCGAGGACGGTACAGCCCGGCCGCCAAAGTACTTGGCGGAGAGCTCGGCGGC
>NZ_AUPJ01000295.1:0-16092 GCF_000427315.1 Arthrobacter sp. TB 26
GCGACGTCGAGGGCCTCAGGCAGCGTGAAGTTGCCGTTGTAGAGGGCCTTGCCGACGATCGCGCCTTCGACGCCGAGCGGGACGAGGGAGCGCAGGACCAAGAGGTCCTCCAGGCTGGAAATCCCGCCGGAGGCGACGACAGGCTTGCCGGTCTTTTCCACCATCTGGCGCAGCAGTTCGACGTTGGGTCCCTGGAGGGTGCCGTCCTTGGTGACGTCGGTGACGACGTAGCGCGAGCAGCCGGCCTCTTCGAGGCGTCCGAGGACGTCCCAGAGGTCACCGCCCTCCTTGGTCCAGCCGCGGCCGGCCAGCGTGGTGCCGCGGACATCCAGCCCGACGGCGATCTTGTCGCCGAAGCGCTCGATCACCCGGGCAGTCCACTCCGGGTTTTCCAGCGCCGCGGTGCCCAGGTTCACGCGGGCGACGCCCAGGTCGAGGGCTTTCTCGAGCGACTCGTCGTCGCGCAGGCCGCCGGAGAGCTCCACCTTGATGTCGAGCCGGCCGACCACTTCGCGGAGCAGCTCAGCGTTGGAGCCGCGTCCGAAGGCTGCGTCGAGGTCCACGAGGTGGACCCATTCCGCCCCCTGCTGCTGCCAGTTGAGCGCGGCTTCCAGCGGGGTGCCATAGCTTGTTTCACTGCCGGCCTCGCCCTGGACGAGCCGGACGGCCTGGCCGTTGACGACGTCGACGGCGGGCAGCAGTTCCAGCACGGGCAGCGGGGTTTCGGTGGTCATCGTGGATCCTCGGCTCTTTAGGGGCGGCAGGTGGTGGGGGCTGCGGGGCGTCAGGAGGCGGGCAGCGTCAGGAGGTAGGCGGCGAGCAGCGCCATCGCGGCCAGGATGTAGAACACGGCCTGGACCCAGCGCGGGCTCTTCTGCTGGCGGAAGGACAGCGCGCCGCCGACCAGCAGGCCGGCGAGCCCCATCAACACTATGGACCACATCTAGGCGGTCCCGGTTTCCGTGGACGTGGCTTCCGCGGTCCCGGGACGGACCCGCAGGCCCTCGACCCAGTTGCGCAAGAGCCGCGCACCGGCGTGGCCGGACTTTTCGGGGTGGAACTGGGTGGCGCACAGGGGGCCGTTTTCCACCGCCGCGATGAACGGGGCGCCGTGCTCCGACCAGGTGACGAGCGGCGCTGTCATCCGGGGCTGGATCACGTCGAAGTCCCACTTCTGGACGCCGTAGGAGTGCACGAAGTAGAAGCGTTCGTTTTCGACACCGGCGAAGAGCCGGGAGCCCTCCGGAACGGACACGGTGTTCCAGCCCATGTGCGGCACGACGTCGGCGGGGAGGAGTTCGACCTTGCCGGGCCACTCCCCCATGCCTTCGGCTTCAGTGCCGTGCTCGACGCCGGCTTCGAAGAGGACCTGGAGGCCCACGCAGATGGCCAGCACGGGCCGGCCGCCGGCGACGCGCCGTCCGATCATGCGGATGGCGTCGACGGCCTTGAGCTCCCGCATCACCGTTTCGAACGCGCCGACGCCGGGGACCACAAGGCCATCGGCGTTGAGCACGTCCTCAGGCTTGGAGCTGAGGATAACCTCGGCGCCGGCGCGTTCGAGGGCGCGGACGGCGGAACGGACGTTGCCGGAGCCGTAGTCGAGGACCGTGACGGTGGGCTTGCCCTCGGGCGAGGCCGGCTTCCTGCCGGCGTCCGGGTTGATGATGGCGCCGTCCTGCAGCACCTTGCCGGTCACAGGGCACCCTTGGTCGACGGGATGCCCTTGACGCGGGGATCCGGCTCGACGGCTGCGCGCAGGGCGCGCGCGAAGGCTTTGAACTGGGCCTCGACGATGTGGTGCGGATCCCGCCCGGCCGTGACGTTCATGTGCAGGCAGATTCCGGCGTGCAGGGTGATTGCCTCGAAGACGTGGCGGGTCAGGGACCCGGTGAAGTGTCCGCCGATCAGGTGGTACTCCTGGCCGGCAGGCTCGCCTCCGTGCACGAGGTACGGGCGTCCGGAGACGTCGACGACCGCGTGCGCGAGGGCCTCGTCGAGGGGAACCGTGGCTTCGCCGAACCGGCGGATCCCGGCTTTGTTCCCGAGTGCGGTGCGCAGGACCTCGCCGAAAGTGATGGCAACGTCCTCGACCGTGTGGTGGACGTCGATGTGCGTATCGCCGGTGGCCTTGACCGTCATGTCGATCAGGGAGTGCTTGCTCAGCGCCGTCAGCATGTGGTCGTAGAACGGGACCGAGGTGCTGATGTCCGAGACGCCGGTACCGTCCAGGTTGATCTCGACCAGCACAGATGATTCGCTGGTGGTCCGTTCCATGCGTGCGGTCCGGCCCTCGGCAGCGGTTGATCCGGTGTTGCTCATGTGCGTGTCCTTTGGATGACGACGGTTGGATGACGACGGTGCCCGGCGAACAGGGCAGTGTGGATGTCCGGTGTTAAGTCTAGGCGGGCTGCACTGCGCGGCCGGCCAGGATCCGCTCGAGGGCTTCGAGGAAGGCTGTGGTTTCCGTCTCAGTCCCGGCCGTGACCCGCAGGTGCCCGGGAATGCCAACGTCCCGAATGAGCACGCCGGCGTCGAGCAGCCCCTGCCAGATCTCGTGCGGGTTGTCGAGGCCGCCGAAGAAGACGTAGTTCGAATCCGAAGCAGCCGGCTTGAGGCCCATCCGCCGCAGCTCGGACACAATCCTGTCCCGCTGGCGCTTGATGTCCTCGACGTCTGCCATCAGCGCGACCCGGTGGTGCAGGGCAGCCAGGGCCGTCGCCTGGGTGATGGCCGAGAGGTGGTACGGGAGCCGGACCAGGCGCAGCGCGTCAGTGACCTCGGGCGCAGCCGCCATGTAGCCGACACGGGCACCGGCAAGGGCGAAGGCCTTGCTCATGGTGCGCGAGATAATCAGCCGTTCCCGGCCGGGCAGGAGCGTGAGGGCGCTGGGCGTGCCGTCGTGGGCGAACTCGTGGTAGGCCTCATCGACGATCACGATGGTCTGACTGGCTTCGCCGGCCTCGTACACGGCCTCCACGACGTCGAGCCCCAGGCCCGTGCCGGTGGGGTTGTTCGGGGAGCACAGGAAGACGATGTTGGGCTGGAGTTCGCGGACCTGGCGGGCGGCCGACTCGGCGCTCAGTCCGTAGTCGTCGGCGCGGACGCCGACGATGTACCCGGTGTCCGTGCCGGCGGCCAGCAGCGGGTACATGGAGTAGGTGGGAGGGAACCCAAGGGCGGTGCGGCCCGGGCCGCCGAAGGCCTGGAGGATCTGCTGGAGTACCTCGTTGGAGCCGTTCGCGGCCCAGATGTTGCCCGCCCCCAGTCCGTGACCCAGGTACTCCGCCAGGGCTTCGCGCAGCTCAGTGAATTCGCGGTCCGGATACCGGTTCAGTCCCGCGGCGGCAATCGTGACGGCCTTGGAGATGGCAGCCCGCACATCGGCGGGTACCCCATGGGTGTTCTCGTTGACATTGAGCAGGATGGGGACCTCCAGCTGCGGCGCGCCGTACGGCGTCAGGCCGCGCAGATTGGTCCGGAGGGGAAGTCGGTTCAGGCGCTCTAACTGGTCAGTCACGTCACTAGTTTAAGTGAGATCGCCGCGGGCCCCGAAACTGTGACGCCTCGCAGGGCCCTACTGACGGGATCGAACGCGCTACTTGGACGGGATGAAGAGGGCCTGGCCCGGCACGACGCGGGCGGCCTCGAGGTTGTTCAGCTGGATGATATCGGACACAACGTCCCGGGGATCGCGCTCCGGCGCCACGGCTTCGGCGATGGCCCAGAGTGACTCGCCCGGCTGCACCGTCACGGTCACCGTGGGGGTCAGTGACAGCTCGGAGCCGGATTCCGCAGCCTTGGCGGGTGCGTTGAGGAAGCCGCTAAAGGAGAGAATGAGTGCAGCCAGCAGGATCAGCGGCACGCCGATGAAGACGAAGCGTCCCCGCCGGGTGAGCTTGAGCGGCGCCTGCCGCTCCCGCGGCCCGCGGGTTGCGGGACTGTGCTGGCTCATGGAGCCGTGCTGGCTAGTGGAACTGTGCTGGCCAACGGAGCCGCGCCGGCTGATGGAACTGTCCTGGCTGGCCGGGGCGTGCCCGCTGACGGATGCACCGCCGTCGGGCCGGCCGTAGTTGCCGAATGCGTCGCGGCCGAAAGTGTCGTGAAACGCGCTTGATGCTGACATGAACTGAGCCCTCCTGGACCATACTGTGCCGCCCGGCGTACTCCACGTACTCGCCGCCAACCGGCCTAACCTTCGAACAAAGAACCGAACGTCACGCTATGCCCGACCAGTGCTCCACCCTCAAACAGTGAATGACTAGAACACATATTCGAACCCTGCTTGTTCTGTTTTAGCACTTATTGACGAACATTGTCGAGACTCGCTAGAACAAATGTTTGAAAAAGCTGTGTGGCTGGCCTACGTTTGAGTCAAAGAACAACCACTTCTGCAGTTGATCAGCAGGGTCTGACATTTCAGGCCGGAAGTTCCCGGCAACCGCAGCCACGGCGGCCGGGCGGAACGGAAAGGCGTTGGCGAACATGGCAGCACAAGCCACTGGCGGCAGGGCCACCCAGCGAAGCCCGCAGGCAGCCCGGCCCCCGAAGAGCCTCACCGTCCGGCAAAAGAAAATCCTGGAAACCATCCAGCGCTCGGTCACCGACAACGGCTATCCGCCGTCCATGCGCGAGATCGGCGACACCGTGGGACTGGCCAGTCTTTCCAGCGTCACCCACCAGCTCTCACAGCTGGAAAAACTTGGCTACCTGCGGCGCGATCCCAAACGCCCCCGGGCCATGGAAGTGCTGATGCCGTTGACCCTCGATGAGGGAACCACAAAAATTTCCGGGGCTGTGAAGTCCGGCGGGCTGCGCACAGTCGGCGGCTTGTCCGTGTCCGAGCTTGCAAGCGCCACCGACACCGCCATGGTGCCACTGGTAGGCCGCATCGCCGCCGGCGGGCCAATCCTGGCCGACCAGGTAGTCGAGGACGTCATGCCCCTGCCCCGCCAGCTGGTGGGCCACGGGGAGCTCTTTATGCTCAAGGTCGCGGGAGACTCCATGATCGACGCAGCCATCTGCGACGGCGACTGGGTGGTTGTACGCCAGCAGGGCGACGCCGTCAACGGTGACATTGTCGCCGCATTGCTGGACGACGAGGCAACAGTCAAGACGTTCCGCCAGCGCGACGGCCACACCTGGCTGCTGCCGCAGAACACCCAGTATGAGCCCATCCTCGGCGATCACGCCGTCATCATGGGCAAAGTCGTCTCGGTGCTTCGCTCCCTCTAGGTCCGGTGAGCACCAGCACCGCAGCCCCACCCCCCGGCCGGCGCGTCCGTCCGTACCCCTGGCCCTGGCCCTGACCCACCCTCAGGCCCAGCTGCGGCTATGCGGGCTGCCCGGATTCCTTTGCGAGCCGTTCCAGGGCCGCGAGGGCGATGGCGGGATCTGTGGTGGGCCAGAAGGGCGGCAGGGCAGCGCGGAGGAATCCCCCGTAGCGTTCGGTGGACAGCCGGGAGTCCAGCACGGCCACCACTCCCCTATCCGTCGTTGTGCGGATCAGCCGGCCGGCGCCCTGGGCCAGGCGGATGGCGGCGTGGGTCGCGGAAACGCTCATAAAGCCGTTGCCGCCGGCCTGGGCCACCGCGCGGGACCGCGCCGTCATCAGGGGATCATCGGGCCGCGGGAACGGGATCCGGTCGATCACTACGAGGCGGCAGGAGGTCCCGGGCACATCGACACCCTGCCACAGGGACATGGTGCCAAAGAGGCAGGTGTCCGGTTCATCGGCGAACTGCTTCACGAGAGCGGTCATGGTCGAATCCCCCTGGCAGAGGATGCTCATGTCCAGCCGCGGTCGCATGGCCTCAGCAGCATCCTCGGCGGCGCGCCGGGAGGAGAACAGGCACAGGGCCCCGCCGCCGGAGGCCCGGATCAGCTTCTCGAGCTCGTCAAGGGCTTCCGGCGAGGTGCCGCGGCCGGGCTTGGGCAGGTGCTTCGCAACGTAGAGGATGCCCTGTTTCGGGTATTCGAATGGCGAGCCGACGTCGACCCCGGTCCAGCTGGGGGCGCCGGGTCCGACCAGGCCGAGACCGCCGGCAGCAGGCTCGAAGGCTGACCCGATCGCCAGGGTGGCCGACGTCAGGATGACGGTGTGGTCCGCGAACAGGCCCTCGCGGAGCCGTCCCGCCACACTGAGCGGGGCGACGTTGACCAGGGCGGGCGCTGACTCGTCGGGCTGGGAGTAACCTTGCTGCGGGTCGAAGGTGCTGTTGCGGGAAAACCAGACCACTTCGCGGTTTTCCCGCGCCGCCAGCAGCCGTTCGCACAGCTCCAGGATCACCATGAGGCGGGAGCGCGCGAGCTGCCGGCCGCCGTCGGCCGTGTTGGCACTGTCCCCCTTGGAATCGGAGAGGGCCGCGCGGCACGCGTCCCGCAACTGGTCCACGCAGTCCAACTGTTCGCTGTTGAGGCCGTTGGGCATGAGCCCGCTGGGGACCCCTTCAATGGCGAGTTCGAGGTTGGACGCGGCGTTGTTCAGGGCGTCCACGGTAATGCCGGTGTGCTTCCGGGCCCCGGACGCGGCGGCGTGCACCATCGCGACGGAGAGTTGGCCGGACACGGCGCCGGTCACCCGGTCCTGGAGCTCGTGGGCTTCATCGACAACCACAACGTCGTATTCCGGCAGCACGGCAAGGCCCTCGAAGGCGCTGACGGCGAGCATGGCGTGGTTGGTGACCACGACGTCTGCGTCCGCGGCGTTCTGGCGGGCCAGTTCGCTGAAGCATTCGGCCGCCAGCGGGCATTTCTGCGCGCCGAGGCACTCCATCGAGGTGACCGAGACCTGCCGCCAGGCGCGGTCTGTTACCCCGGGCAGGAGTTCGTCGCGGTCCCCCGTCACGGTGTCCTCGGCCCATTCGCGCAGCCGGACGACTTCCTTGCCGAGCTGGGACGAGGGTCCGCCCATCGCCGCGGCGAAATGCGGCACGGAGGTGTCCTCGCCGAGCGAGAAGAGCTGCCCTTCCGAGGGTTCTTCCGAGGGGAAGCCGCCCTCGAGTTTGTGGCGGCACACGTAGTTGGAGCGGCCCTTGACGAGGGCAATCTTAACGGGCCGTTCGAGCGCCGGAGTGATGGTCTTCAGCAGCCGGGGCAGGTCGCGGCCGACAATCTGGGTCTGCAGGGCCAGCGTGGCAGTGGAGACCAGGGTGGGCTTGTCGCTTACGAGCGAATGGGCGATCAGCGGGATCAGGTACGCCAGGGACTTGCCGGTGCCGGTTCCGGCCTGGACCAGCAGGTGGTCGCCGCTGTCAATCGCGTGCGCCACCTGCCGGGCCATTTCGTGCTGGCCGTCGCGGCTCTGGCCGCCCATGCCCGACACGGCACGGTCGAGCAGTTCAATGACGAACTCCTCGCCGGCCGGGCCGCCTGTCCTGGCTGAACGCTTTCCCGCCGGTACAGTCCCCGCGGCGCCGGTCCCCGCGGCGTCCGCTGGTGTTGGGCCCCCCGTTGCCGGGTCCGCCGCCGCCGGTCCGCCGGTACCTGTCTCCACCCCGGTCACCGCTGCCTCAGTCATTGCTGATGAACGAATCCAGTTCAGCGGCGAATCCTTCGCGCACCATCACAACGGCGCGGGTGCCCGCTTCCTCGTGGTCGAGGCTGAGGATCTCGGCGTCGGTCTCGTGCAGCTTGCTGAGCAGGTCGCCGCGGTTGTACGGGATCATCAGTTCCAGCTTCACGCTGGGCCGCGGGATGCCTTCGCTGATGGCCTTGAGCAGTTCCGGGATGCCTTCGCCCGTGCGCGCCGAGACCACAACGTGGCGCGGTTCGCGCTGCTTGAGCCGTTCGATCACGAAGGGGTCGGCGGCGTCGGCCTTGTTCAGGACGATGATTTCCGGCACCTTGCGTGCGTCGACTTCGCTGAACACCTTGCGGACCGCGGCGATCTGGCCTTCCGGATCCGGGTGGGAAACGTCCACGACGTGCAGGATCAGGTCCGCGTCGGCGACTTCCTCCAGGGTGGAGCGGAAGGCCTCCACGAGCTGCGTGGGCAGCGAACGGACGAAGCCGACAGTATCGGCCAGCGTGTAGCCCAGCCCGTCCGAGGTCTCTGCTTTGCGGACCGTCGGGTCCAGCGTGGCGAACAGGGCGTTCTCCACCAGGACACCGGCGTCGGTCAGCCGGTTCAGCAGCGAGGACTTGCCGGCGTTGGTGTACCCGGCGATGGCTACGGACGGCACGGCATTACGACGGCGGTTGGCCCGCTTGGTCTCGCGGGCCGGCTTCATCGCGGCGATTTCACGCCGCAGCTTGGCCATCCGGGTGCGGATCCGGCGGCGGTCCAGTTCGATCTTCGTTTCACCGGGACCACGCGAACCCATGCCGGCACCGGCACCGCCCACCTGGCCACCGGCCTGACGGGACATCGAGTCACCCCAGCCGCGCAGGCGCGGGAGCAGGTATTCGAGCTGGGCCAGTTCCACCTGGGCCTTGCCCTCGCGGCTCTTGGCGTGCTGGGCAAAGATGTCCAGGATCAGCGCCGTGCGGTCGATGACCTTGACTTTGACGATGTCTTCGAGGCTGCGGCGCTGGGACGGTGCCAGTTCGGCGTCGACGACGACGGTGTCCGCGCCGGTGGACATCACGATGTCCTTGAGCTCCTGGGCCTTGCCGGAGCCGAGGAAGGTTCCGGGGTCGGGCTTGGCGCGGCGCTGGACGATGCCGTCAAGGACCTCCGACCCGGCGGTCTCAGCCAGGGCGGCGAGTTCGCGGAGCGAGTTCTCCGCGTCGGCGAGGGTCCCTTCGGTCCACAGGCCGGCCAGAACGACGCGCTCGAGGCGCAGCTGCCGGTATTCGACCTCGGTGACGTCTTCGAGTTCGGTGGACAGCCCGGCCGTACGGCGAAGGGCGTGCCGTTCCTCCAGGTCCTGCTGGTCCCCGTCGTAGGTGCTGGGTCCCTCGTCCAGCCGGGAGATCGCCTGTGCCTTGCCGAGCACCGAGGTGGGCTCACCGGCGGCCGGGGCTGCCTTCCGGGCAGGGGTGTCCTTGGAGAGGATCCGGTCGATGACAGCCTGGATTTCCGCAGGACTCATGTCCTGGGCTGCTGAATCGGGTCCGGTGTTGGGCTGACTGGTCATGGTCTCCTTTAGAGGTTCGGCAGTTTCAGAATAGTGCCGATCGGTGCTGGGTGGGGCGGTATTCGCGCTGGGCTGACGACTATTGGCCAATTGGGGCCTCCTGGGATGCCTGCGGCAGCGGTGCCGGGGGCAGGGTGGGCTCCGCAAAGGAGCGGTGAGAAGGGGGAAACAGGCGTGGTGGTCGCCTTGAGGAGGGAGAAACTGTCCGCCCGGCCGCGCTCCAGTGAGCACTGCCAAACTCCAAGGGGGTCGGGCGCCAGCGGAGGGTCCTTGTGAGGAGCATCGTGGGTGGCGCACTGAGCGGAAGGTAACTACCTGCGTCGCTGCGGGGACGGGAGTTAACCCGTGCCGGCTACTTGAAGTTCAGGAACATGTCTTTAAGCGTAGCAGACAGCAAAGCTGCCACTCACCGGTGGTCCTGCCGGCTCCTGCCGCATGGACTTGTGTATGTCTCTTCGGGTCTTCCGCCCGGCGCACGCCGGATTTCCACCAGTTTCGCCTGCGGGCCGTCGGCCAACTAATCTGGGCAGTTATGGAGTCTGCACACTATTTCAGCGCCCAGCCTGCCGGGCCGTTCACCCGCAAGCCACTGACCGTGGAGCTGGCCGGTGAAACGAGGCAGCTGCAGACGTCCTCGGGCATCTTCAGCCCGGACAACATCGACAAGGGCACGGCCGTGCTGCTGGCCGAGGCTCCCGCCCCGGCGCCCCAGGGCACGCTGCTGGACATCGGCTGCGGCTGGGGTCCGATCGCGCTGACCATGGCCCTGCGGGCACCGCACTCGCAGGTCTACGCAGTGGACGTCAACGAACGCTGCGTGACCCTGACCAACGAAAACGCGGCCCTGCTGGGACTGGGCAATGTCACGGCCAGCACGCCCGACGCCGTCGACCCGGGGCTCCGCTTCGACACCATCTGGTCCAACCCGCCCATCCGGATCGGCAAGGACGAGCTCCACGCCCTGCTGCTCCTCTGGCTGCCGCGGCTGGCGCCAGGCGGTTCCGCCTGGCTGGTGGTGCAGAAGAACCTGGGGTCGGATTCACTCCAGCGCTGGCTCGCAGCGGAGCTGGACAGCAGCTTCACGGTGACGCGGGAGAGCACCTCAAAGTCGTTTCGCATCCTTCGGGTCAGGAAAGCGTCCCACTAGCCACGATCACCGCGGGGCCGCTGAGCTCGACGTGCTCATGGCCCTCCGCACCGAGGAAGAACTTCACCCCGACGATGCCGCCCGGGACGTGGACGTTCCAGACATCCGGGGCGTCCTGGCCGGCCCAGTGGCGGATCGCGACGGCTGCGGCACAGGCGCCGGTGCCGCAGGACTGCGTTTCGCCGACTCCCCGCTCGTGAACGCGCATCGTGATGGTTCCGACGCCCTCATGGACCAGCGGCTCGGAGGGCACAACGAACTCGACGTTGGTGCCATGGGGCGGGGCCGGATCCACGTGCGGTGCGGTGAACAGCTGCGTGGCCACCAGCTCTGCGAGTTCGGCCAGCGCTACAACGGTGTGCGGATTGCCCATGCTCACGGACAGGGCGGGCCGGGCGACCTCCAGCCCCGCCGCGCTGACCAGCGAGTCCATGGCCCGTGCGGTGGCCTCGCCCGGGAAGATGAACTCCCAGGGACCCATGTCGACGGCGTAGCCGCCGGCGGTGCGGACGATCGTCTTGGCGCCGCCCCGGGTGCCGATGGTCAGTGACTCGCCGGCTGGGAGCTCAACGAGGCCTTCGGTGATCAGGAAGTGCACAAAGACACGGACCCCGTTGCCGCACATCTCGGACAGCGAGCCGTCTCCGTTGCGGTAGTCCATGAACCATTCAGCGTCCGGGTTGTGCGTGAGCAGCTCCCGGCCCTCGGCGAGCAGCCGGGACGGGACGGCGCGGATCAGTCCGTCGCCGCCGATTCCGCGGTGGCGGTCACAGAGTGCGGCGACCTGCTCCGGGGTTACGGCCAGCGTGCCGTTGGGGTCGGCGAGGAGCACAAAGTCGTTGCCCGTCCCGTGGCCCTTGGAAAACTTGAGTCCGCTCAGGGCTGCAGTGTCGCCGGTGGAGTTGCGGTCAGCGGCCACGGCCAGGGTTTCGTCCATGCTCCAAGGTTACCGTTCCGGTGCGGGCCGCCGGAAAATGCCCGCGTCAAAACGTCGCCGTGGAAACTTCCCGTCAGAACTTCCCGTCAAGCGGCGCCGCCGCAGAGCGCCGCGGCCTTCGCCACGAGTTCCGGGTCCTGCCAGTCGAGCCAGTGGATGCGGGGGTCGGCCCGGAACCAGGTGAGCTGGCGGCGGGCGAACTGCCGGGTCGCGACAATGGTTTCCTCCGCTGCCTGCGCCGTGTCCGATTCGCCGTCGAGGACCTTAAGGAACTGGGCATAGCCGAGGGCACGCGGGGCCGTGCGGCCGAGCCGGAGTCCGGCGGCGTCGAGCGTCCGGACCTCCTCGAGCAGCCCGCCCTCCACCATGGCGTGGACCCGGCGGGCGNNNGAGCCGTTCCCGGAGCTGTTCGCGGTCCACCTCGAGCCCGATCTGCACCGCGGGCTGGAAGTACTCGCGGGTGGGCATAAAGGAGCTGAACGGCCGCCCGGTCAGTTCGAACACCTCGAGGGCACGGACAATCCGGCGCGCATCGCCGAGCCGGCCGGCGGAGACCGGGTCCACGCCTTCCAGCCGCGCCCGCAACGGCGCCTGTCCGCCGGTTTCGAGTTCCGTTTCGAGCCGGCTCCGGATGGCAGGATCGGTACCCGGGAATTCCAGCACGTCCAGCACGGCGCGGACGTAGAGTCCGGAACCGCCGGCCAGGATGGCGCGTTTGCCGCGGGCGTGGATGCCGGCAATGAGCTCCCGGGCCTGCTGCTGGAAGTCGGAGACGCTGGCCTCCTCGGTGACGTCCAGGGTGTCCAGAAGGTGGTGTGGCACTCCCCTGCGTTCGGGCCCGGTGATTTTCGCGGTGCCGATGTCCATCCCGCGGTAGAACTGCATGGAGTCGGCGTTGATGACTTCGCCGTCGAGCTCCAGTGCCAGCGAGACGGCGAGATCGGACTTGCCGGAGCCGGTTGGCCCGACGACGGCGATCACGGGCAGCGCCGGTAATGCGCCGTCCGGCGGGGCTCCGGGCCCGGTGTCCTCTTTGTCGGCTTTGTCGGCTTTGTCGGCGGACGCTGTGCCGGCCGGGGCGTCCTGCGGTGCCGTCACGGACTAGCGGCCGCGGACGGGAAGGGTGGGCATGCCCAGGGAGACGCCCGTGGTGCCGGAGGAGGATCCGGGGGCGGGTGCGCCGCAGGAGTCCGCCTGCGACCTGTCCCAGGCGTCGCCGGCGCGGGAACGGCGAAGGCTGTAGTCCTCCGCCGATGCCGGGTCGGCGACGAGGTGGAACGCCGCGGCCTCGGTGATCGTCACCGTGACGAGATCGCCGGGGCGGGGCGACTCGGCGCCGTCGGGTACGGAGAAGTGGACCAGGCGCTGGTCCTGCGACCGGCCGGAGAGCCGGTGGGTTTCCTCGGATTTGCGCCCGGAGTGGGCCGTGACCATGACCTCCACGCGCCGGCCGAGCTGGCGGGCGNGCGTTCTCCTCGGCGGCGATCCGGTCCTGCAGGGCGGTGAGGCGTTCGAAGCGCTCCTGCACCACGGCCTTGGGGAGCTGGTCCGGGAGCTCCGCGGCGGGCGTGCCCGGCCGCTTGGAGTACTGGAAGGTGAAGGCGGTGGCGAAGCGGGACTTCTCCACGACGTCGAGCGTCGCCTGGAAGTCCTCCTCGGTCTCGCCGGGGAAGCCGACGATGATGTCCGTGGAGATCGCGGCATGCGGGATTTTCCCGCGGACCTTGTCCAGGATTCCAAGGAACTTGGTGGAACGGTAGGACCGCTTCATGTCCTTGAGGACCTTGTCCGAGCCGGACTGCAGGGGCATGTGCAGCTGCGGCATAACGTTCGGGGTCTCGGCCATGGCGTCGATGACGTCGTCGGTGAAAGCGGCGGGGTGCGGACTCGTGAAGCGGACGCGTTCCAGGCCGGGGATGTCCCCGCAGGCGCGCAGCAGTTTGGAGAAAGCCTGCCGGTCGCCGAATTCAACGCCATAGGAGTTCACGTTCTGGCCCAGCAGGGTTACTTCGATGGCGCCGTCGGCAACGAGGGCCTGGATCTCGGCCAGGATGTCGCCAGGGCGGCGGTCCTTTTCCTTGCCGCGCAGGGCCGGGACGATGCAGAAGGTGCAGGTGTTGTTGCAGCCGACGGAGATCGACACCCAGCCGGAATAGACAGAGTCCCGCTTGGTCGGCAGCGTGGAGGGGAAGACGTCGAGCGACTCGAGGATTTCGAGTTGTGCTTCGTTGTTGTGGCGGGCCCGTTCCAGCAGGGCCGGCAGGGCGCCGACGTTGTGGGTGCCGAAGACGGCGTCCACCCAGGGAGCCTTTTTGAGGATGGTGTCGCGGTCCTTCTGGGCCAGGCATCCCCCGACGGCGATCTGCATTCCGGGGTTTGCGGCCTTGACCGGCGCCAGGATGCCGAGGTTTCCGTAGAGCTTGTTGTCGGCGTTTTCCCGCACCGCGCAGGTGTTGAAGACCACGACGTCGGCCACTTCCCCGGCGGCGGGGACATAGCCGGCGGCTTCGAGCATTCCGGACATGCGCTCGGAGTCGTGCACATTCATCTGGCAGCCGAACGTCCGCACCTGGTACGTGCGGGCCTGCGGCGCGGAGGGCTGTGCCGCGGCGCCAGGTCCTGACGAGGCGTCGGTGGAAGGGGTGGTGCCGGCTGCTGGGGAGGGAATGGTCAAACTCACCTGTTAAGGGTACCGGGTCGGCGCGGTGCCGGGGCGTGCTCAGAAATCCGGCCCGGCTCCTGCGCCGGAACCTGCCACCGCCTCGTCGAGGACGTCGCCCACGATCCGGAAGGCCTGCGAGGGCTGGTAACCCTTGCGGGCGAGCATGGAAGCGAGCCGGCGGGTGGTTTTGTCCCGCTCGGCGCGGTCCTCGAACCCGGTCACGCCCCGGAGTTTCCGCTGGACCAGTTCGCGGGCCGCAGATTCCTCGGCCTCGTCGCTGAGCTGTTCCAGGGCGACGGCGGCGGTTTCCGCCTCGATGCCTTTCTCGGCAAGTTCCCGGCGGAGCGCGCCCTTCGCCAGTTTGCGGCTCTGCGAACGGGACCGCACCCACATGTCGGCGAAGTCCGCGTCGTCAACAAGCTTCACTTCCTCGAAGCGGTCCAGCACGGCTTCGGCGACGTCGTCCGGGACGTTGCGCTCAGCCAGTTTTCGGGCTAGCTGCAGCCGGCTCTTGGGCGAGTTCGTCAGCTGCCGCAGGACAATGGCACGTGCGACAGCCGCCGGGTCTGCGTCACGGTCCTGCTCGGTGGAAGGACCCGCACGGCGGGTCCCGTTCCCGGCACGTTCCCCGGGCCCGTGATCGCCGGTCCGGCCGGGGGCAGGATCCCGGGAGGGGAATCCTGCCCCTTTGCGCGACCGACGGTTAGAAGCCGTCAACGGCCTTCAGCTTCGGTGATGCTTCGGTCTCGACGGGGGCCTTCACTCCGACGCCGAGCTTCTCCTTGATGAGGCGCTCCAGCTCGGCAGCCAGCTCCGGGTTGTCGCGCAGGAAGCGGCGCGAGTTCTCCATGCCCTGGCCCAGCTGGTCACCGTCGTAGGTGAACCAGGAACCGGACTTCTTGATCAGGCCGTGCTCGACACCCATGTCGATGATCCCGCCTTCACGCGAGATGCCCTGGCCGTAAATGATGTCGAATTCGGCGATCTTGAAGGGCGGCGCCATCTTGTTCTTGACGATTTTGGCCTTGGTGCGGTTGCCGACGGAGTCCGCGCCCTCCTTGAGGGTCTGGATCCGGCGGACGTCGATGCGGATCGAGGCGTAGAACTTCAGCGCCTTACCACCGGTGGTGGTTTCCGGGGAGCCGAAGAAGACGCCGATCTTTTCGCGCAACTGGTTGATGAAGATAGCCGTGGTCTTGGTCTGGCTCAGGCGGCCGGTGATCTTCCGGAGCGCCTGGCTCATCAGGCGGGCCTGCAGGCCCACGTGGCTGTCGCCCATGTCGCCTTCGATTTCCGCGCGGGGAACGAGGGCGGCCACGGAGTCGATGACGATGACGTCAAGGGAGCCCGAACCGATGAGCATGTCCATGATTTCCAGGGCCTGCTCGCCGGTGTCCGGCTGGGAAACCAGGAGCGCGTCGGTGTCGACGCCCAGTTTGGCCGCGTATTCCGGGTCCAGGGCGTGTTCGGCGTCGATGAAGGCGGCGATGCCGCCCAGGCGCTGGGCGTTGGCGACCGCGTGCAGCGCCACCGTGGTCTTACCGGAGGACTCCGGACCGTAGATTTCCACGACGCGGCCGCGGGGCAGGCCGCCAATTCCCAGGGCAACGTCCAAGGCGATGGAGCCGGTGGGAATGACCTCGATGGGCGCACGGACTTCGTCGCCCAGGCGCATTACCGAGCCTTTGCCGAACTGCTTGTCAATCTGGGCAAGCGCTGCGTCGAGCGCTTTCTGGCGATCCGGGGCTGCGGCCATGGTTCACACCTCTAATACTTTCTCGCTGTGGAGTGGCCGTTGCGGGCCCTGTGTAGTGTTCGTGATCAGTGCTGGTGATCGGTGTTCGTGATCAGTGTTGGTAATCAGGTTCGTGATCAGTTTTCGGTCAATACTGAAGCTACTGGCACCCACCGACAAAGTTGCCTGCCTGCCCCGCGTATGTGGAAAACGCTCTGAAAAAAGCATAGTCCTACCCGAACAGATATTCGAACAATCCGTGCGGCGTGTCAGGGGGAAGCCTCGTCAGCGCGGTCTGATGTCGCGGCCCAGCCGGCGCTCGGGGGGGACGTCCTGGACTTCGCACATCGCCAGCCACACCTGCCGGGGAGGAACACCTGCGCTCAGGGCTTGGTCGGCGGTCCGGCCGCCGATGCCCGCGAGGACCAGGGAGCTACTGAGGACGCGGGAGTACCCTGCCCCGAATTCGTCGTCCATAAGGCGCCAAAAGTCACTGATTCGCACCCATAGAGTCTCTCACGGTGCGGCGGG
>NZ_AUPJ01000295.1:16102-25964 GCF_000427315.1 Arthrobacter sp. TB 26
CCCCGCCGATGGCCCTGGGATCCCCGGCGGCACTGACGATTCCACAGACGCGGCGCTGACCGCCGTCGAGCACCAGCTGAGCCTGCTCTGGCGGCGCGCGCGCTCGATCTCCCATCACCTCTCCCGCCAGGTCCACCCGGACATGGAACCGGCCGCCTACGGCCTGCTCTCTGTGATCCGCCGCCAAGGCTCCATCCGGCTGACCGAGCTGGCGTCCAGCATCGGCGTCGGGAAACCCTCGGTGAGCCGGCAGGTCGCGTTCCTCGAAAGCCTGGGCCTGGTTTCCAAGGAAGCCGATCCGCTGGACGGCCGCGCGCAGATGATCCGGCTGACGCCCATGGGCGAGGAGAGGATGCATGAAGTGCAGGACGCCCGGCGCGAAGTGTTCCGCGAACGGCTGGGCGAGTGGCCGACAGAGGAACTGCAGACCCTGTCCCGCTACATCGCCAAACTCAACGCCACCTATGAGCGTGACGGTTTCCCCCGGGACGAACCCCACTAGCGGGAAACCCGCCCGGCACGCAAAAGACCCCGGCACACCGCCGGGGTCTTTTGTCGAGTAGGGTGTCGGGGCTAGCGTGCCCCGGAGAGAAGGCCCTTGGCCAACTCGTCGTTGAGGTCGGAGTTGAGCTCACGGTCCAGGTCACGGCCGTAGCGCTGGGCAAACTCCTGCGGGACGGTGTCCGGAACTGCTACTCCCTCGGCGACGGCGACTCGGTCGCTGACTTCGCGGAGCATGATGGAGAGCGGAACATCGAGGGCCGAGCAGATCGAGGAGAGCAGCTCCGAGGAGGCTTCCTTCTGGCCGCGTTCCACTTCACTCAGGTAGCCCAGGGAAACGCGGGCACTGTGCGAGACTTCGCGGAGGGTACGGCCTTGGCGTTGGCGGACATCGCGCAGGACATCACCGATTTCGTGACGAAGTACAACCATCTTGCGCTCCTTCTGTTCGCTCTTAGCCTGATCGGCGAGGCCCACATCCTTCCAGCGGACAACGCCGTTAACGGATACGGGCTGCTTTACCATCTGTATCGCCTTGCTCCCTCTTTATGTCGAGCCCGCTGGTCACAGCGGACACTGATGATGCTTTCATCCTAGGCGCCTCCCTTATTCGGAAGCGACACAATGTAACAACTATTAGGAATCAAGTTTTGTTCCCGGCAACTTTACGCCCGGTAGCCTTTGGCTGCCAGAGCCTCCAGCAGGCGTTGCAGCGCCGCAGCGCAGGCCTGGCCGCGGATTTCCGGCCGGGTGCCCTCGAAGCTGTACCCGTACGACGTCGAGCCCTCCGCGGTGGCGACGCCAATGTAGACGGAGCCGACGTCCTTGCCGCCGTGCGGCTCAGGACCGGCGACGCCGGTGGTCGAGACGCCGATGTCGGCACCGCAGATCCTGCGCGCTCCCTCGGCCATGGCCTCTGCCACCTGGCCGTCGACGGCTCCGACAGTGTCCAGCAGTTCCCGGGGCACCCCCAGCACCTCGGCCTTGACGGTGTTCTGGTAGGACACCACACCGCCTTGGAGCATCCCGGACGCCCCGGGCGTGTCTGCCAGCACTGCGGCGACCATGCCGGCGGTGAGGGATTCAGCCGTAGCGACAGTCACGCCGAGGCCGATCGCCCCGGTGACGGCTTCTTCGGCCAGGTGATGCAGGTTGATCGAGCGGTGGAGACTGGTCATGGCTTGCCCTCCTGGATCTTCCGTTGCTGTGCCCGGATTCCGCTGGCGCGTAGCTTGACGGCCTCGATGACGTATTCGCCGCCGGTCCAGACGGTGATCGCGAGGGCCACCATCATGACCGCAAAGGCCACAACGCCGAGCCACGGCGCGATCGAGGCCAGCGGAAGGATGTACAGGAAGATCGCCACGGTCTGGATGACGGTCTTGAGTTTGCCGCCGCGCGACGCCGGGATCACGCCATAGCGGATAACAACGAAGCGCAGCGCTGTGACGCCCCATTCACGGACCAGGATGAGGATGGTGACCCACCAGGGCAGCTCCTGCAGCAGCGAGAGCATCACGAGGGCGGAGCCGATCAGCAGCTTGTCCGCGATCGGGTCGGCTATTTTGCCGAAGTCGGTGATGAGGCCGCGGCTGCGGGCGATGTCGCCGTCGAGCTTGTCCGTGTAGATGGCGACGGCGAAGGTCACCGCGGCAATCCAGCGCCAGACGCCGTTTTGGGCGACCAGACCGGGTGCGTCGAGCAGGAGGAACCAGACGAAGAACGGCACCATCACGATGCGCAGCATCGTCAGGATGTTGGGCAGGTTCCAGATCCGGGACGCGGATCCGGCGGTGTTTGCTTCGGCGCTAGTCACGTTCCTAGGCTACCGCCCGGTGAGCGACCAGGCGTCCTCGGAGCCGCCCTCGTCATCCCCGGAGCCCCCGTCGGCGCCGTCAGCCCCGTCGTAATACTGGGTGTTCTGTCCCCGCCGGTCCAGGTCGGCGGCGACGAGGTCCTCCGCGTAGCCGCCCTGGGCGATGTTCGCGTTGGCGTTTTCACTCAGTGCCGCGGTCTGGGAATCGGCGGCGGCAGGGACTTCCATGCCCTTCATCGCCGCGAGGACGGTGGCCAGGTCATCGGGCTTGACCAGGACGTCGCGGGCCTTGGAGCCCTCCGAGGGGCCCACCACGCCGCGGGATTCCAGCAGGTCCATGAGCCGGCCCGCCTTCGCGAAGCCGACCCGCAGCTTGCGCTGCAGCATCGAGGTGGAACCGAACTGGGTGGTGACCACAAGCTCGGTGGCCTGCAGCAGGACCTCGAGGTCGTCCCCGATGTCGTCGTCGATCTGCTTTTTCGGAGCTTCCGGGGCGACGTCGTCGCGGTAGACAGCCTTGAGCTGGCCCTTGACGTGCTCAACCACCTTGTGGATTTCCGATTCCGTGACCCAGGCGCCCTGGACGCGCATGGCCTTGGAAGCGCCCATCGGCAGGAACAGCGCGTCGCCCTGGCCGATCAGCTTCTCGGCGCCCGGCTGGTCCAGGACCACCCGGGAGTCGGTGACCGAGGACGTCGCGAAGGCCATCCGGGACGGCACGTTGGCCTTGATCAGGCCGGTGACGACGTCAACGGAGGGCCGCTGGGTGGCGAGCACGAGGTGGATGCCGGCCGCACGGGCCAGCTGGGTGATGCGGACGATCGAGTCCTCGACGTCGCGCGGAGCGACCATCATCAGGTCGGCGAGTTCGTCCACGATCACCAGCAGGTACGGGTACGGCCGGATGACCCGTTTGGAACCCTCCGGCGGGTGGACCTTGCCCGCGCGGACAGCCTTGTTGAAGTCGTCGATGTGCTTGAAGCCGTAGTTGGCGAGGTCGTCGTAGCGGGCGTCCATCTCGCGGACCACCCACTGCAGGGCCTCGGCGGCCTTCTTGGGGTTGGTGATGATCGGGGTGATCAGGTGCGGGACGCCCTCGTAGGCGGTGAGTTCCACGCGTTTGGGATCCACCATGACCATGCGGACCTCATCGGGGGTGGCGCGCATCAGGATGGACGTGATCATGGCGTTCACAAACGCCGACTTGCCGGCACCGGTGGCGCCCGCCACGAGAAGGTGCGGCATTTTGGCGAGGTTCGCGACGACGTAGCCGCCCTCGACGTCCTTGCCGACGCCGATCACCATGGGGTGCTCCGTCCGCCTGGCGTTTTGGCTGCGCAGCACATCGCCCAGCGACACGGTCTCGCGGTCCGTGTTGGGGATCTCGATGCCAATCGCGGACCGGCCGGGGATGGGGCTGAGGATGCGCACGTCCGAGCTGGCGACGGCATAGGAGATGTTCTTGGACAGCGCGGTGACGCGTTCCACCTTGGTGCCCGGGGAGAGCTCGATCTCGTAGCGGGTCACGGTGGGGCCGCGGCTGAATCCGGTGACCTGGGCCTCGACATTGAACTGGTTCAGGGTCTCGGTCAGCGAGGCGACAATCGCGTCGTTGGCCTCGGTGCGTTCCTTGGGAATGGATCCCGGGGTCAGGACGTCCGACGGCGGCAGCGTGTACGTCACGTCGCCGGCCAGGGACAGCTGTTCGGTGCGCTGCGGAATCGGGGTGGGCAGCGGTGCCGCTGCCACGGGATTGGACGGGACCTTCGCGGCGGCGGCCACGGCGGCGGCGCCGGGTGCCGGTGGGGCCGCATTCAGGGAACCGGCGGCGATCATGCCCGGGGTGACGAGCGGGATCGCCTCGGTGGCGTTCTCCCCCGCAGAAGCGCCAGTACTGCCTGCGGCGCTTCCCAGCCCCTGGGCTGCCTTGATCTTCTCGACGGCGAGCTCGGCCTGGGTGGGCCGGCGCACACCGGGGGCGACCGACTTGGCGCCGGTTTTTGCGCCACCGGCGACCCGGGCGGCCTCGGCTTCCTCGTCCGCAATGAGCGCCCGCTCGAACGCCTCGTCGCCGACGTAGCCGTCGAGTCCGGCTTCCTCGTCCTGGTCCCTGCCGAAGAGGCGGCGGCGCTTCTTCTTCGCCGGAGCCGGGGCGTCGCTTTCGTAAAGGTAGCTGCGGTCGTGGCCGTCGCCGTCGTGATCCTGGTCCTGGTCCTGCAGGTCGATGCCCATGAGGTGCTCGTAAGCGCCGCGCAGCCGGCCAGGGATGGCCCCGAAGGGCGTGGCGGTGACGATCAGCAGCGAGGTGAAGGCGAGCAGGCTGTAGACGGCCAGCGGGACGGCGGGGTGGATCGCGGCCAGCGGGGCCGCGGCGAGGTAGCCGAGCATACCGCCGGCGCGGCGCAGTCCGTCGAATCCCTCGGCGACGGTCGGTTCCCCGCCGATGACGTGGGCCAGGCCGGAGCCGGCGAAGGTCATGATCAGGAAGCCGATCCCGATCCGGTTGTTGCCGCGGCCGTCAACGGGCTGGCGGAACAGCCGGAAGGCGCAGACAATCAGCATGAGCGGCAGGAGCAGCGACATCCAGCCGAAGGTGCCGTTGACGATTCCGTAGACCATGTCCGGGAACCAGCCCTGGAAACCCCACCAGGCGAAGGTGGCGACGAAGACCCCGAGGGCGAGGTTGAACAGGGCTGCGCCGTCGCGGCGGTCCCCGGGGGCGAGGTCACTGACGTCGTAGCCGATCCGGCGGATTCCCGCACCGACGACGTGGGCAATGCCCAGCCAGGCGCCGGCCACAACCCGGACCAGCCAGGGCTGTTTGGGTTCGACGGCGGCCAGCTGGCGGGTGCGCGCAGTGCCTGTTGTTCCGGAGGGCTTGCTGGTTTTGGACGCAGCCGGGCCGGAGCCCCGGGCCGAAGAGCTGCCTGATTTACCGCTGGGGTTTCCTCTAGGCGCGGAGGAAGTACGTGTCGCCATACCCGCTACGGTACCCGACGCCGGGCCGAAAACCGCGGATTTCCGGGCCTGGGCGGGGTCCATGTTGCCGACTGGACACACAAAAACGGCCCTCCCGGTCCGCCGCAAAGCGGTAGCCTGCGGCAGGCCGGGAAGGCCGTCTGAGTGCGAAGCGCTGACGCCAGGGCTTACGCCTCCAGGACCACCGGAATGATCAGGGGCTTGCGGCGGAGCTTGCGGTTGACCCAGGTGCCGACCACACGGCGGACAACCTGCTGCAGTTGGTGCGTGGTGTGGTCCGAGCGGTTGAGCACGGCTTCTTCCAAAGCGGCGTTGATCTTGGGGATGATCTCGTCGAAGACGGAGTCGTCCTCGGCCACGCCGCGGGCGTGGATCTCGGGGCCGGAGACGACCTTGCCGGTGGCGCGGTGGATCACGGTGATGATGGAGATGAAGCCTTCATCGCCGAGGGTCTGGCGATCCTTCAGGTCTGCTTCGGTGACTTCGCCGACGCTGGAGCCGTCGACGTAGACGAAGCCGACTTCGACCTGGCCGACGATGTCGGCCTGGTGGTCGCGGAGGTCGATGACGGTGCCGTTGTCCGCGAGGAGGATGCTCTCTTCGGGGACACCGGAGTCCAGGGCGATCTTGCCGTTGGCGATCAGGTGGCGGGTTTCGCCGTGCACCGGCATCGCGTTGAGCGGCTCGAGGATGTTGTAGCAGTACAGCAGCTCGCCGGCGGCGGCGTGGCCGGAGACGTGCACCTTGGCGTTGCCCTTGTGGATGACGTCGGCGCCGAGCTTGAGCAGGCCGTTGATGATGCGGAAGACGGCGTTCTCGTTGCCCGGGATCAGGCTGGAGGCGAGGATGACGGTGTCGCCTTGGCCGACGACGACTCGGTGGTCACCGTTGGCCATGCGGGACAGGGCCGCCATCGGCTCGCCCTGGGAACCGGTGGACATCAGCACCACACGGTTGTCCGGCAGGTTGTCGATGTTCTTGATGTCGACCAGGATGCCAGGGGGTACGTCCAGGTAGCCGAGCTTCTCGGCGATTGCCATGTTGCGGACCATCGAGCGGCCGACGAAGGCAACCTTGCGGTTGTGGTTGGCCGCGGCGTCGAGGACTTGCTGGACGCGGTGCACATGCGAGGAGAAGGACGCGACGATCAGGCGTTTGGAGGCCTGGCCGAAGAGCCGGTCCAGGGTGGGACCAATTTCCTTCTCGGCAGTGGTGAAGCCCGGGACGTCGGCGTTCGTGGAGTCCGACATGAACAGGTCCACGCCTTCTTCGCCCAGCTTGGCGAAGTGGCGGAGGTCGGTGATCCGGCCGTCCAGCGGCAGCTGGTCCATCTTGAAGTCGCCGGTGTGCAGCACGGTGCCGCCGGACGTGCGGAGGAACACGGCAAGGGCGTCGGGGATCGAGTGGTTGACGGCCACGAATTCGCATTCGAAGGGGCCGAACTTCTGCACCTGGCCCTCGGTGACGGTCTGGGTGACGGGCTTGATCCGGTGTTCCAGCAGCTTCGCCTCGATGAGGGCCAGCGTCAGCCGGGAGCCCACCAGGGGAATGTCGGCGCGCAGGCGCAGCAGGTACGGGATGGCACCGATGTGGTCCTCGTGGCCGTGGGTCAGGACGACGGCGACGATGTCCTGGAGGCGGTCCTTGATGTAGGAGAAATCGGGCAGGATCAGGTCGACGCCGGGCTGGGTCTCCTCCGGGAAGAGGACGCCGCAGTCGACGATCAGCAGCTTGCCGTCGATTTCGAAGACGGTCATGTTGCGGCCGATCTCCCCCAGGCCACCGAGCGGAACGATCCGCAGGGTGTCCTTGAGCAGTTTCGGCGGCGTGACAAGGCCGGGAAGGGCGGTTTGGGTCATAATGCACTACTTTCCAGGCGGGTACCGGCCTGGTCTTTACTCATCAGAATCAAGCACCTGATCAGGAAAAGACCATTCCGGCTTCCGCCAAGTCCTCGCGGATAGTTTCGATCTCAGCTTCGTCCGGCTCCACGAGGGGCAAACGGACAACCGAGTTGGGCAGGACTCCCTGCCACTTAAGAACTTGCTTCGCAGCAACAGCACCCTGGATATGGGTCATTACTGCACGGACCACGGGGTCCAGTTCGAAATGTATGGTGCGGGCGGTGGCGAAATCGCCCGCAAGTGCGGCATCGATCATGGCGCGGAACTGCCGCGTCGCGACGTGCGCGGAGACGCTGACCAGCCCGGCGGCGCCGGCTGCCATCCACGGCAGGGTCAGTCCGTCGTCGCCCGAGTAGACGTCAAGGTCGGTGTTCGCGAGGACACGCGTGGTGGCGGCGAAGTCGGCCTTGGCGTCCTTGAGCGCAACAATGTTCCGGTGGTCCGCGAGCCGGATCATGGTTTCGGGCAGGATCGGCACGCAGGCCCGGCCGGGAATGTCGTAGACCATAACGGGAAGGTCGGCGGCGTCGGCGACGGCTTCAATGTGGGCCTGGATGCCGGCCTGGCTTGGCTTGTTGTAGTACGGGGTGACGATCAGCTGGCCGTGGGCCCCGGCCTTGGCAGCGCGCTTGGCCATCTCGATCGAGTGCGAGGTGTGGTTGGTGCCGGTCCCGGCGATCACCTTGGCGCGGTCCCCCACAGCTTCCACGATGACCCGGAACAGCTTTTCTTTCTCGTCGTCTTCCAGCGTGGAGGTCTCCCCCGTTGTCCCGGAGATGACGAGGGCGTCGTGGCCGTCGTCGACAAGCTTGTTGGCCAGCTCAGCGTTCTGCTGGTAATCGACCTCACCGTCGGACGTGAAAGGCGTGACCATGGCGGTTACGAGGGATCCGAACGTGTAAGAGCGAGCGCGAGAGTCAGCCATATGAAAAACGTTACCCTGTCCCCGGCGTGATGTGACAATGGCGGCGACGTGATGAAGATCAAACCCGGCCCCTTCGCCTCACCCGGGGGCCGGGTGTTGGGATGCCGGGGCCGTCCGCGTCAGGGCGGCACGCTCCTGGGCGTAGCGGTCCAGGACGTTGTATTGGAGGGTCGCGGTCAGCACCTCGGTCCCCGTTCCGGCCGCCTGCCGGATCACGAGTCCGTCTGGTCCCCAGAAGCCGCTCCCGCC
This sequence comes from Arthrobacter sp. TB 26, assembly GCF_000427315.1. Taxonomy (GTDB): domain Bacteria; phylum Actinomycetota; class Actinomycetes; order Actinomycetales; family Micrococcaceae; genus Arthrobacter. The sequence continues at coordinate 24,477 of NZ_AUPJ01000295.1, forward strand.
GGCCGAAGGCCCACATTCAGTGGTGCCGCCGAGATTGGCCAGCACGGTGAACATCCGGTTGTCCATGGCCCGGGCACCCAGATGCAGGGCCAGCCGGTGGTCCTCGCCCGCAGCATAGAGGGCCGAGACCGCATAGAGGTCCGCCCCGGCCGCCGCCGCCTCGCCGGCATGGACGGGGCGCGCGGTGTCCAGGCAGATGGCCAGGGCGACCTTCCAGCCGTCCAGCGTCAGGACGGCGGTCTGGTCTCCGGCGCTGAACACCTGCCGCTCCGGTCCGTGGAGCCAGGCCTTGAAGCCGGTTCCAGTTCACCGCCGGGGTGCAGGGCGAGCGACGCCAGTCGCGGCGTACCGTCCGCTTCCCGGAAGGGGGCACCCACGACCGCAGTGATCCCGGTCCGCCGGCAGATTTCGCGGAGGCCGTCGAGTCGCCGGTCCTTGGCGGTCACCCACCGTCCCGGGTCCGCCATTCCGTCCAGGTCGTAGCCCGTCAGGGAGAGCTCGGGGAACACCACCAGGCGGGCGCCGTGGCTGTCCGCGTCCTCGATCAGGCGGATGTGTTCCGCGACGTTGGCGGGGATGCCGCCGTCGACGGCCGTGTACTGGATGGCGGAGAGCGTCAGCGCGGTGGTCACCCTGCCATCCTAGGCACCGCCGTTTCCAGCGGGCATGTTGTTCGGATACGGAAAGGGAAAGGTCAGACGGCCGGGGCACCACCCCCGGGCGGCGTGGTGCAGTAGCGACCCACCGCGGTTTCGCGCAGGGACTCGGCCCACGCCGCGAGCCGCTGGGCGGCCCGCACGTAGTGGAAGAGTTCGGTGGGAGTCAGCGATTCGAGGTCCGTCTCGGCGAGCCGGCGGGCCAGTTCCGCCCCCGGGGCCTGCGCGGAGAGGACCGTACCTTCCCGCTGCCACTGGATGTCCTCGGCCGATTCGCCGGCCACCAATTGCCGGAAGAGGAAATCCACGACGCCGGGACTTATCGCTTTGAGGACGCCGGACACCGGGTCCGGGCCGCACTGTCCCGGCCGGGTGGAGCGGCGCGTCCCGGATGCGGGGACGACGGGCTCTGGTGTGTTGTTCATGGCCCCATGGTATTCGAACATATATTCGAATACAAGGCCACGGCGGCCGCACAGTTTTCGGCAGGCTCCGCACAGCCGGATATGAGACGATCGAGACATGACCCCGCGCGGAATGGCTTCCCCATCCAGGACCGCCCGGGGCAGGAACAGGGGCAGGGGCAGGAACTCGGGAAACACGTCTGGAATCCGGCTGTCAGGTATTGACGCCGCCCGCGGATTGGCCCTCCTGGGCATGATGGCCACCCATGTGTTCCCCACCTTCGAGTCCAACGCCCAGCTCACACCCACCTGGGTGGGGCTCGTGTTTTCGGGACGCGCCTCGGCCCTCTTCGCCGTGCTGGCAGGGATCGGGCTGGCCCTGTCAACCGGCAAGCAGCAGCCGTTCCAGGGTCCGCAGCTGTGGGCGG
>NZ_AUPJ01000296.1 GCF_000427315.1 Arthrobacter sp. TB 26
GGCGGGCTCGAGGTGAACATCGCCATCATCCTGGTCCACTACGCACTGCTGTTCCTGTGCGTGCTGCCCTTCCTCGGCCTGGACGTCAAACATCTGCTGGTTCTTGCTCTCGGCTGGGTGCTCATCACCCCGGCCCTCGCCTTCCTCCTGCGGCCGTGGCTCCTCACCGCATCGCCTCCCCTGCAGCTGGGCCACAATCCGAAGTGGGAGGATCTGTCCACCCCTGCCGTGCTGCTCGGCGACCTTTTCCTGACCGGCTACTACCCCGTCCTCCAGTGGATCGCCTATCTGCTGATTGGCCTCGCGATCGGCCGGCTGGCCCTCACGACGGCGGTGGTCCCGGTGCTGCTGCTGGCGGTGGGAACCGTGGTGGCGGTCCTGGCCAAGTGGCTCAGCGTGGTGTTGATGGAGGACTGGGGCGGCCGGGCGGCCCTGCAGGCGTCCCTGTTGAATCCCTCCTATCCGCTGGAAAGTCTCCTGCAGGTCAACTTGGCCGGGGTGGACCAGACAGGCTCCGCCTGGTGGCTCGCCTCCAGCGCCCCGCATTCGGGCACCACACTGGATCTGCTGCACACCTCGGGGGTGGCGGCCGCCGTCGCCGGGGCCTGCCTGCTGCTGGGCCGGCTGGTCGAGCGCACCGGGGTGGACGTGCTGCTTCCGTTCCGGGGTGCCGGTGCCATGACCCTGAGCCTGTACACGGCCCACCTGTGCGTGATGGCCTCGCTGTACGGCCAGCCGCTGCCGTCCGGATGGACGGTCGAGGGCGTGTATTGGGCGCAGGCCGTGGCGATCCTGGCCCTGGGCGGACTATTCGCGGCCCTGGCGTGGCGCGGTCCGCTGGAGTGGGTGGCGCATGCCGCCAACCAGCTCGGCCGCTACCAGCCGGCCCGCGTCCGCTGACCGCGGCCCACGCGGGGCCGGAACGGGCTGTGCGTGATCCGGTCCGGGCGTGATCCGGTCCGGGCGTGATCCGGTCGGGCCTGTATCAGGCCTGACGTGATCAGACCTGACGTGATCAGGCCTGACGTGATCAGGCCTGACGTGATCAGGCCGTGCGGGATCAGGCCTGGCGGGATCCGGTCCGGAACAGCCGGACGGCGTCGCGCATCGAGGCGCGCGCCCGCTTGCGGTCGCCCGCGGCGTCATAGGCGCAGCTGAGCCGGAACCAGGAACGCCAATCCTCCGGTGCGGCTTCCGTCTCGGCACGGTACTTCTCGAATTCCAGGTCCGCGGCCTCGCGGATGATCCGTCCCGCGGGGGTGCGCGGCAGGTTGTCTTCCGGCAGCCCGCCCTCGGCCTCAAGGATTTTCGCCAGCCGTTCGGTCCGGGCGCCGAAGAGCAGCTCGCGGACCAGTGCCCAGGCTCCGATGACCGGCAGGAGCAGATAGGCCACGCCAATCGCCTTGGCCACCGGGTTGGCGTCCGTCATCAGGAGCACCGAGCGCTGGAAGGACACCACGAGGTAGAAGACGAGCAGGAGCGTGACGGCACCGACCCAGATCTTGGTGCGGTTGGCTTTGAAGGCGGTCAGGACGTTGGCCACGGCGCTCAGAGCCCCAGGTCCAGGTAACCGTCCAGGCCCACGGTGAGGCCCGGGTTCGCGGCAACGTTGCGCACACCCAACAGCACGCCGGGCATAAACGAGGCGCGCTCGAAGGAGTCATGCCGGAAGGTCAGCTGCTCCCCCGGCCCGCCCAGCAGGACTTCCTGGTGCGCCACGAGGCCGCGGAGCCGGACGCTGTGGACGCGGACGCCGTCGACGTCGCAGCCGCGCGCGCCGGGGCGCTCGCTCGTGGTGGCATCGGGGCTGGCGGGCAGGTTGGCGGCTGCGCGCTCGGCGGAGATCAGCTGCGCGGTGCGCACTGCGGTTCCGGACGGGGCGTCCACCTTGTCCGGGTGGTGCAGTTCGATGATTTCGACCGATTCGAAATAGCGCGAGGCCTTGGCGGCGAACGCGGAGGCGAGAACCGAGCCGAGGGCGAAGTTCGGGGCGATCAGGACGCCGACGCCGGGCTGGCCGGCGAGGAGTTCCTCGAGCCTGCCCAGCCGCTCCGCATCCCAGCCGGTAGTCCCTACGACGGCGTGTATGCCATGTTCGACGGCGAAGGCGACGTTCGCTTCGGTGCTCCCGGGGACCGTCAGATCCACCACGATCCCGGCTCCGGCGTCGACGAGGATGTCCAGGGAATCATTCCGCCCCAGAGCGGCGACAAGTTTGAGGTCCGCGGCGGCCTCGACGGCCCGCACGGCTTCGGCGCCCATGCGCCCGTTCGCGCCCAGCACGGCGACTGCGAGTTGTTCGGTCATGCCTTCAACCCTACCGCCGGGGCGGCGGCCGGCCGGAACCGCGGCCCCGCGTTACAAGCCCCCCGGACACCCCCGGGCTGCGTACTCCGGGCTGCGTACTTCGGACTGCGTACGTTGGGCGGGACTATGCCCCCGCGCCGACCCACTCGACCGTGCCGTCGGTGAAGAACTGTTCCTTCCAGATCGGAACCTGGGCCTTGATCCTGTCCACGAGTTCCGAGCAGACTGCGAAGGCCTGGCCCCGGTGCGCGGCGGAGACGGCGCAGACCAGGGCGGGGTCGCCGATCTCCAGCATCCCGATCCGGTGAGCCACCCAGATCCGTACCGGCTGGGCTGTGGTGCTGTCGGTCTCAGCGCCGGGTTCGGATGCTGTCCCGGCTGCGTCTGTTCCGGCTCCGGCTGTCCCGGCGGCCTGTTCGGCGACGAGCTGCGCGACGACGTCGGCCATCACCTGGTGCGCCGTCGGGTGCGCGCTGTAGCTGAGCCGCTGGACTGGTTTGCCGCCGTCGTGGTTCCGGACCACGCCGCTGAAGCTGACCACCGCGCCCGCGGTGTCCGATTCGACCGCGGCGATGGCCTGGTCCACGGAGATGGGCTCGGCACTCAGCACCGCGGATACCACGTCAAAGGTTGAGTTAGTGGCCATGGCTGCCCTCCAGCTGGTCGCACAGGTGTCCAAGGATGGGGTCCAGCACGCTGAGTCCGTCCATCACGCCCTTCGGGGATCCGGGGAGATTGACGATGAAGGTCTGGCCGGCGGCACCGGCGTGGCCCCGGCTGAGCATCGCCATCGGGGTCTTGGCGGTCCCGGCGCCCCGGATGCCTTCCATGATGCCCGGGATCTCCCGGTCCAGCAGGGGCAGGGTTTGTTCCGGGGTGGCGTCGGTGGGGCTGAGGCCGGTGCCGCCGCTGGTGATGATGACGGCCGGCGCCTGGGTCAGGAGTGCCCGCAGGGCGGCGCCGACGGCGTCGCCGTCCGGGACCACCATGGCCGGATAGGCCTCGAATCCGTGTTCGGTGAGCCAGTCGATGATGACGGGGCCGGTCAGGTCTTCATAGATTCCGGCCGCGGCGCGGGTGGAGGCAATCACGACGCCGGCCTTCCGCCCGGTGGCTTCGCCGTGCCGGTGTGGTTCGGGCATGCTCATCGTGTCCAGTCCCCGCTCTTGCCGCCGCTTTTGGCCAGCACCTTGATGTCCGTCAGCACCGCGTGTTTGTCCACGGCCTTGATCATGTCGTACACGCTGAGGGCGGCCACCGAGGCCGCGGTCAGTGCTTCCATTTCGACACCGGTGACCCCGCGGGTCTTGACCGTGGCGAACACGGTGACCGAGTCGGTGTCGAGCTCAAAGTCGACGGTGACCTTGGCAATCGGCAGCGGGTGGCACAGCGGTATCAGGTCCGGGGTCTTTTTGGCGGCCATGATGCCGGCCACCCGGGCGACCGCGAGGGCATCGCCCTTGGGCAGGTCTCCCGCGCCGAGGAGGGCCAGGACCTCGGCCGTGCTGCGGACGGTGGCCGTGGCGGTGGCCTCGCGGGTGCTTTCCGCCTTGTTGGACACGTCGACCATCTGGGCTGTGCCGTCCTGCCGGAGGTGGGTCAGGCCTGCGTGTTCAGGTGCGGGGTTATCTTCGTTCACAGCATCCATACTTCCACCTCCGAGCCCTCGGCGAGCACGGCGATTCCTTCCGGCACCTGGATCAGGGCGTTGGAGTGCGCGAGCGCACTGACGAGGTGGGACCCGGCACCGCCTTCCAGCCGGACGGTGCCGTCGGGGAGGACCGTGCCGCGCCGCACCTGGTGCTTGCCTGCCGGCGACGTCAGCGCCCCGGCCAGCCGCGCCCTGGCCACAGGCCGCGGCGCGGGTGAGCCGAACAGGTCTCCGAGCGCGGGCCGGAGGAACATTTCGAAGGAGACGAGGCAACTCACCGGGTTCCCCGGGAAGCCGAGGACCGGGACGCCGTCGAAGGTGCCGATCCCCTGCGGACCGCCGGGCTGCATCGCGACGGCGAAGAAGTCGACGCCGTGGCCCTCCATCGCCTGCCGGACCACCTCGTACGCGCCCTTGCTGACCCCGCCGGTGGTGACGACCAGGTCCACGTCTGCCAGGTGCCGGCGCAGCAGGCCGGCGAGTTCCTCCGGCCGGTCGGTGGAAATCGCGCTCCGGGTGACATCGAGGCCGGCCTGGCGCATGGATGACTCCAGCAGGGTGGCGTTGGAGTCGTAGATCTTGCCGGCGCCCAGCGGGCTGCCTGGCTCCACGACTTCGTCCCCTGTGGTGACCAGCAGGACCCGTAGCGCGCGGTAGACGGGGACCTCGGTGAATCCCAGGGCGGCCAGCAGTCCCAGCTGTCCGGGGCCGAGGCAGGTTCCGGCGGCGAGGGCGGGCTCACCGGCGCGGATGTCGCTGCCCGCGTCGCGGACGTAGTTCCGTGCCGGGGCGGCGGGCAGACGGACCGTGGCCGGCACGCCCGGTGCCGGGAAGACGTCGGGGATGGCCTGTTCGATCGGCACGACGGCGTCCGAGCCGGGCGGCATCATGGCGCCGGTCATGATCGGGGCGGCCGTCCCGGGGGCCAGTTCAGGGGGCGCGGCACCGGCCGCGACGGGGGCGGCGACGCGAAGTTCGGTGCCGCCGTCGGGCACGTCGGCGCTGCGGATGGCGAAGCCGTCCATCTGCGAATTAGCGAACGGCGGCAGGTCCAGCGGAGCCACGATGTCCGCCGCGAGTCCGCGGCCCAGCGCCGAGAGGAGCGGGAGCTGTTCAATCCGGTCCGGGGTACGGAGCGGGGCCAGCAGCTGGCGGACCGATTCCCGGTGCGCTTCCACGGTGACGTGCCGTGCCTGGGTGCGGTGCATGCGTTGGTGACCCCTCGTCTTGAGCCATTGGCTGAGTTCGCCGGTCCGGCTCCCTGGCCCGGCTCCGTGGCCCGGCGTGGCGGCCCGGCCCGTTAGGACTTCACGTCAACTCTAACCGTGTGGAAGCCCGTGGCCCCGCTGGGCGCCACCGGCGCGCGGTCCTCCGCCTGCACGACGCCGTTGAGGTCCGCGGCCCGGACCTGGATCTCGTACTGGCCGGGGGTCAGCGGCACGTCGAGTTTCCACTGATACCAGGTGTCGTGGGAGATCCCGGGAGCCAGCTCCGCCTGCTGCCACGCGCCGCGGTTGACCCTGAGCTCCACGCGGCCGATTCCGGTGTGCTGGGCCCAGGCGACCCCGCCGAAGGCCACCGTCCCGGCGCGCACGGAACGGCCGTCCCGGGGCACATCGATGCGGGACGAGGTTTTGATTGGCCCGCGCTCGCTCCAGCCGCGGGGTGTCCAGTATCCGACGTCGTCCGCGAAGCGCGTGACCTTGAGTTCGGTGACCCACTTGGTGGCCGACACGTAGCCGTACAGGCCGGGGACGATCAGCCGGGCCGGGAAGCCGTGCTCGAGCGGTAACGGTTCGCCGTTCATGCCAACGGCCAGGAGCGCGTCCCGGTCGTCCGTCAGCACCTCCAGCGGGGTGCCGGCGGTCCAGCCGTCCGTGCTGCGGGACAGGACCATGTCCGCCCCGTCCTTCGGGCGTGCGAGTGCGAGCAGTTCCCGGACCGGCCAGCCGAGCCAGCGGGCGTTGCCGATCAGGTCCCCGCCCACCTCATTGGAGACGCAGGCGATGGTGACGTGCCGTTCGATCAGGGGTTTGGCCAGCAGCGCGGCGAAGTCCAGGGAGATCTCGCGCTCCACGAGGCCAGTGACTTTGAGGGTCCACTGGCCCGGGTCCACCACCCGGACGCGCAGCGCGGTGTCGATCCGGTAGAAGTCCTTATTAGGAGTCACCAGCGGGCCCACGCCGTCCAGCCGGACCTCGGCCCCAGGCGGGATCGGCGGAGCCGGGGACGCCGGCGCGGGGAGTGCCAGTTTGCTGCGCAGTTCACCCACGACGGCGGCGGCGCCCCTGATCGTCGCCGCCAGGACGCCGGCGACGACCGCGACGGCGGCCGTTCCGCCGAGCGCCTGGAAGAAGCGACGCCGGGAGGGAGGCTGCCTGGGAGCGGTCGATTCCCGGGCGCTGGTTTCCGGGACAGTTGATGCCGGGGCAGCAGCTTCCGGACCGGGATCCGCGGGAGGACGTGCCTTGCCGGTGTGCCACTCCCCCAGCCGCCGGACCAGCCACCGCAGCAGGATCATGGACAGGACGGCGGCGAGCAGCGGGACCGGGATCGCGTTCACGGTCAGTTCGGTCCGGCCAAGGACGGCCACGAGCCCCGCCACCCCGAAGACGGCGATGATGGTGACTCCGGCGAAGCGGCGCCGCAGCTCCACAATTCCGGACAGCGCGGCCAGTGCAGCGATGAGAAGCCCCATGCCGCCCAGCAGGGCAATCTTGTCCGCCGTGCCGAAGAGCGACACAGCCCAATCCTTGACGCCCGGCGGGACCACATCGATCACGGCGCCGCCGACAGCAGTCACCGGGGACAGCGAGGGGCTCACAAACCCTGCCATGAGCT
>NZ_AUPJ01000297.1 GCF_000427315.1 Arthrobacter sp. TB 26
CCCACCAGCCCCGGCCCCACGCCGTCGCCCGCGCCGGACCCGGAAGTGACCTACCCGGCTCCCGCCCCGGACTCCACGCCACCCGTCGTCGCGCCTGATCCAACGCTGCCCGTAACCGGCCCGGTCCTGGATCCCACGGCGCCGGTCGTCGATCCAGCACTCCCGGCGCCGGTGCCTGCCGACCCGGTGCCTGCCGACCCGGTGGTGACGGACCCGTTGCCGGCGGACCCCGCGGGCACGGACACGGTACCGCCGGCTGAAGCAGCGGCTCCAGACCTGGCCCTCCTTGACGGGGCGCTCCTGGCGTCGGGTCCCGTTCCCCCGGACCCCGTCATCGCCGCAGAATCCGGAGTCCCCCCGGACTGCCACGTCACCGACGCCGTGCTTGCCGCTTTGCAGGAGACCACGGCCGTCCCCGCCGAAGTCTTTGGCGGCGCCCTCTATCTCCCTGCGCTGGATACCGCTGTCCGGCCGACAGCCGATGTCCAGCAGACCGGCAGCGCTCCCCCGGCAGGCTCTGCCCCGGGCGGCACTGCACCGGCAGCGCCCGTCGGCAAGGACCACCACACCCCTTGGCCCAACGGGACAGGTCTGCCCGCTCCCGACGCCCTTCCTGCAGCTCCTGGCTCCGGATCCGGAACCACCCTCTCGTCCGGTGGCCCCGCAAGTGGAGCTGCCTGGCTTCCCAGCCCGTATCTGGTGATTCCCACCGCCGGTGCTGATCCAATCCGTGGCCCGCTGCAGCACGTGCACTCCGCCGTCGCAGCTGACCCCGGTTCATCTCCTGACTAGTTAGCCGTCTCTGCCCTCCACAGAGCACGGCCAATCGGGCTGCCTTGAGCGCCCGCCAACAGTCATTCAGGAGATCCCCGATGGACGCCACCGTCCGCCGCCGGTGTTCCGGCACCCCGTTTTCCCCTCCCGCCGCCCCCGTCAAGGGACCCGAGCCTTCCTCTACCGTGGCGCTGCGCCCCGCAGCCGCCCGCCCGGCTGGACCACCGGCGCGCCGCAAACCCCTGCCGCACCACGAGGAGCGCCCACCCTAGGGGCGCCGCCGCCAGGCAAAGGTCTTGTGACGCCGGAGTGAAGTCGTTGGGTCCGCTGGGGGATCCAACGGCGACTCAGGCTCCGGTACAGCATTCAGTCGTTGGGTCCGCTGGGGGATCCAACGGCGACGCAGGCTCCGGCACAGCATGCAGTCGTTGGGTCCGCTGGGGGATCCAACGGCGACGCAGGCTCCGGCAGCATCTCCCC
>NZ_AUPJ01000298.1 GCF_000427315.1 Arthrobacter sp. TB 26
GGGGAGCCGATACCCGTCCCGGTATCATTCTTCAGAGGCGCCGCCGTGGCGCCGGGGGAAAAGGACGGGGACAAGCGTGGACAGTTCGCCCAATAGCGATACGGTGGAGCTCTTGAGCGGCCGCTACCGGCTGGGGGAAGTGATCGGCCGGGGCGGTATGGCTTCCGTCTATTCAGCCAAGGACACGAACCTCGGCCGCGACGTCGCACTCAAGCTTTTTGCCCCACAGTCCGCCGACCCCGACGAGCTCAGGCGCCAGGAAGCCGAGATTGAACTCCTCGCCACCCTGAACCATCCGAGCCTGGTGACCCTCTTCGATGCCGGCACAGACACCCGGATCCCCGGGGAACCCCGGCCGTTCCTGACCATGGAACTGGTGGACGGGCAAGACCTCCGGGCCCGGATCCGGCACAGCCCGCTGCCGCTGGATGAGATCGCGGTCATCGGAGCCGGCGTGTCCGACGCCCTGGCCTACGTGCACTCGCTCGGCATCGTCCACCGGGACATCAAGCCAGCCAACATCCTGCTCGTCCCCGTCCGTCCCGGGGAACCGCTGCGGCCGAAACTCACCGACTTCGGGATCGCCCGGATCATGGACGGGACCCGGCTGACCGCTACCGGAACCATGGTGGGCACTGCCGCGTATTTGAGCCCGGAACAGTCGCGGGGCGCCGACCTGGGACCGGCCAGCGACATCTATTCCCTGGGGCTGGTCCTGCTCGAATGCATCAAAGGCGAGGTCGAGTACCCCGGCAGCGCCGTGGAATCCGCCGTCGCGAGACTGCACCGAGCCCCGGCCATCCCCGACGCCGTGCCGGTTGAATGGGCCAAGCTGATCCGGGCCATGACAGCACTGGACCCTTTGGACCGGCCGTCCGCCGCGGACCTCGAAGTGGCGCTGCGGCATGCCCTGGTCTCGCCCGAGTCACTTCCCGGGCTCCTCGCCGAAGAGCGCACCCGGGTCCTGCCCGCACCGCCGGCCCGGCCCCCGCGGCTGTCCTCCCCCGGAGCAGGCGCCAGCCACGGCACCCGGGCCGGACATCTTCTGGACCCGGACGCAGCACCCGGTCCGCGGACAAACCGCGTCTCCTTCCTGTCCGGGACCGCCGCGCGCTTCCGGCGGGCCCGCCGCCGCTCCCAGATCATGCTCTCCCTCGTGCTCCTGGCGGTGGTTGCTGGTGTAATCGCGGCCGCCGTCGCCCTCGCAGCACCCGAACCAACCGACGTCGTTCCCTATCCGGCCGTGACCGGGGACCTGGGCCAGCACCTCCAAGAGCTGCAGAAGAGCGTGGAACCATGAACCTGCCCACCCCGCCGGC
>NZ_AUPJ01000299.1:0-400 GCF_000427315.1 Arthrobacter sp. TB 26
CAGGCCCAGCCGCTCCCGTCCGCTCCTCGCCGGGTTGCTCCTCGGCACGGTGCTGGCCACCGGCACGCTCGCCGGCTGCGCCGCGGCACCGGAGTTGGACCGCGGTGCCGCCCGTCAGCTTCAATCCCAGGTCCTCGCCGTCACCGAGGCCGCCGCTTCCAACGATCCGGCAACGTCGCTGAAGCGCCTCGACGAGCTCGTGGTGAACCTGGACGAGGCGGCCGCCCGCGGCGAGGTGTCCTTCAAGCGGCACCAGAGCATCAGGACGTCCGTCGATACCGTCCGGGCGGACCTCACCGCCCAGCAGGCCGCAGCCGAAGCCGCCCGCGTTGCTGCCGCTGAAGCTGCCCGGGTAGCTGCCGAGCAGGAAGCGGCCGCACAGGCAGCCGCCGCCGCCGCG
>NZ_AUPJ01000299.1:407-4874 GCF_000427315.1 Arthrobacter sp. TB 26
CCCCCGCCCGCCGTCGTGCCCGTGCCGCCGGCCGACAGCGGCAAGGCCAAAGGCAAGGGCAAGGGCAACGGCTAGCCGCAACAGCAAAACGCCCCGCTTCCCTGATGGGAGGCGGGGCGTCTGCGTTGCGCTGAACGGCTGTTAGCCGAGCAGGGACAGCACTTCGCTGAACTTCGCCGAGGGCCGCATGGCTGCGGTGACCTTGGCCTCGTCCGGGTGGTAGTAGCCACCGAGATCCACCGGGGAGCCCTGGACGGCCAGGAGTTCGCTGACGATGGTCTGCTCACCGGAATCCAGCGCTCCGGAGACGGCGGCGAACGCCGCGGCCAGCTCGGCGTCGTCGGTCTGGCGGGACAGTTCCTGGGCCCAGAACTTGGCCAGGTAGAAGTGGCTGCCGCGGTTGTCGAGCTCGCCGGCCTTGCGCTTCGGGGACTTGTTCTCCAGCAGGAAGGTGCCGGTGGCGCGGTCCAGGGTGTCGGCCAGGATCTGCGCGCGGGCGTTGCCCGTGGAGGTGGCCAGGTGCTCGAAGCTGACGGCGAGGGCCAGGAACTCGCCCAGGCTGTCCCAGCGCAGGTGGTTTTCCTTGAGCAGCTGCTGGACGTGCTTCGGGGCGGAGCCACCGGCACCGGTTTCGAAGAGGCCACCGCCGTTGATCAGCGGAACCACGGAGAGCATCTTGGCGCTGGTGCCGAGTTCCAGGATCGGGAACAGGTCCGTGAGGTAGTCGCGCAGCACGTTGCCGGTCACCGAGATGGTGTCCTCGCCCTTACGGATACGTTCCAGGGTGAAGGCCGTCGCATCCTCAGGGGTCATGATGTCGATCTGGAGGCCCTCGGTGTCGTAGTCCTTGAGGTATTCCTCAACCTTGGCGATCATCTGGGCGTCGTGGGCGCGGCCCTTGTCCAGCCAGAAGATGGCCGGCATGGCGGAGGCGCGGGCACGGGTGACGGTCAGCTTGACCCAGTCGCGGATCGGCACGTCCTTGGTCTGGCAGGCACGCCAGATGTCGCCCGGGGCAACCTGGTGCTCGATCAGTACGGTGCCGGCGTCGTCGACTACCTGGACGGTGCCGGCGGACTGGATCTCGAAGGTCTTGTCGTGGCTGCCGTATTCCTCAGCGGCCTGGGCCATCAGGCCAACGTTCGGGACGGTGCCCATCGTGGTCGGGTCGAAGGCGCCGTGGGCGCGGCAGTCGTCCAGGACCACCTGGTAGATGCCGGCGTAGCTGCTGTCCGGGAGGACGGCGAGCGTGTCGGCTTCCTGGCCGTCGCGGCCCCACATGTGGCCGGAGCTGCGGATCATGGCCGGCATGGAGGCGTCCACGATCACGTCGGAGGGGACGTGCAAGTTGGTGATGCCCTTGTCGGAATCGACCATGGCCAGCTCGGGGCCGTCATTCAGGCCCTTCTTGATGGCAGCCTCCACGTCGCCGCGGATCTCTTCGGGGAGGTCCTCGAGGCCGTTGAGGATGGAGGCCAGGCCGTTGTTCGGGCTCAGGCCGGCGGCGGCGATCTGGGCGCCGTAGGTGTCGAAGAGCTCGGCGAAGTATGCCTTGACGACGTGCCCGAAGATGATCGGGTCCGAGACCTTCATCATGGTCGCCTTGAGGTGGGCGGAGAACAGCACGCCCTCTTCCTTGGCGCGTGCAACCTGCGCCGCGAGGAAGCTGTCCAGGGCGGCGGCGCGCATCACGGTGCCGTCGATGACCTCGCCGGCGAGGACGGGGAAGGCCCGCTTGAGGATCTTGACCGTGCCGTCTTCCTTGACCAGCTGGATCTTGATGTTTCCGTCGGCCTTGATGACCACGGACTTCTCGTTGGAGCGGAAGTCATCGGTGTCCATCGTGGCGACGTTGGTCTTGGACTCGGCGGTCCAGGCTCCCATGCTGTGCGGGTTCTGCCGGGCGTAGGCTTTGACCGAGAGCGGTGCACGGCGGTCGGAGTTGCCTTCGCGCAGCACCGGGTTGACGGCGGAACCCTTGATCTTGTCGTAGCGGGAGCGGATGTCCGTCTCCTCGTCCGAGGAGGGGTTGTCCGGGTAGTCCGGGAGGGCGTAGCCCTGCCCCTGGAGTTCCGCGATGGCGGCCTTCAACTGCGGCGTCGAGGCGCTGATGTTGGGCAGCTTGATGATGTTGGCTTCGGGCTTCTTGACGAGGCCCCCGAGTTCAGCCAAGGCGTCACTGACGCGCTGCTCTTCGGTGAGGTAGTCGCCGAACGCGGCGATGATGCGGCCGGCCAGCGAAATGTCGCGGGTCTCCACTGCCACACCGGCCGTCGAAGCGAAGGCTTCGACAATCGGCAAGAACGAATAGGTTGCCAGCATCGGCGCTTCGTCGGTGTGGGTATAGATAATCTTTGCCATTGCTCGGGCGTCTCCCTGAAGGTCTGGGTATTTCCGGAATTTAGTGCCATTTCAACATCCCTAACTTACCCGAGGGAGCCGGGTTGCCGCCTACCGGTGTCGTACGCCCCAAACTCCATGACGCCCGCAACATGCCATGACAGAAATTGACAAGATGCTTTACAGATTCGTCAAAGTCCCGTAGTTTCGTTCCCATCACAGCGGCCATCAACGGCGGCCGCCCCGCTTTCCACCGGTTAGGACACCCATGAGAACACCCAAGACTCTGGCCACCAGCCTTCTCACCCTCTCGGCAGCGGCGCTGTTGGCGCTGAGCGCTGCGGGCGCAGCGAGCGCCGCCCCGGCAACCGGCAAGGCACCGACGGAGACGTCGGGCGTCAGCAGCCACGCCGTCGTCGAGACCGGCGGAGCGGAGTATTGGACGGAGGAGCGGATGCGCAACGCCATCCCCGGTGACGTGCTGGCCGACAAGGCAGTGCAGCGCGGCGCCAACTCCAAGGCCGCCCTGAACCGCCCGGCGGAAGCGGGAGCACCGAGCACCGTCGAGGCCCTGGCCCCGAGCCTGCAGGCGAAGGAAGTCCAGCAGCTCCAGCCAAGGGCCAACGCGAGCGAAACCCCGGTCAAGCACATCGGGAAGGTCTTCTTCACCCTCGGCGGCACCAACTATGTGTGCTCCGGCAACTCGGTCTCCTCCACGAACAAGAGCACCGTCTCCACGGCCGGGCACTGCGTCAACGAGGGCCCCGGCGCCTTCGCCACCAAGTTCACCTTCGTCCCCGCCTACCTGAACGGCTCCGCCCCCTACGGCATGTGGACCGCCAAGGCCCTCTACGCCCCGACCCAGTGGAGCTCCGGCGGCGACATGACGTACGACACCGGCTTCGCGGTCATGAACACCCTCAATGGCCAGAAGCTGGCGGATGTCGTCGGCGCCTCGGGCGTGCAGTTCAACGCCGCCCGCGGCCTGAGCTACAAGTCCTTCGGCTACCCGGCGGCGGCACCCTTCAACGGTGAATCCCTGAAGAGCTGCAGCGGCACGGCCACGAACGACCCGTACAACCCGCAGTTCAACTCCCAGGGCATCCCCTGCAACATGACCGGCGGATCCTCGGGCGGCCCGTGGTTCATCGGTTCCAGCTCCACCGGCTACCAGAACTCGGTCAACAGCTACGGCTACGGCAGCAAGTCCACCACGATGTACGGCCCGTACTGGGGCTCGGTCATCCAGCAGGCCTACAGCACGGCGGCCGCTGCCTAGGACAGCCAGCCACACCACACCAGCGCGGGGTCACATGCGGCCCATCTCCAGCAGCGGGGATGGACCCACAGTGGCCCCGCGTTGCCGTTTAACCCCGGTGCTGGGCCCCGATCCTTCCCGGCCCCACTGGACATGCCCTCCGGTGCCACCGGACATGCCCTCCGCACAGACCCAGGACTGGACATAAACCCATTCTGCCCACTCCTTGGCACTAACAATGGGCATGTCCCCCGGGCCAGAATTCCGCCCCGCCCCAACGCCACCGGACATGCCCCCCGCACCGACCCAGGACTGGACATAAACCCATCGTGCCCACCCCTTGGCACCAAGAATGGGCATGTCCCCCGGGCCAGAATTCCGCCCCGCCCCAACGCCACCGGACATGCCCCCCGCACCGACCCAGGACTGGACATAATCCCATCGTGCCCACTCCTTGGCACCAAGAATGGGCATGTCCCGCGGGGTTCCGGGTCCGGGGCTCTGGGTAGGGTGGGGCGCATGACGATCCGGGAAGAGACCAAAACCTTCGAAACCTCGGGCAGCCCACGCACCTCCGCCGGCGATACGGCGGGCACCAGCCAGGAAAGTACGCCCGGCATCGGCCACGCGGAACTCCTCCGGCTGGTTAACGCCGTGATCTGGCCGGGATTCTCCGGCCAGACCGTGCCGCCGTGGCTCGCGGCCGCCCTGCGCCGGGGCGTTGCGGGCGTGGTCTACTTCAGCCAGAACATCGATCCCGCAGACCCGGCCCAGCTGGCCCGGCTCTCGGCCTCCGTCCGGGATGCCAACCCGCTCGCGGTCATCGGCAGCGATGAGGAAGGCGGGAACGTCACCCGGCTGGAGGCCCG
>NZ_AUPJ01000299.1:4884-5991 GCF_000427315.1 Arthrobacter sp. TB 26
GCTCGTCGATTCCCGGTGCCGCCGTGCTCGGCAGGATCGACGACGCCAGTGTCACCGAAGCCGCCGGCCGCGCCATCGGGGAAATGTGCCGGAATGCGGGAATCAACCTGGTCCTGGCACCCGTGGCCGATGTGAACACCAATCCCCTGAACCCCTTGATCGGTGTGCGGTCCTTCGGCGACCGGCCCGGGCTTGCCGGCAGGCACACGGCGGCCATGGTCACCGGGATCCAGTCCGCGGGAGTCGGGGCCTGTGCCAAGCACTTCCCCGGCCATGGCGACACCAGCGCAGACTCCCACCTGGAACTGCCCACCCTGCGACAGACGCTTGACGAGATCAAGACCGGGCACCTGCCGCCCTTCCGCGATGCCATCACCGCCGGGGTCAAGGCCGTCATGACCGCCCACATCGTCGTCCCCGGGCTCGGACTGGCCCCGGCAACCCTGAATCCTGCGGCCGGTTCGCTGCTGCGCGGCCTGGGATTCGTAGGCCTGCAGGTTACGGACGCGCTGGACATGGCAGCCATCCGCGCCACCACCGGATCCGGCCGCGGCGCCGTCCTGGCCCTCCTGGCCGGAGTGGACCTGCTCTGCCTCGGCAATCCGGCGACGTCCGGGGACGGCGGCGGCACCGCCACCCACAACAACGACGACGACGGCGACGGCATCCGTCCCGACGAGGCCGCCTACCTCGAGGTGCGGGATGCCTTGCTGGCAGCCGTGGCCGACGGCACGCTCCCCGTGGGTCTGCTTCGGGACGCCGGGCGCCGGGTGGCTGACTTTGCCCGCTGGGCCGGGGACGCCTCGGCTGCGGCAGCGGCGCGGCCTACTGTGCCGGTTCCGGACTGGGTGGCGGCCGCCGCCGGAGCCTGCAGCTTCAGCCATCCCGCCAGACCAGACGACGACGCCGGACCAGACGCCGGCGCCGGAGCAGACCCAGAGCAGCCCGTAGTACTGCCGCCGGGGACCAGAAAGGTGCTGCTGGTCGATGCAAGACGCGGCCACCACCAGGCCGCCGGACGCACCTCGAACCTCTTTGCCGCGGCCCTGGCGGACTACGTCACGGTGGCGCCGCTGCCGGCGTCGGACCTCCCCAGCGCCGGACATC
>NZ_AUPJ01000300.1 GCF_000427315.1 Arthrobacter sp. TB 26
CCCCGCCGGTCCGCAAGAAGAAAAAGTCCTTCCTTCCCTACGGCCTCGTCCTGCCTGCGGCCCTGCTCGAACTGCTCATCCACATCGGGCCGATGATTCTGGGGGTGTGGATTGCCTTCATTTCGCTCACCCAGCTCAACCTCACCAACTGGCTCAATGCCCCGTTCGTGGGCCTGCAGAACTTCGTCAACGGCCTCAACCCCGAAAGCACCATCGGCCAGGCATTCTTCAGCACCGTTGGCCGGACCATGCTCTACACCGTCACGGTGGTCGGCTTCTCGTGGGTCCTGGGCATGGCCGGCGCGGTGTTCCTCTCCTCCAACTTCAAGGGCCGCGCGATCCTGCGGACCTTCTTCCTGGTTCCCTACGCCCTGCCCGCCTATGTGGGCACCATCGCCTGGGCCTTTATGTTCAACCAGCGCGACGGCGCCGTGAACCAGATCCTTGTCGACACCCTGCACCTTTTCGGCGACGAACGTCCCTTCTGGCTCCTGGGCGAGAACTCCTTCGGCGCCATGATCGTGGTGAACGTCTGGCAGCTGTGGCCGTTTGCGTTCCTGATGCTGATGGCCGCCCTGCAGACCGTCCCCGCCGACGTCTACGAGGCCGCCTCGATCGACGGCGCCTCGCTCTGGCAGCAGTTCCGCAACATCACCTTGCCGATGGTCCGCCCCGCGAACGGCGTGCTGCTGCTGGTGATGTCGCTCTGGACCTTCAACCAGTTCAATATCCCGTTCGTCCTCTTCGGTGCGGCATCCCCGAAGGAGGCCACCCTGGTCTCGCCGCTGATCTACCAGAACTCCTTCGGCAGCTGGAACTTCGGCCTCGGCGGCGCCATGAGCGTCCTGCTCCTGATCGCCCTGTTCATCGCGTCCTTCTTCTACATCCGCATGGTGCTGCCCAAGGGGGCCGACAATGATTGAGACCCGCAACTTCCGCATCCTGCGGAACATCGTCCTGACCATCCTGTCCCTCTGGGTGGCCATCCCGCTCTACGTCGTGGTGTCCACCTCGCTCAAGCCCCTCAAGGACGTCTCCGGGCTGTTCCAGTGGATCCCGGACGAGCTCACGGCCGCACCGTACTTCGACATCTGGACCACGGTGCCGCTGGCCAAGTACTTCCAGAACAGCCTCATCATCACCGTGGCCGCCACCGTGTGCTCGGTGACCGTCGCCGTCCTCGCCGCGTACGCCGTCGCCCGCCTGCAGTTCCGCGGCCGCCGCGCCTTCAGCCTGACCGTGCTGTCCACCCAGATGTTCCCGGGCATCCTGTTCCTGCTGCCGCTGTACCTGATCTTCACGCAGATCCGGAACATCACCGGGTTGCAGCTCCAGGGCTCCTATCTGGGCCTGATCATCACCTACATGACCTTCACCCTGCCGTTCGCCATCTGGATGCTGACCGGGTATTTCGCCGCTATCCCCAAGGAGCTCGAAGAAGCCTCGATGATCGACGGCACCGGCCGGATGGGCGCCCTGTTCCGGGTGATCCTGCCGGTGGCCAAGCCGGGCATCATCGCCGTGGCGGTGTACTCGTTCATATCCGCCTGGGGGGAAGTCCTGTTCGCCTCGGTCCTGACCAACGAGGCGACCAAGACGCTCTCCCTGGGGCTCAAGTCCTATGCCAGCGAATCAGATGTTTTCTGGAACCAGCTTATGGCCGCCTCCGTGGTGGTCAGCCTGCCGGTGCTCATCGGCTTCATCCTGGTCCAGAAGCACCTCGTCGCGGGCCTGTCCGCCGGCGCCGTGAAGTAGCCGCCACACCGGGCGCGTTGACGTCCACACCGCCCGCACCCCCATCCAGGCCAGCCAGGCACGCGCCGTTGCGGCCGGCCACCCCAGTTCCAAGGAGCATCAGATGACGACGGTGCACACGCCACCGCCGGCGCAGCCCGGCACCAGCACCCTCACCCCGCCCGGCCCCACTGCCGGTTCCCCTGCCGGTTCCCCGCTGGGAGTAGCCATGATCGGCTATGCGTTCATGGGCAAGGCCCACTCGAACGCCTGGCGCAATGTGGCCAGCTACTTCGACGTCCCGGCCTTCGAACAACGCGTCCTGGTGGGACGGGACGCTGCCGGAGTGGCCAAGGCGGCCGCCAAGTACGGCTGGGCGGAGTCCTCCACGGACTGGCGGACGGTGATCGAACGCGAGGACATCCAGATCGTGGACATCTGCGCCCCGGGCTTTATGCACGCGGAGATCGCCATCGCCGCGCTCGCCGCCGGCAAGCATGTGCTGGTGGAGAAGCCACTCGCCAACACCCTGGCCGAAGCCGAGTCGATGACCGCTGCGGCGAAGTCGGCCCGCAGCCAGGGCATCCAGTCCATGATCGGCTTCAACTACCGGCGCATCCCGGCCCTCGCCCTGGCCCGGGAACTGATCAGCGAGGGCCGGCTGGGCGCCATCCGGCACGTCCGGGCAGCGTATCTGCAGGACTGGCTCGTGGACCCGGAATCGCCCATGACGTGGCGGCTGAACAAGGACACCGCCGGGTCCGGGGCACTGGGCGACATCGCCTCCCACGCCATCGACCAGGTGCTGTTCCTGCTCGGGGACCAGGTCACCGAGGTCTCCGGCCGGCTGCACACCTTCACCTCGCACCGACCCGGCCGGAACGGCCTGGAGGAGGTGACGGTCGACGACGCCGCCTGGGCCACGCTTTCGCTCGCCTCCGGGGCCGTCGCCTCCGTGGAGGTCTCCCGGGTCGCCACCGGACAGAAAAACTCGCTCAAACTGGAGATCTACGGGGACAAAGGGTCCATCCTTTTCGACCTCGAGGACCTGAACGAACTGGGCTTCCTGGACTCCACCGTCCCGGTCCGGGAACAGGGCTTCCGGCGCATCCTGGTCAACGAACCCGTTCACCCCTACGCCGCCGCCTGGTGGCCGCAGGGCCACGTGATCGGCTGGGAACACACCTTCACACACGAGATCCGCGACTTCCTCGTCGCGATCGGTACGGGAAGCCAGCCCTCGCCGTCGTTCGAGGACGGCCTGACCGTCCAGCGTATTCTGGCCGCAGTGGAGGAAAGCGCGGCGGCCAAGAGCTCCATCATCCAGCTGGCCGGCAACCCCGCCGCCGCCCCTGCACCGACCGCCTGCCCCGAAGGAGCCTGACATGGCCCGCCCGTACACCCTGTTCACCGGCCAGTGGGCCGACCTGCCCTTCGAGGAAGTCGCGCGCCTGGCGTCCGGCTGGGGTTACGACGGCCTGGAGATCGCCGTCTCCGGAGACCACCTGGACGCCTGGCGCTGGGACGAGCCCGGCTACGTCGAGTCCAAACTCGCCGTGCTGGAGAAGTACAACCTCAAGGTCTGGGCCATCTCCAACCACCTCAAAGGCCAGGCCGTCTGCGATGACCCCATCGACTTCCGGCACGAGGCCATCGTCGGGTCCAAGGTCTGGGGCGACGGCGACCCCGAAGGCGTCCGGCAGCGCGCCGCCGAGGAAATGAAACACACCGCCCGGCTCGCCAAGGCCCTCGGCGTGGACACCGTCGTAGGATTCACCGGCTCATCCATCTGGCAGTACGTCGCGATGTTCCCGCCCGTCCCCGAGAAAGTCATCGAGGCCGGATACCAGGACTTCGCCGACCGCTGGAACCCCATCCTGGACGTCTTCGACGAATGCGGCGTCCGATTCGCCCACGAAGTCCACCCCTCCGAAATCGCCTACGACTACTGGACCACCGTCCGCACCCTCGAAGCCATCGGCCACCGGGAAGCCTTCGGGCTGAACTGGGACCCCTCCCACTTCATGTGGCAGGGCATCGACCCCGTCTCCTTCATCTGGGACTTCAAAGACCGGATCTATCACGTGGACTGCAAGGATACGAAGCTGCGCCCCACCGGCCGGAACACCGTGATGGGCTCACACCTGCCCTGGGGCGACCCGCGCCGCGGCTGGGACTTCGTCTCCGCCGGCCGCGGCGACGTCCCCTGGGAATCATCCTTCCGCGCCCTGGCCGCAATCGGCTACACCGGGCCCATCTCGATCGAATGGGAGGACGCCGGCATGGACCGCCTCCACGGCGCTCCTGAGGCCCTCGCCGCGCTGAAGAAGTTCGACTTCCCGGCGTCGAACACCTCCTTCGATGCAGCATTCAAGCAGTAGGTCCCGGAGCCCGTCGTGCCACGCGTGCTGAGGTCCGGCCAGCGCTGTGAAGTCTGGGCCGCGTCCGTCACCACGGGGTCACGCGAGCTCCTCTTCGCCAGCGACGACCTCCTGCTGGAGGCACCCAACTGGACCCCGGATGATTCCGCCCTCATCCTTAACGGCGCCGGGGCCCTGTGGCGGCTGGNTGTCCAGCCGCTCGCTGGAGGAGGTCCCCCTGACGGGCGTCCCCGATCTCAACAACGACCACGTATTGGCCCCCGACGGCGAACAGATCTACCTCTCCGCGAATGACGGCCACATCTACCGGGCGGACATCCGCGGAGGTGCAGCGGTCCGGATCACCGCCCCGGACGGGTTCTCGCACTTCCTGCACGGGGTCAGTCCGGACGGCCGCGAACTCGCGTGCGTGGGGGTGGAGACGGACGATGTCACGAAACCGGGGCGCCTCCTAACGATGCCCGCGGGCGGCGGTCCTTCGGCTGTGATGGACACCGGGCCCGGGCATTGCGACGGACCGGAGTATTCACCTGACGGCGACTGGATCTACCTGAACACGGAGACCTTCAGCAGCCTGCCAGGGCACGCACAGATCGCCCGGGTGCGCCGTGACGGATCAGGGCTGGAGCGCCTGGTCCACAGCGGGACAGTCGACTGGTTCCCGCACATCTCACCCGACGGACTCCGCGCCAGCTACCTCCGGTTCCCGGCGGGAACACTGGGCCACCCTGCGGATCTGCCCGTCGAGCTCGTCACGGTGTCGCTGGACGACTGGAACACACCGCGCCGCACCTGGACCCTGTTCGGTGGCCAGGGAACCCTCAACGTCAACAGCTGGTCACCCGATTCGACGCGGCTCGCCTACGTCGCCTACCCGGCGGGCTGACCTGTCGGCGGCGCTTCACGAAGCGCAGGCATCCCCCGCCACGGACTAGGGTTCTGGGCATGACGCACGTAATCCGAACGGCAACCGCGGACGACGCCGGCCGGCTGGCAGCGCTCGCGGCCATCACCTTCCCGCTGGCGTGCCCGCCAGGTTCGGCACCGGAAGACATCGCCGCCCACCTCGCTGACACGCTCAGCGAGGCCAACTTCCGCCGCTACCTCGCCGATCCCGACACCACCGTTCTCGTGATCGACGCCGGCGGCGAGCTCCGTGGCTACAGCCTCCTCGTCGCGCGCCCCACCCGGGACCCAGACGTGGCCGCAGTCCTGACAGACCTGCCCTGCACCGAACTCAGCAAGTGCTACGTTCATCCGGAGCACCACGGCCTGGGCGCCGCCGCCGAACTGATGCACGCGAGCATCGGTGCAGCCGCGGATGCCGGCGCCCGCGGACTCTGGCTTGGCGTGAACAGCCAGAATGCCCGCGCCATCCGGTTCTACGAGAAGTCGGGCTTCCGCAAGGTGGGCACCAAATCGTTCACGCTCGGGAAGACGGTGGAGCACGACTTCGTCATGGAGCGTCCACTCCCGCAGTCCCTCTAGCTCGTCAGCCGCGGGGTGGGTCGGGGCGCCAGGTTCCGCGCACGAGGCCGACATCTGGCGTGAAGCCCCTCCACCGGTAGGGTTTCTCCTCGTGATCCCCTGTGGCGATCAGGTCATCTACGGGCTGTCGCTCCCGGATGAGGAATGTCAGGACCCTAAACCGTCGGGAGGGTTTCCGTCCTTGCGAGCAAGCGGTGTTGTCGAGCGACATGCGGAATGCCGCTGCCAACCGGTGGTTCCCATCCAGCACCAACCGTTTTGTCTTGCCGGTGCCCTCATCAAGGCAGAGTTCGTAGGCGAGAACGCAGATTGTGGGCGACGATTGCGACTTGAGCACGTGGCACAGGTTGTCGATGCCCTTGCTGCGCATCCCTTGAGGTAGGTTGCCGTGTTCCAGCGCGTTCGGCCACAGCGGGGTTGAGGCATTGACTTGCAGCTTGTCGTACTGAGCCCTCTCGTTCAGGCCGCCACCCAGTACATTGGCAGGTGTCGGCTGGCCATCGACCATCTGCAGGACGTACCAGGGGGCCAGCCACTCATGAGCTGCTGCGATATCGGCGAGCTCGACCTCGCAATTGAGGTTCTCGGCATTTTTGCGAAGGATCTCCCAATCGTGCAGCACAGTGAGCTCGTCCCGGTAGAGCATCTGCAAACGATTGAGGCGCTGGATGGTCTCTTCCTTTTCCGGACGGTTAACGTTCGGCCGCCGGGAGCGTCCTAACTTCGTGACGTCCCACACCCCCGAGAGGGGACGGCTTTCATGGCTCGACAGATCCGGCCCGGCGTTCTCGCGCAAGTCGCGGCCGAGCAGCTCAATGAAGCCAACGTGGTCCGCGACCGTCACCAAATCGGGATCTCGCAGACGACCCGCCGGGGTGAAGGCGAGCTTATCCGTCTCGGCCGCGACGCTGGCCGTTCCCTCTAATATCCGCGCCCAAACTGAGCGCGCCAGGCTATCGGAGTGCAAGAAGGTCGAGAAAGCGAGATTGTTATAGGAGTCGCTGACGGACTTCGCGAGCTCCTTCTGTACCGTCGCTTCCGCGTACGGGTAGTGTTGCAGCGCCGCCCGCGCGTCTGCCGCTACTCGCAGCGCTGCTGACTCCGACCCCGCGAGGCTGCGTGCGCTGCTCATCGCCAACAGTCCGGCGGAAGTAATGAGGTCGGCGTTGGCCAACGCCTCAGCACGCTTCTGCGCGTTGCTGTTAACCTGCTGGGCCAGGAAGAAAAAATAGATGCCGAGCAGGAGCGAAAGAGTGAGGTTGAACCAGTCTGCAATAGTCCAATTGTCGGAATCCACTGCGTTCACGGCGGCGGCGGCGGCGACTATCACGGCGATGAGTACGAAACCGAACACGAGGTGAACAATGCGCCGCCCAAAGGGCTGTCCCGCGTCGCGCATGATGTCCCCGTTCGTCCGCCCGCTAATGCCCCGTATGTTAGACAGTAAAGAGGCTATTCGCATTTTCTGCGAATACATCCACTTCTGATAACGATCGCTCAGGAGCCGAGATCGGCCCTGACCAGGCGATTCGCTCGATTCGCCACGCGCAGGATCACCTCGGGCGAGGCGAACTGTTGTGGTTTCCTGTGTCGCAAAATCCGGGTCTGATCAGGCATTTTGTGTCTCATTGTTGCATTTTTTGCATTTTGACTGCAAAAATTGCAGTCGACATAGGAGGCTCCTTGGGTGATAAGTTCGGCGGTCTCGCGTTCCTCCCGCTGCCTAATCGAGAGCCGGATCGTGACGGGTTCCTGAGCGAGGTGCTCACCGGGTGGAAGCGATCGCACTCGGCGCAAAACTTCACCATGCAAACGACCAGGCGCCGGGTCGCATCTGTTATGCGCCTGGCGGACTTCTCGGGCAAGTATCCGTGGGAGTGGGCCCCCGTCGACGCGGACGAGCTGTTCGACCATCTTCGCGGTGTCGAGAACCTGGCCTTGTCCACTGTCCGGGCCTACCAGACGGACATCAAACTGTTTTGCGAGTATGCAACCAACCCTGAATACCCGTGGAACGAGAACTGCGGGCGCCTCTTCGGGACAACCTTTTCCCAGGTGATCACCGAGTTCAACAAAGCCAGGCACGTCCAGGATGCCGATATGGGTCCGGAGAAGCGTGCCTTTACTCTCGAGGAGCTGCAGGCCTTCTTCGACCTAGCCGACCTGGAAGTCGAACGGATCATAAACTCCGGACGCAAGGGCGCTCTTGCCGCGTGGCGTGACGCCGTCGCCTTCAAGACCGCCTACGGTTGGGGCCTTCGGCGCGACGAACTCCGTCACCTCGGCCTGGTCGATTTCTCCCGCAATGTCAAGGCTCCGTACTTCGGCGACTACGGCATTCTGCGCGTCCGGTTCGGGAAGTCGCAGAAGGGCTCCCCCAAGAAACAGCGGTCCGTGCTGACCCTCCTGGACTGGGCAGCCGAGGCGGTTGATGACTGGGTCAAACGCGGTCTTCCCCGCTACGGGCAGCCTGTCAGCGATCTCTTCCCGACTGGCCGCGGCGGCCTGGTTCCGGAAAAGAACCTCCGGGATCGGATGCGCGGATTCCTCGACGAACTCGGCTTTCCGCCGGGGCTCGACCTTCACTCCCTGCGACGGTCCTATGTCACGCACATGCAGACCGAGTACGGCTATGACACCAAGTTCATCTCGATGCAGGTTGGCCACGAGCACACAGCGACGACCACGATCTACACACTTCCCTCCCCCGACTTCGCCGCGCGCGAACTGGAACGCGTGCTCAACACAACCCTCCTGGCCAGCAACAGCAAGCTGCTGACCAAACCCACAACGCCTTCCGGAAAGGCATCACGATGAACCGTCAAATCGACTACCAGTTCCGCGTCAAGGAGCTGATGGCACGCGCCGGGATGCGCAACAGCCGCGATCTGGTCGCTCCGCTTCGGGAGCGTGGCATCACGCTCTCCGAGTCGCAGATCTACCGACTCGTCGGACAGAACCCGGACCGGATCGCCTTCCAGGTCTTGGCAGCACTTTGCGACATCTTCAAGGTCGAAGCCAACGAAATCTTTACCTACACAGGAACGGAAACCCGCACCCAGCGCCGTCGGACCGCCGTCGGCGACGGCACGGATGTCCCCCTGATGGAGGCCTACCGCCCGGTCCGCGCCCGCATTACCCGTCCCGATGAGCAGTGAGTTCAAGCCGCGCGGTCGTCCCCGATCAAACAGGACGAGCGAGGGTTGCGACCGCTGCGGGAGAACCACCGGAAAGATCCGGGTCCGCTGGCCAGACGGACGGATCTGCGGAATATGCTTCACGAACGCAACCCACCGATACGGTCAATGCCCGCTCTGCGGTGCCGACAGAATGCTGCCAGGTCGAACGGATGCGGGCGACGACATCTGTCGCGAATGCGCCGGCATCACGACGGACCTCACCTGTGACAACTGCGGCCGCGAGGCCGAGCGCTTCCGCGGGGGTCACTGCATCACCTGCGTTCTCGCCAACGATCTGACGGAGCTTCTGAGGCCGAATGACCCACCCGACCTGCGGCTCAAACGCCTTATCAAGGTATTGACCGGGGCCACGCGGCCGGAGAGCATCTACACCTGGCTGCGCAGCAACGGTGGCCGGTCCGCCGGGCTGCTCAAACGGATCGGTGACAGGGAGATCGAGCTCTCCCACCGGGCTTTCGACGAACTGCCCAAGACGCCGGCGGTCGAGCACGTCCGCGCGATCCTCACTCATAACCGGATCCTGCCCGCACAGGAAGACCGGCAGCTGGCCATGTTCGAGCAGTGGCTGGAAGAACGCCTCGACCAGCTCTCCTCGACGCCGGAAATCCACGCCCCCATCGAGCGTTTCGCCCGCTGGCATCACCTCAAGAGACTTCGGGCGGAGTCATCCGCGACGAAGAACATGAACTATGCCGTGCGCTCGGCCAAGCAGGAGATCACAGAGGCCGGAAAGTTCCTCCGCTGGCTCCTCGATGAGCACCGCCGGACAGCAGCTTCCTTCCGCCAGATACATATCGACGAATACCTCTCCGAGGGCACCTCAACCCGTCGACATATCCGGAACTTCATCCAATACCTCAAGCGGGAAACGCCGGGGAAGGACATCCAGGTCGCTGCGCGGCTGGCCAGGACGACGCCCGTCCTCAGCCAGCAGGAACGCCTGGACCTTGTCCGCAAGCTCATCGAGGCCGACAACGTCGCCTTGTCGATCCGCATCGCGGGGCTGATCTTCCTGCTCTATGGCATCCCCATCGGCAGGATCGCCATGCTCACCATCGACGACGTCGAAGTGACCGGCAAAGGCATGTTCCTCAGTCTCGGCCGGTATCCGGCACCTATTCCCGAGCTGCTGGCACCCATGTTCTGGGCCCACCTCCAGGACCGCGCCGGCCAACAGACAGTCAACCGCGATACACGCTGGCTCTTCCCGGGCGTCCGCGCAGGAGCACCCCGATCCCCCAACACCCACCTCCTGAAGCTGCGCGGGATGGGCGTCAACATCCAAGGCATCCGCAACACCACCCTGCAGAGCCTGGTCAAAGAAATTGACGCCACGTCACTTGCCCGCATGCTCGGATACAGCAAGCAGACTCTGTCCCGCCACGCGGGAGCCGCCGGCGCACCCATGTCGAGCTACGTTGTCGGCAAGAACCCCCGCTTCGCCGAAGAGCGCAGTCGCGACCAAACTGCGAACAAAACCCAGTGACAAAGCACCAGAGGGTATGACGGCGAGCATCATCGATAGAGACCCTCAGCTCGCCCACGGAGCGAGGAATAAACCCCAAAGCGATAACCCGCTTATCCAGTT
>NZ_AUPJ01000301.1 GCF_000427315.1 Arthrobacter sp. TB 26
CCGCGTAGACGACGTCGGCAATGCCGGCCTCGATGATCGCCTGCGCGCAGGGACCGGTGCGTCCGCAGTGGTTGCACGGTTCCAGCGTGACCACCATGGTGGTGCCGCTGAGGTCCCGCCCGGCGGCCCTGGCCTGGTCAATGGCGTCGGCTTCCGCGTGCGCGGTGCCGGCCCCACGGTGGTAGCCCGTGACGATCGGGGTGCCGTCAGCGGCGATGACGACGGCGCCAACCAGCGGGTTCGCGCCGCGCGGCCCCCGGAGGGCGGCTGCGAGGGCGGCGTCCATGGCGGCGACCTCGGCTGTGCTGAAACCGGCCACCGTCAGGGCCGCGGCGTCATCTGCCGCTTCGTAGGTGGAGTGCTTAACGCTCATCAACCTGCCACCGGGCTTTCGAAAACCATGGTGGTGGTGAAGAGCCATCGCAGAGAGTGCATGTGAGTGTCGTTCCTTCCCTCAAAAGCCGCGATGGCTCCGGGGGTATACGACAGCGAACTTCCGCGGCGCCGAAAGGGCGCCGCAGTAACAGCTGTACGTGCTTCTCTCATCCAGACTTTAACTGTCGGTACCGGAGTTCCACCGGTTCAACCGTCTGCCGGCATTCTTCCCGAGGGAAGCGCCGGCTCGCGGGTCGCGGACTATAACCGCCGGTTCGGACTTACACCGACCCCGGAGCACGTATGTGTCTTGCTATTCTGGCACAACCGACGGGTAGCTTTGGCTATTCCCCGGGTCAGGATGTTACGGAGTGCGTCATTTTTGCCCTGCGGTGCAGGCCGCCCAGCGCGACTAGCGCTGGCCGGCGGCGCGAAGCCGTTCGATGGCCTCGGCCGGATCCCCGGCACCGTAGACGGCGGACCCGGCCACGAAGACGTTGGCCCCGGCGTCCGCGGCACGCCAGATGGTGTCTTCGGTGATGCCGCCGTCGACCTGCAGTGCCACGTCGAGCCCGGAGGCGTCGATGGCGGCGCGGGCCCGGCGGATCTTGGGAAGCGTGAGGTCAAGGAATTCCTGGCCACCGAAGCCCGGCTCCACGGTCATGATCAGCAGCACGTCCAGTTCACCGAGCATGTCCAGGAAGGGCTCCACGCCGCTGCCCGGCCGGAGCGCCAAGCCTGCCTTGGCACCGCGGGCCCGGAGCTCGCGCGCGAGCTTGATCGGCGCGATCGACGCCTCGGCGTGGAACGTCACGGAGGCGACACCCGCGTCGGCGTAGGCCGGGGCCCAGCGGTCCGCGTGCTCGATCATGAGGTGCGCGTCCAACGGCACCGGGCTGATCTCCTGCAGGCGCGCAACCACCGGCAACCCCAGCGACAGGTTGGGGACGAAGTGGTTGTCCATGACGTCCACGTGCACCGCATCGGCGTTGCTGATTCTCTGCAGCTCCGCTTCGAGGTTGGCGAAGTCGGCGGAGAGAATGCTCGGGTTGATACAGCACTTGGCCATGTGGAATTCCTTGTCGTTCTGCTGAGATGTCCTGTTGAAGGCGCGGGCGTCCAGTGACCCAGTATTCCCTGTGGGTCAGGCCTTTTTGTGGATGAGCGCCAGGAACATGGCGTCTGTGCGGTGCACATGCGGCCAGAGCTGGGCGGTGAGCTCGTGTCCCGCGTCGAGGTGGCCGGTGAGGCTGACACTGTCCAGCACCGCACCGGCGTCGAGCAGTTCAAGGTCGTCGCGTTTGCGCAGCACATCGCTCACGACGGCGGTTGTCTCCGCCGGGTGCGGCGAGCAGGTCACGTAGGCCACCACGCCGCCGGGCTTCACGGCCGCCAGCGCGGACTTGAGCAGCTCGCGCTGCAGCGGGCCAAGGTCCGTGAGGTCCTTGGGAGTGCGGCGCCAGCGTGACTCCGGACGGCGGCGCAGGGCGCCGAGCCCGGTGCAGGGCGCATCGACGAGAACACGGTCGAAACTCTCCGGCATCTCGGTGCCCACCTCGCGGCCGTCGCCGGTCCGCACGTGCCAGACCTCGTGCGGCACCGCGGCGAGGGCCTGCCGGACCAGTTTGGCGCGGTGCGGTGCGGGTTCGTTGGCCAGCAGGGTGGCGCCGTGTTCCCGGGCGAGGGCGCCGAGCAGGGCCGCCTTGCCGCCGGGGCCGGCGCACATATCCAGCCAGCGTTCAGCTGCCGGTTCCGTGCCGGCGCCGCCGGCACCGTCAGTGACCTTGGCACTGCCGCCAAGGTCGACAGCAGCCATGGCGCGGGCGACGAGCTGGGAGCCGACGTCCTGGACGCGGGTGGTGCCTTCGCGGACGGAAGCGAGCCGGCCGAGGTCTCCTCCGCTGGAGAGCGCCGAGCCTTCAACGAGTTCGCCGGGTGTGGCACCGCCTTCCAGGGCTTCGTCCAGGCTGCCGAGCCCGGGCAGTGCCACGAGGTTGACCACGGGTGCGGCGTTGTCAGCTTCGAGGAGGTCGCTGATTTCGCTGACCGGGCGCCCGTGGGCCACCAGGGACTGCCGGAGGGCGCGGACAATCCACTCAGGGTGCGCGTAGCGGATGGCGGCTTTTTTGGTTTCGTCCGTCTCGTCGCTGAGCAGGAGGTCCAGCCACTCCTCGAGGGTGCGGGCGGACACCTTGCGCAACACGGCGTTGATGAGCGTGGAAGGCCCGGCGCCAATCACGGCGCGGGCCAGGCCGACGGTCTGGTCCAGGGCGGCGTGGGCGGGGACGCGCATGGCCAGCAGCTGGTGCGCGCCGATCCTCAGCGCGTCGAGGATGGCCGGGTCCAGCTGGTCCAGGGGCCGGTCCACGCAGCGGGCCAGGATCGCGTCGTAGGTGCCCTGGCCGCGCAGTGCCCCGTAGCTGAGCTCCGTGGCGAAGCCGGCGTCGCGCTTGTCCAGGCCGTGGTGGCGGATCCGGGCGGGCAGGACGAGGTTGGCGTACGCGTCCTCGGCCGCGACGGCGCGCAGGACTTCGAAAGCAACGAGACGGGCAGGATCGGCCCGACGGGTGCGCTGGGAAGGCGCGTTCTCGGTGAACCCGCGCTGGGGCCCGCGGTTGCGCTCCCGGCCCTGCGCGTTCCGGTTGCTTCCGTCCCGGCCGCGGCCGCTTTGGCCGCCACCCTGTCCGGCGCTCTGGCCGCCTGATCCGCCGCGCTGGCCGCCTGATCCGCCGCGCTGGGGGCCATTGCCCCGGCCGCTCGTCCCGGACTCACTCATTCGAATACCACGCTTTCAAGTGTTGCCTGTCCGCGCGCCCAGTCGGCGGCGGTCATCATTTTCTTGCCCGAGGGCTGGATCCGGGTGAGTTCGACCGGATGTGAGCCGGTTCCCACCAGCACGCTCCTGCCCTCCAGTACCAGCTGACCCGGTTGCAGCGCCGGTCCCCCGGGCCGCAGGATCACCGGCTCCAGCTTGATCCGCTGGCCCTCGAGGGTGGTCCACGCCCCTGGCTCAGGGGTGACCCCGCG
>NZ_AUPJ01000302.1 GCF_000427315.1 Arthrobacter sp. TB 26
CGAGCCGGCCGTCCTCGAGGGTGAGTTTGGGAGCGACGCTGACGTCGCCCTGCTGCGGCACCGCGGCGGCCCGGCCGGCGTCGACCGCGGAAAGCGTCTGGGTCAACAGCACGGCACCGCTGTGGGACAGCCGCCCGAGCAAGGCACCGGCGGTGTCATCGGGCCGGACGGCCTCGGTCAGGGTGCCGAACACCGGTCCGGTGTCCAGCCCCTCCTCCAGCAGGAAGGTGACAGCCCCGGTGACGTCGTCGCCAGCGATCAGGGACCGCTGCACGGGCGCCGCTCCGCGCCAGGCCGGAAGCAGCGAGAAGTGCAGGTTGATCCAGCCATGGCGGGGAACGTCCAGGGCCGGCCGGGGNNCCCGCCGTAGGCCACGATGGCGGCGACGTCCGGGGTGGCGGCCGCAATCTGCTTTGTCACCGAGGTGTCCACCTTGGCGGCGCGGATGATCGGGATGCCCAGTTCCGCAGCCCGGGCAGCAACGGGCGACGGCGTCAGCACGCGTTTGCGTCCGAGTGGCGCGTCCGGTCGGGTGAGGACGGCGACGACGTCGAATCCTGCCGCCACGAGCGCGTCGAGGGACGGCACGGCCACCGCCGGCGTTCCTGCGAAGAGAACCCTCACTGGGAGTTACCGAACGAGCCGAAGCTTCCCGAACCTGCGCTGCCGGAACCGAAACTGGTGCCGACCGTCCGGGCGCGCTTCGCCGTCGTCTGCTCGGTAATGGAGTCGTAGTTGGCGTTCCGGATGGCGCGCAGCGCGGTCTTCCGGTCCTCGCCTTCCAGCCGGTCGGTGAAAAGGATGCCGTCGAGGTGGTCCGTCTCGTGCTGGAAGGCCCGCGCCAGCATCCCTTCGCCCTCCACCTCGACGGGGTCACCGTGCAGGTCCACGCCGGTGACGCGGGTGCGGCGGTGCCGGCGGACCGGGAAGCCGAGGCCGGGGATGGAGAGGCAACCCTCGACTTCGTCGGGCTGGAAGTCCTCGCTGTTGTCAAGCACAGGGTTGATGATGTGTCCTTCGACGCCGCCGATCCGGTACGTGAAGACGCGCTGGCTGACGCCGACCTGGGGTGCGGCCAGGCCTGCCCCGTCCACGTCCTCCATGGTTTCGGTCATGTCGGCAACAAGCTTCGCCAGCTCAGGCCCGAATTCCGTCACGGGATCGGCAACTGTGCGCAGCACAGGATCCCCGATGATGCGGATATTCAAAATGGCCATGTGCAATCTGTCCTTACAGTGGGCGGCGTCGGGATCCAGTCCAGTTTAGTTGCACACCGGGCCGAGGGCCGGACGGTTCGGGGAATCGGCCTGCGCGGGCTGGGTCGGGCTCCCGGGCTGTTCGGATTCCCGGGCTGGGGCTGGGCGCGGTCTGGCGCGTCAGTCCCGGCCTGGCGCGGGTGCACGAGCTGATTCTGGCTCAGTCTGCGGAGGCAGTCCGGCGGGGCGTTTATTGTCGTAGCCCGTCGCTAGTGTGGGCTTATGGAAGCCGTCAGGGATTTCATTGCTTGCCTGGACACGGACCGGGGCGTTGCGCCGGCCGGGCGGTCCGGCGTGGATGATGCCCTGGCCGTGCTCCGGGAGGTGGCGTCGACGGCGGCCCAGGATGCGGCGTTGCGGGGCTTCCAGGCCTCGTCGGAGTTCGCCGGCACCATGGAGGAGATCTCGCGGGTCGTGGGGTATCTGCAGCTCGTCGCAGCCTCCGCGGTGGACCGGACCCGGAAGCACGCCGCGGCCGCCGGCACGGTCACAACGTCGTGGACCACCGGCTGGCGGGAGACCCCCGGCGGCACTGACGACCCGGCCGCCGCGGATAGTGACGCGGGCACTGCGGCGGGCTCGGTTGCTGCTGCCGTTGTTGATGACGGGTACCGGAACACTACGGAGTTCCTGCGGGCGCGGCTGCGGATCGGCGCCCCCGAAGCCCGGCGCCGGCTCTCCCTCGCCGAGAGCCTGCTGCCACGCCAGGGATTCACCGGCGAACCGTTACCTGCCGTGCACGGGGAACTCGGTGCCGCCGTCGCCTCCGGCGCGGTCGCGTCCCGGTCCGCGACCATCATCAGCCTGGCCCTGGACCGGGTCCGGCACGTCTGCGACGCCGAAACCGCCGCCCGGATGGAGCACGCCCTGACCCGCACCGCCGCGGAGAACGACCCGGACTTCCTGGCCCGGGTGGCCCGGAGCTGGACCGACGCGATCGACCAGGACGGCGCCGAGCCCTCCGAAGAGCTCCTGCGCCAGCTCCAGGGCGCGTTCATCCGCAAACCCCGGCACGGACTGTAGCATCTGGAGATCTTCGCGACCGCCGAACAGTTCGAACACCTCCTCACCGTCATGAACACCGCCACCAACCCCCGCACCCAGGCCCCGGACGCCGGGGTGGACGCAGCCGCAGTCCCGTGGGCCGACCATGGCAACAACGCCGGACCTGACGTTATGGACGTCCCCCTTGACCTCCGCTCGCGTCCGCAGAAACTCCTCGACGGCCTCGTCGGTGCCTGCAAACTCGCCCTCGCCGCCGGCACCCTGCCCGGCGCGGGAGGGCTGCGCCCGCAGGTCATGGTCACCATCGACTACCGCGACCTCCTCACCCGCCTCAACGCGCCCGGCGGAACCAGCGACACTCACGACGGCACCCGCCAGGGCGGCACCCGCGAGGGCGGTTCCGGAGATTCCTTCCAGCGCGGGCAGGTCACGGCACAGACCGGGTCGCTGCTGTTCACCGGCCCCGTCACCGCCTCGACCGTCCGGAAGATCGCCTGCGACGCGGACATCATCCCGGTCCTCCTCGGCAGCGCAGGCCAGGTCCTGGATATCGGCCGGGCCACCCGGGTCTTCCCGCCCCACATCCGCAAAGCCCTCACCGTCCGCGACCAGGGCTGCGCGTTCCCCGGCTGCACCATCCCCGCGCTCTGGTGCGAAGCCCACCACATCACCTACTGGTCCCGCGGCGGAACAACCGGCACGGACAACGGTGTACTGCTCTGTTCACACCACCACCACGTGATCCACAAGGAACACTGGACCATCCAGGTCCGTACCGGCATCCCGTGGTTCATCCCGCCACCACACCTTGACCCACGCCAAAGACCCCGACGCAACCACTACTTCCACCCCGCTACCCTCGACACCCCCGG
>NZ_AUPJ01000303.1:0-231 GCF_000427315.1 Arthrobacter sp. TB 26
GAGGGCGCCGGTTCGCCGGGGGCGACGACTTCCGCGCCGAGCGCGACGGCGAACGGTGCCAGCCGCGCGGGCGCCGGGATCTCCTCCAGGCGCAGTTCACCCCGGGTTCGTGCCTGCCGAAGGGTTCCCAGGGCAAAGACAAAATCTGCCGGAACCTGATCGAGTGCGTTCACAGTGGAAGATTATGCAAGGGGGGCTCCCAAGCCCGGCAGGCTCGCCGTCGCTGACCGG
>NZ_AUPJ01000303.1:241-1746 GCF_000427315.1 Arthrobacter sp. TB 26
CGGCGTCGGCCATGCCCGTTGGATCAGCCGGCAGCGAGTTCGCGCTTGATTGCAGCGATGAAGGAATCAACGTCGTCCTCGGTGGTGTCGAAGGAACACATCCAGCGGACCTCGCGGGCAGCCTCGTTCCAGTCGTAGAAGCGGAAGGACCTGCGCAGCCGGTCCGCCATACCGGCCGGCAGGATTGCGAACACGCCGTTGGACTCCGTCTTCTGGCTCAGCTCGACGCCGGGGATGGACTCGACGCCGGCACGAAGCCGGGCGGCCATGGCATTGGCGTGCGAGGCCGAGCGCAGCCAGAGATCACCCTCGAGCAGGGCGATGAACTGCGCGGACATGAACCGCATCTTGGAGGCCAGCTGCATGTTCATCTTGCGCAGGTAGATCAGGCCCTGGGCGGCGGCCGGGTTCAGCGCGATGACCACCTCGCCGAAGAGCAGGCCGTTCTTGGTGCCGCCGAAGGAGAGGATGTCCACGCCAGCGTCGCGGGTGAAGGCCCGCAGCGGCACCTTCAGGTGCGCCGCGGCATTGGCCAGCCGGGCGCCGTCCATGTGCAGCTTCATGCCCTTGGAATGGACATGCTCAGCGATCGCCCGCACTTCGTCCGGCGTGTAGCAGGTGCCGAGTTCGGTGGTCTGGGTGATGGACACGGCCAGCGGCTGCGCGCGGTGCTCGTCGCCCCAGCCCCAGGCTTCCTTGTCGATCAGCTCGGGGGTGAGTTTGCCGTCCTCCGTGGGGACCTGCAGCAGCTTGATGCCGCCGATACGCTCCGGGGCGCCGTTCTCGTCCATGTTGATGTGCGCGGTGGAGGCGCAAATGACGGCGCCCCAGCGCGGCAGGAGGGACTGCAGCGACAGCACGTTGGCCCCGGTGCCGTTGAAGACCGGGAAGCACTCGATTCCTTCGCCGAAGTGGTCCTCCATGAGCTGCTGCAGCCGGGCGGTGTACTCGTCTTCGCCGTAGGAGACCTGGTGGCCCTCGTTGGCGGCGGCCAGGGCCGCCAGGACCTCGGGATGGACGCCCGAGTAGTTGTCCGAGGCAAAGCCGCGGACGGAGGGATCGTGGAGCCGCACCGCAGTAGCAGCAGGGGCAGGGGCGGTTTCAACTGTGCTTGTCATCGATTTGCTCACTCTTTCAGTCTAAGGAGGTCCGGGCCCCGGGGCTAAAGTCCGGGGCTAGGGTTCAGGGCCTGGGGCCGGCGCCCAGCAGCAGCCGCTGGCCGTTCAGTTCCGCCGCGGGGGAGCTGAAGAGCCCGACGGCGGCAGCGGCCAGCTCCTCCACGTCAGTGAATCCGGGGAAGCTACGTTCGGGGGACTTCGCCCGCATGCCCGCGTCCACGAGGGCCTTCACCACAAAAACCACCGCCGCACTGTGCTGTGCCACGTGGACGGCGTCACTGCCGGGGCCGGCGGTCCCCGCTTGCCCGCGGTGGAAGCCGTCGGCGACGGCCAGGGTCCAGGCCTCGGCGGCGGCCTTGGCGGCCACGTAGCTGGCACCGCCCGCCG
>NZ_AUPJ01000304.1 GCF_000427315.1 Arthrobacter sp. TB 26
CCGTGGCCCGTCCGAGCCGACGGTGAAGACGGTGTGCCCGGCGTTGTGCAGGGCGCGGGCGGCGGCGATCCCCGAAGGGCCGCTGCCGCCCGTGACCAGCACGTTCAGGGAGCGAACGCCGCTCATCCGGCGTTCATGGGAGTGGTGGCTGCCCCGGTATCAGACGTTCCCGTGATGCCGGCCGTGGATTCGATGACGGGGCGCATCTTCTTCTCGAGGGCCTCGTAGAACATGGACAGCGGGAACTCGTCGTCGAGCACCTGGTCGGTGAGGCCGCGCGGCGGGCCGGCCAGCGGCAGCGCATCCGGACCCTTGGCCCACACGGAGGCCGGGTTGGGCGTGACGGTGCCGGAAATCAGCTCGTAGGCGGCCAGCCAGTGCGCCATCTTGGGACGGTCGATCGAGCGCCAGTACAGTTCCTCGATCCTGGCGCCGAGTTCCACCACAACGTCGGCGACCTGGTCCCAGTCGATGCTGAGTTTGCTGTCGGTCCAGTGCAGGACGTGGTGCTGGTGCATCCACGCAAAGAGCAGCTGGCCGCCGAGTCCGTCGTAGTTGCGGACCCGGCTGCCGGTGATGGCGAAGCGGAAGATCCGGTCGAAGATGACGGCATACTGGACCAGCTTGGCGTGCCGGCGTGCCTCGGGATCGGCGTCCTCGTCCTTTTCGATCTTCACGGATTCCCGGAAGGCGGTCAGGTCGCAGCGCAGTTCCTCGAGGGAGTAAAGGAAGAACGGCATGCGCTGCTTGATCATAAACGGGTCGAAGGGCAGGTCGCCGCGCATGTGGGTGCGGTCGTGGATGAGGTCCCACATCACGAAGGTTTCCTGGGTCAGCTCCTGGTCCTCGAGGAGCGCGGCCGCGTCGTCGGGAAGCTGCAGCGCGGTGATGTCCGCGGCGGCGCGGAGCACCCGGCGGAAGCGGGCCGCCTCGCGGTCTGCGAAGATGGCGCCCCACGTGAAAGTGGGGGTTTCGCGGACGGCGACGGTCTCCGGGAACAGCACCGCGGAGTTGGTGTTGTATCCCGGGGTGAAGTCGAGGAAACGGATCGGGACGAAAAGCTTGTTGGAGTATTCGCCCTCCTCCAGGCCGGCGATGAACTCGGGCCAGATGACCTCGATCAGCACGGCCTCGACGAGGCGGTTGCTGCTGCCGTTCTGCGTGTACATCGGGAACACCACGAGGTGCTGCAGCCCGTTTACCCGGTGCCGCTGCGGCTGGAAGGCCTGCAGGGAGTCCAGGAAGTCGGGTACCCCGAAGCCGCCGTCGGCCCAGCGGCCGAAGTCGGTCACCAGAAGGGCGAGGTAGTCGGCGTCGTGCGGAAGGGACGGTGCCAGCGCCTGGATGGCCGCCGAAATCGTGCGGACATACCCGGCGGCCGCCTCGTGGTTGGCCGCTTCCGGAACGGATCCGTCCTGGGCCTGGAGTTGCTGCAATGCGGTGGCGGCAGCCTTGAGCTGCAGCCACTCCGGGGAGCTGGCCGAGATCGGGGCAGTGGTGGTGATAGCGGTGGTAGTCATCGTCAGCAGGCGCCTTTCTATTTGCTGGGAGCGTCGCTCGTCAGTAGCTAAAACGAGCCTAGCAAGCAAAACAGAATCCCTAACGCAAAATTGGCTTGAGCATAAGAAAGTCTGGGGCAAGTCGGCCGCGCAACCCGGGCCAGCTCCAGTGGCGGCGGGGCTTACCCCTCAGCAGCCCGCGGCGCAGGCAGGACCGCCGGCCGCGTGGCACTCCGGGGACGGCAGAGGACCCCC